>NZ_JBIWKA010000010.1:298743-396189 GCF_044765445.1 Streptomyces sp. NPDC102467 | reverse complement strand
CGCCGCACCCGCCTCGACCACCGCACCCTCCGACCGCGGAAAGAACTCGTACCACGCCCCGTACAACGCCCGCTCCCGCTCCACAAGCAGCGGCATCGGATCGGACGACGTGACCAGTTCGCGCAGTGGATGGCGGGAGAGGATCGTGTCGATGTCGGGGGTGAGTGCGGCGGCGAGCCGGGTGGCGGCCTGCCGGTCGGGGTCGCGGAGCGCGGCGACGGCTTGCAGAACCGTTTCTCGCAGCGGTTTCGGCAGGTCGGCCGCGGCGCGCTCGTACAGCAACGCGCCCTCTTCCAGGACGAGTTCGGTGTCGATCCCCGCCGGGATCTTGATCCGGGCGGCGTGCCGCCAGGTGGCCACCGGGTCGCCCCAGGCCTCCACGGTGAAGGTCCACGCGCCGAGCGCGTCCGGGGTGACGTCGGCGCCCCAGCGGTCGGTGCCCGGGGCGAGTTCGCGCATCGGGGCCCAGGGTCCTGGCGTCCCGTCGGGGCCGCGCAGCACCACGTTCGCGGCGACGGCGCCGTGGCCCTCGCCGAACACGGTGGCCGTGACCTGGAAGGTCTCGCCCACGACGGCCTTGGCCGGGCGACGGCCGTGATCGACGACCGGACGTACGTCACGGACGGGGATGCGTCCGATGGTGACCGGCACCGGTACCGGTGCCGGGGTTTTACGAGCGGCCGGAGCTTT
The DNA here is from genome assembly GCF_044765445.1 of Streptomyces sp. NPDC102467. Classification (NCBI taxonomy): domain Bacteria; kingdom Bacillati; phylum Actinomycetota; class Actinomycetes; order Kitasatosporales; family Streptomycetaceae; genus Streptomyces; species Streptomyces sp. NPDC102467. The sequence goes on along the minus strand of NZ_JBIWKA010000010.1, from coordinate 395,499 downwards.
GCGAGCGGCCGGAGCCTTGCGCGGGGCCGGGGTCTTCGCCGCCGCGGTCTTCTTGGCCGCGGCGGGGGCGGCCGCCTTCTTGCGGGTGCGCTGCGCCGCCGGCGCGGCCGCGGGGGCCGGGACGGCGGCCGGGGCTGGGGATTTACCGGGGGGCGTCTCGTCTGAAGACGTCGGAGTAGGGCGCTGTGCGGGCATGACCGCTCCTGTCCGCGGGGATTTTGGGGGTTGCGGAGACGACGTACGGGGAGGGGGGCCGTGCGGTGGTGCCGAAAGGCGTACCGGGGGAGCCTTCCACACTCTTCGGGCGGGCAACCCGGTACTTTGTTAACTACTCGCGCGTAAGGGCACACACAAGACCGGTCCCGCTCGACGAGACGGGACCGGCTCATGAACTCCCCTTCCGTTTACGGGTTTTCGATCTGCAGCAGCTTGTTCGGCGAGCCGAGACCGGCACTGCTCACCCGGTCCGGAACCGCCTGGCCGACCAGTGCCTTGCCCACCTCTGCGGGCGTGGCTTGCGGATGGTCGGCGAGATACAGTGCGGCCGCGCCCGCGGCGTGCGGCGTGGCCATCGACGTACCGGAGAAGGTGGCCTTCCCGGTGTTGTTCGTGTACGACGCGGACGTGATGTCCACTCCGGGCGCGAACAGGTCGACTCGGGTACCCCAGTTGGAGAAACTTGCACGTGCGTCGGCACGGTCGGTGGCACCGACCGTGACGGCCTCCTTGACCCGGGCGGGCGAGTAGAGGTCCGCCGGGAGGCCGTCGTTGCCCGCGGCCACCGTGTAAGTGACCCCGGACGCGATGGAGTTGCGCACGGCCGCGTCGAGCTGGTCGTTGCCGTACCCGCCCAGGCTCATATTGGCGACCGCCGGCTTCTTCGCGTTCTTGGTCACCCAGTCGATGCCCGCGATGACCTGGGCCGTGGTCCCCGCCCCTTCGTCGTCGAGCACCCGCACGGCGACCACGTTCGCCTTCTTCGCGACGCCGTAGGTCTTGCCCGCGACGGTTCCGGCCACGTGGGTGCCGTGTCCGTTGCCGTCCTGCGCCGTGGCGTCGCCGTCCACGAAGTCCCAGCCGTAGGAGGCCCGTCCGCCGAAGTCGTGGTGGCTGATGCGGATGCCCGTATCGATCATGTACACGGTCGCTCCGGCACCCGCCGACTCCGGCGAGCTGTACGACGTGTCGAGCGGCAGGTCCTTCTGGTCGATGCGGTCCAGTCCCCACGAGGGCGGTTTCTGCTGGGTCCCGTCGAAGGCGACCTTCGTGTCCTGCACCACGGACGCCACGCCCGGATCGGCCGCGAGCCGCTTGGCCCACGCCTCGTTGACCCGCACCGCGTATCCGTTGAGCACCTTGCTGTAGGTGTGGCTGATTTTCGCCCCGTATTTGCCCGCGAGATCCTTGCCCGCCTCGGACGGAGCCCTGGTTCCCCCCTTCAGCGTCACGATGTAGCTGTCCGCCACGGCGCCGGGCTCCCCGGCGCCGAATATCCGCCCCTGTGCCGGGGCGGCGTGTGCGGGCAGTGTGATGGCCGAGATCACCGCGGCTGTGGCGATCGCGGTGAGCCCGCCGGCCCAGCGCGTATGCCGCTTCCGCGTCACTGGCACGGTCACTGCCATGTATGCGTTCCCCTCCTCAACTCGGCGCAGTCGCACGCCAGTTGGCAGCCTCTCGTGTGGTGTGAAGTGTCACAAGGATGTACGAGGGGGCGGAATCGGCCATATCGCCCGTGGCGCCGGGGTGCGGTTCGGGTGGGGCGCGTTCGGGTTGCGGCGACATTCGGCCGTTCATTCCGGCCGTCGGGCCCGGCTGTTCATGGCGGCCGTCAATCCTGCGGCGGGGCCCGCCCGGGGCGTGCGAGCCTGGGCGCATGTCGATCATCCACCGCACCACGCTCAAGCCGACCAAGCTCGAACTCATCGCCGACTGGCTGCCGAAGCAGCCCTGGTACCAGGGCGCCGGCACCCCGGAACTGACCAAGGCGGGCGGCTTCCGGCTCGACGACCCGGCCGGAGAGGTCGGCATGGAGTTCATGGCCGTCACGGACACCTCCGGCGCGCGGCCGGTGACGTACCACGTGCCCGTGGCCTACCGGGGCGCCCCGCTGCCGGACGCGGCAGGCGACGCGCTCATCGGCACCGTCGTGCACGGGGTGCTGGGCGAGCGCTGGGTGTACGACGGAGCCCATGACCCGGTGCTCCTCGCCCAGCTGACGGCGCTGCTGAAGGGCGAGGTGCCCGCGCACGCGCAGAGCATCGACGGCGCGCTCGACCCGGCGGTCCACGCCCGGCTCGACGAGGGCGCCGCCGCCCGGCCCGAGATCGTCCGCGTACTGGAGCCCGGCGGGGCCGCGCCCGGCACGGCGGGCGAGGTCAGCGCCGAGTGGCGGAGCGCGGACGAGGGCACGGTGCGCGGGGCGTTCGTGGCGGTCCGCAAGGCCTGAGGTTTGGGGCCCGCGGTGACTGCGGGGCGGGGCGGGCGGTGGTGCGGGTGGCGGCGCGGGCGCGTTTCGGCCGTGTGCCACGCCGTCCGAGCGTGAGCGGGGCCGTGCGCCGTGGCCCGCGGGGCCGCTGCCCATTAACGTCGTGGATGACGTCTGGGACGTACACGAGGTGCGTCCCGCAGCGGTGCGCCCGGCCGCGCCGCCCGACCGTCCGCCGACGCCCCCGCTGCCTGCGCGAAAGGGGAACTGTGAAGGCCATCCGTCGTTTCACCGTCCGCCCGGTCCTGCCCGAACCACTCGCTCCGCTGTACGAATTGGCCCGTAATCTGCGCTGGTCATGGCATGCCGGTACCCGTGACCTGTTCGCCGCCGTCGACCCGGGGCGCTGGGCCGCCTGCGACGGCGACCCGATGCGTCTGCTCGGCAGCGTGCCGCCGTCCCGGCTCGCCGAGCTCGCCTGTGACGAGGTGTTCCTGGCCGGACTCGGCGACATCGCCGACGATCTGCGCGGGTACCTCCAGGACGACCGCTGGTACCAGACCCAGGCCCAGTCGAACGAACTCCCGGGCGCCATCGCCTACTTCTCGCCCGAGTTCGGCATCACGGCCGCGCTGCCGCAGTACTCGGGCGGCCTCGGCATCCTCGCCGGCGACCACCTCAAGGCCGCCAGCGATCTCGGGGTCCCGCTCATCGGCGTAGGACTGCTGTACCGGCACGGCTACTTCCGGCAGTCGCTGTCCCGGGACGGCTGGCAGCAGGAGACGTATCCGGTCATCGACCCGAACGAACTGCCGCTGACCCTGCTGTGCGAGCCGGACGGCACGCCCGTGCACCTCGCGATCGCGCTGCCCGGCGGCCGCCGGCTGCTCGCCCGCGTCTGGCAGGCGCAGGTCGGCCGGGTGCCCCTGCTGATGCTGGACTCCGACGTCGAGGAGAACGGCGCGCATGAGCGGGAGGTGACCGACCGGCTGTACGGGGGCGGCAGCGAGCACCGGCTGCTGCAGGAGATGCTGCTCGGCATCGGCGGGGTGCGGGCCGTGCGCACGTACTGCCGCCTCACCGGGCACCCCGCCCCCGAGGTGTTCCACACGAACGAGGGCCACGCCGGTCTCCTCGGGGTCGAGCGCATCGCCGAACTGGGCGACGAGGGGCTCGACTTCGACGCGGCGCTCGAAGCGGTCAGGGCCGGCACCGTCTTCACCACGCACACCCCGGTCCCGGCCGGCATCGACCGCTTCGACCGCGAACTGGTCGCCCGGCACTTCGGACCGGGCGCCGAACTCCCCGCACTCGACGTCGAGCGGATCCTCGGCCTCGGCATGGAGACGTACCCGGGCGGCGACCCGAACGTCTTCAACATGGCGGTGATGGGGCTCAGGCTCGCCCAGCGCGCCAACGGCGTCTCCACCCTGCACGGCGCGGTCAGCCGGGAGATGTTCTCGGGGCTGTGGCCCGGATTCGACCCGGAGGAGGTGCCGATCACCTCCGTGACGAACGGGGTGCACGCGCCGACCTGGGTGGCCCCCGAGGTGTTCCGGCTCGGCGCCCGCCAGATCGGTGAACGGCGCACCGAGGACGCCCTGTCGGTCGGCGGCTCGGACCGCTGGGACGCGGTCGGCGAGATTCCCGACCGGGACATCTGGGAGCTGCGCCGGGATCTGCGCGGCCAGCTGGTGGACGAGGTCCGCCGACGCCTCACGGCATCGTGGCGCCAGCGCGGTGCGGGCGCGGCCGAACTCGGCTGGATCGACGGCGTCCTCGACCCGGACGTCCTCACGATCGGCTTCGCCCGGCGCGTGCCCTCGTACAAGAGGCTCACGCTGATGCTGCGCGACCCCGACCGGCTGATGCGGCTGCTGCTCGACGAGGACCGGCCGGTGCAGATCGTGGTCGCGGGCAAGGCGCACCCGGCGGACGACGGCGGCAAGCGCCTCGTCCAGGAACTGGTCCGCTTCACTGACGATCCGCGCGTGCGCCACCGCGTCGTGTTCCTGCCCGACTACGGCATGGCGATGGCGCAGAAGCTCTACCCGGGCTGCGACATCTGGCTCAACAATCCGCTGCGTCCCCTGGAGGCGTGCGGCACGTCCGGCATGAAGGCGGCCCTCAACGGCTGCCTCAACCTGTCCGTCCTGGACGGCTGGTGGGACGAATGGTTCGAGCCGGACTTCGGCTGGGCGATCCCCACGGCCGACGGCACGGCGACCGACGAGAACCGCCGCGACGACCTGGAGGCGGCCGCGCTCTACGACCTCCTGGAGCGCCGGGTGGCCCCCCGCTTCTACGAGCGCGGCCCCGAGGGCCTGCCCGACCGCTGGATCGAGATGGTCCGCCAGACGCTCACGCACCTCGGCCCGAAGGTGCTGGCCGGCCGGATGGTCCGCGAGTACGTCGAGAAGCTGTACGCGCCCGCGGCCCGCGCCGACCGGGCGCTCACCCCGGGCACGGCACGCGAGCTCGCGCTCTGGAAGGCCCGGGTGCGCACGGCCTGGCCGCGCGTCGCGGCCGACCACGTCGAGGCGTCGACGACGGCCACGGCGGAGCTCGGCGCGACCCTGTCCCTGCACGTCCGTGTCGCCCTCGGCGACCTGGTCCCCGACGACGTGGAGGTCCAGGCGGTGGCGGGCCGCGTCGACGCCGAGGACAGCATCGCGGAGGCCGCCACGGTCCCGCTGAAGCCGGTCGGCGGCCCCGACGACGAGGGCCGCTGGTCCTACGAGGGCCCCCTCGCCCTGGACCGCACGGGCCCCTACGGCTACACGGTCCGCATCCTGCCCACCCATCGCCTGCTGGCCTCGACGGCCGAGGCGGGGCTGGTGGCGGTGCCGTCGGAGGCGGTGGGGGAAGGGGCCGGAGTGTTGATGCGGTGAGCTGACCGCACCCCTCGTACGAGTGCAAGATTCCATCAACTCGACCATGGCAAAGGTAAGTTGAGGAGTCATCCATTCGACTCAACGGGGGTTGTACATGTCGGCGTCAGCGGGACAGGACCTGCCGATCGAGATCGTCCGGGCCGGCGAGGCCCACCTCGATGCCATCGTGGCGCTGGCCGAGGAGCGCCGCCTTGATCCCAGGAACCCGCAGGCGGGCCGCGCCGGTTTCCTCGTCTCGGACTACACCCGGGACGACTACCGGGCGCGGCTGTCCAGCGCCGAGCACTTCTGGGTCGCGGTCAAGGGCCCGGAGGTGCTCGGCTACCTGCTGGCGTACAGCGACGAACGCATCGGTCCCGACGAATGGCTGAACCACCGGATCAAGACGACGCTGGGCTCGTTCCTCGTCATCAAGCAGATCTGCGTGTCGCGCACGGCCGCCCGCAGAGGGGTCGCGTCCCGCCTCTACCACCACCTCCTGGAGCAGTGGCAGGGGAGCCCGGTGATCGCCGCTGTGGTCAGCGTGCCGTTCAACGAGGCGTCCACGCTCTTCCACCGCAAACTCGGCTTCGAGGAGCTGACCCGGCTCACCCCGCCCGACGGGAAGGAGCGGATGGTGTGGGTGTGGCGCAAGCCGCGCGAGGCGATGCTTCAGGGGCAGTACCTGGTCGCCGTCGATCTGTACAAGCACGAGGACGTCCTCAACTGGAACAAGCTGAACAACTTCTTCTACATCACCGCGGGCCTCGCGGCGGCGCTCGGCTTCAGCCTCGCCGAGCGCGGTGACACGGCATCGTCGTCGGCGGACATCGCGGACACGCTCGCGATGGTCATCTCGGTCATCGGCCTCGGCTCCGCCATCGCGTTCACGCAGATGCTGCGGTTCGGGCGCCGCTATCTGGGCGCCCGCAAGAACGCCGCCATGGAGCTGGAGGAGCATCTGGCCTGGTACGGCGGGCAGCGGATAGTGGGACGGGAGGTGTCCGTCGACGGCAACAACTGGCTGAAACAGTCGCCGACCGGGCTCATCATGATGCTGCTGCCGGTGCTCGTGGCCCTGTGCTGGGCCGCGATGCTGATCATGCTGGCACTGGACTGACGGCTTCGGCACGGCAAGGGGCGCCCGGATCTCTCCGGGCGCCCCAAGTGGCTCGTGCAGGCTGCTACTTGACGTTCACGCCCGCCCAGGCCGCGGCCACGGCCTTGTACTCGGCCGAGTCCGCGCCGTACAGGTCCTTCGCCGCGCTCAGCGTGCCGGTGCGCGCCGCCGCGTAGTTGGTGTTCGACGTGAAGTACGTCGTCAGGGCCTTGAACCAGATCTGCTCGGCCTTGTCGCGGCCGATCCCGGTGACGGTGGAGCCGTCGGAGGTGGGGGAGTCGTAGGCGACCCCGTTGATCGTCTTCTTGCCGCTGCCCTCGCTGAGCAGGTAGAAGAAGTGGTTCGCGATGCCCGACGAGTAGTGGACGTCGACGTTGCCCGCGCCGGACTTCCAGGCGTCGAGCGAGGCGCCGTCCTTGCTCGGCTTGTCCATGTAGCGCAGCGGGGTGCCGTCGCCGTTGATGTCGATCGACTCGCCGATGAGGTAGTCGCCGACGTCCTTGCTGTTCTTCGCGTAGAACTCCACCGAGGTGCCGAAGATGTCGGACGTCGCCTCGTTCAGGCCGCCGGACTCACCGCTGTAGACCAGGCCCGCGGTCGCCGCCGTCACGCCGTGGCTCATCTCGTGCGCGGCCACGTCGAGGGCGGTGAGCGGGTTCTTGTTGCCCTCGCCGTCGCCGTAGGTCATGCAGAAGCAGCTGTCGTCCCAGAACGCGTTGACGTACGCGTTGCCGTAGTGGACACGGGAGTAGGCGCCCTTGCCGTCGCCGTTGATGCCGCTGCGGCCGAAGACGTTCTTGTAGTAGTCCCAGGTCTCCTGGGCGCCGTAGGCGGCGTCGACACCGGCGGTCGCTGCGTCGCTGACCGTGCCGTTGCCCCACTTGTCGTCGGCGTCGGTGAACAGCGTGCCCTTGCCGGACGAGCCGTTCTTGAGGTTGTACGTGGAGTGGCCGCCGCGGGTCGCGTCCGTGAGGGAGTAGGACGAGCCCGACTTGGTCGTGCCGATCGTGACGCTGCCGCTGTACTCGGACTCGCCGGTGCCGGTCTTGATCGCGTCGTACGAGTAGATCTTCTTGCCGGTCGCGGCGTCCGTGATGACGTGCAGCTTGCTCGGCGTGCCGTCCTTCTGTGTGCCGGTGACGACCTTCTCGTAGGCGAGTCTCGGCGTGCCGGTCGCCGCCCAGACCACCTTGCGGGCGCCGGACGGAGCGGCCTTGAGGGAGGCGCCGGCGGTGGTCACGTCGATGGACTTGGACGTGGCGCGCGTGACGCCCTCGCGGCTGCCGGACTTCGTCTCGTGGACCACCAGGTCGCCGCCGAGGACGGGGAGTCCGTCGTACGTCCGCTCGTAGCGGGTGTGGGTCGTGCCGTCGCGGTCCTTGACGACGTCGCGGACGACGAGCTTCTCCTTGGAGTCGAGCTTCAACTCCTTCGCCGTCTCTGCCGACTTGGCGCTCGCGTCCTTGACGAGGTCCGCGTGGGCCGTCGCGCTCAGGGCCAGTGGGGTGGCCGAGGGGACAGCGGGCTGCGCGGAGGCGCCGGTGGCGGTGAACGTTCCGGCGATCAGGGCACCGGCGGCGACGGCGGTGGCGATCGACAGGGTGGTGCGACGGGATATGTGCGATGTCACGAAGAAAGCTCCTTGAGTGTGGGGGTGAGCTTTGCCGTGCGGGTTGTGCGTGATGTGCGGGTGGTGCGAGTGGTGCGGGTGGTGCGGGTCGTTCGGGAAAACTTTGACAGTTGAGGACCGGACATGTCATGTACGTGATCGCAGGTTGGCCGGAATTCGTTCGTTGAGCGAAAACTGACGCACGTATTGCGAACGGAGTATGAACGGGATTGATCGCACGTGAACGGGCGCGCCGCTCCGGGGAGTTGAACCACCGGTGCGACGCGCCCAGACCTTGCCGGGTCGGAACCCGGATCCCGCTTACGGGAAGGTCAGCTTGAAGCTGTTGATGTAGCCCGTGTCCTGCGCCCCGAGGTCCTGCGCCTTCAGCTTCCAGACGCCGTTGGCCGTCTCCGTGGAGGCGTTGACCGTGTACGTGGTCTGGATGTTGGGGGTCGGGTCGTACGCGGAGGAGTGCAGCCGGTACGTCTTGCCGCTCGGGCCGACCAGGTCCACCTGGAGGTCACCGCTCCACGTGTGCACGATGTCGACGCCGACCTTCAGCGTGGACGGCGCCTTGCCGGAGATGCCGGAGACCGTCAGGGACGAGGTGACCGCCGCGCCGGGCGAGTCGGGGATGTTCACGTTGGCGTCGTTCGTGAACGTCTTGCCGGTGCCCGGGTCGCCGCCGCCGGAGCGGGCGCCGACGTTGATCGCGGCGAACGCGTCCTGCACGGCCTTGTACTCGGTGGACGTGGTCCCGTACAGCTCACCGGCCGCCGCGAGCGCACCGGTGCGCGCCGCCGCGTAGTTGGTGGTGGAGGTGAACTTCGTGGTCAGCGCCTTGAACCAGATCAGCGCGGCCTTGTCGCGGCCGATGCCGGTGACGGGCAGACCGTCGGAGGTCGGGGAGTCGTAGCTCGTCCCGTTGACGACCTTGGCGCCGCTGCCCTCGCTGAGCAGGTAGAAGAAGTGGTTGGCCGGACCCGACGAGTAGTGCACGTCGACCCCGCCGAGACCCGAGTACCAGGCGTCCTTGGACGCGCCGTCCTTGCTCGGCTTGTCCATGTAGCGCAGCGGCGTGCCGTCGCCGTTGATGTTGATCTTCTCGCCGACGAGGTAGTCCCCCGGGTCGGACGGGTTGTTGGCGTAGAACTCGACGGCCGCCGCGAAGATGTCGGAGGTGGCCTCGTTCAGACCGCCCGACTCACCGCTGTAGTTGAGGCCCGCGGTGTTCGAGGTGACGCCGTGCGTCATCTCGTGCGCCGCCACGTCGATCGACGTCAGCGGGTGCGTGTTGCTGGTGCCGTCGCCGTACGTCATGCAGAAGCAGCTGTCGTCCCAGAACGCGTTGACGTAGTTGTTGCCGTAGTGGACCCGGCTGTACGCGCCGACACCGTCCCCGCGGATGCCGGTGCGCCCCTGCACGTTCTTGTAGTAGTCCCAGGTCAGCGCGGCGCCGTACTGCGCGTCCGCGGCGGCCGTCTCGGTGTTGGAGGCCTGTCCGTTGCCCCAAACGTCGTCGGAGCCGGAGTACAGGGTCCCCGTGCCCGACGTGCCGTGGTTGAGGTTGTACGTCTTGTGGCCGCCGCGCGCGGTGTCGTTGAGGGTGTACGACGACCCGGACTGCGCGGAGCCGACGGTGACGGTGCCGCTGTACTGGGTGTTGCCGGTGCCGTTCTCGATGGCCTGCCACTCGTGCAGCTTCTTGCCGCTGGCCGCGTCGGTGATGACGTGCAGCTCGTTCGGCGTGCCGTCGTCCTGGAGGCCGCCGACCACGGTCTCGTACGCGAGGGTGGGCTCGCCCTTGGCCGCGCCCTGGCCGAGCCAGACGACCTTGCGCGGCGCCCGGTCGGCCGCGGTCTTCTTCGACCCGTCCGCCCTGGCCAGCTTCAGGGCCTGCGTCTCGGCGGCGGCCGGCTTCACGTCGGCCGTCGTCCGCACGCCCTTGAGCTGTGCCTTCGACGCCTTCGTCACGCCCTTCTCGGCGCCGGACTTCGCGGTGTCGACGATCAAGTCACCGCCCAGGACGGGGAGTCCGTCGTAGGTGCGCTCGTAGCGGGTGTGGGTCGTGCCGTCCTTGTCCTGCAGCACGTCCCGTACGACGAGCTTCTCCTGGGAGCCCAGGCCGAGGTCCTTCGCGGTGTCGGCCTTCGCCTTCGAGGTGTTCGCCGCGCGCAGCAGCTCGGCGCGCTTGGCGGGGGAGAGCTTCGCGGGCAGGGCGCCCGGGTCGGCGCCGCGGGTGGCGTTGGCGGTGATCGCCGTCGCGGCCGGGGCGCTGTCCCACTTGTCGTCGGCGGAGGCCGCGCCCGACTGGAACGCTACGGCGAGCAGGGCGGTGACGGCTCCGACTGCCGCGGCGGCAGTGGCCCGGCGTCTGTGGGAGGTGGAGGTGTTTCTCAACGCTGACTCCTTCTGCGCGGCCGCATGGGTGTGCGGCCAGTGGGGACCGGGCGGCGGGTGGCCGTCCGGGCAGAACGCAGTTCAGGCAGTGCGGATTCACGTGTGGAGCGGTGGTTCGTCTCGGCCGCGCTTGGTTGCTGAGGGGCAGCTGTGCGGCGGACGTGGGGAAGAGTGGCAGCAGAGAGCGCCGTCTGTCAGGAGCGCATCAAGAGGTTGGCCGGATTTGGTTCGGTGCGCGGAGGGGCGTGTTCGATATGCGGGGCGCGGGCGGCTTGGTGTGGCTGGGCCGGGTGCGGGCGTGGGGGCTGTGTGGGAGCTGTGTGCGGGGTGGTCGGGTTGTGCGTAGGCGTGGCTGTAAATCGTCGGTCGGCGACGTGGTGCGGCCCCGGGGCTCCGCCCCGGACCCCGCTCCTCAATCGCCGGAGGGGCTTGAGTGGTTCGGTGAAGGGCTTGAGTGGGCCGTCAGGCTTTCCCTCCATGCCCTGTGCAGGTCCGCGTAGGTTCCGGTGCCGGTGATGAGCTCCTTCGGGGCGCCGTCCTCCACCACCCTGCCGTTCTCCATCACCAGCACGCGGTCCGCGATCTCCACCGTGGAGAGCCGGTGGGCGATCACCACGGCCGTGCGTCCGTGCAGCACCGTGAGCATCGCGCGCTGCACCGCCCGCTCCCCGGGGATGTCCAGCGAACTGGTCGCCTCGTCGAGGATCAGCACCGCCGGGTCCGCGAGCAGCGCCCGCGCGAACGCCACCAACTGGCGCTGCCCGGCCGAGATCCGCCCGCCGCGCTTGCGCACATCCGTGTCGTAGCCGTCGGGCAGCGCGGTGATGAACTCGTGGGCGCCGATCGCCTTCGCGGCCTCCTCGATGTCGTCGCGGCTCGCCTCGGGGCGGCCGATCGCGATGTTCTCCGCGACCGTTCCGGAGAACAGGAACGCCTCCTGCGTCACCATCACCACCCCGCGCCGCAGCTCCGCGTGGGACAGCTCCCGCAGGTCGACCCCGTCGAGCAGCACCCGCCCGTGCGACGGGTCGTAGAAGCGGGCGAGCAGCTTCGCCAGGGTCGACTTGCCCGCACCCGTCGAGCCGACGACGGCCACCGTCTGGCCGGCCGGCAGCAGCAGGTCGAAGCGCGGCAGCACCTCACCGCCCGTGCGGTAGCCGAACGAGACGTCTGCGAAATCCACTTCGCGTCCCGGCCGGCCGTCACGCGGCGCGGGCAGCGGACGCGGCGACTCCGGCTCCGGCACGGACGGCGTCTGCGCGAGGAGGCCCGCGATCTTCTTCAGGGACGCGGCCGCGGATTCGTACGAGTTGAGGAACATCGCGAGCCGGTCGATGGGGTCGTAGAGACGGCGGATGAAGAGCACCGCTGCCGCCAGCACGCCCAGTTCGAGCGTGCCGTCCGCGACCCGGTACGCGCCCCACAGGACCATGCCGGCGACCGCGGTGTTCGCGAGGAGGCGGGAACCGATGACATAGCGCGCCATCTCCAGCATGGCCGTGCCGTTGGCCCGTTCATGCCGGTGGTTCAGCGCGCCGAACTGCTCGTCGTTGGCCCGCTCCCGGCGGAACGCCCGCACCGGCCGGATCCCGTTCATCGTCTCGACGAACTTCACGATGACCGCCGCGATCGCCGACGAACGCTCCCCGTACGCGCGCGCGGCCCGCCGCCGGTAGAGCCGGATGAGGACGGAGAGCGGGACGAAGGAGAGCGCCGCGACCGCGCCGATGCCCAGGTCGAGCCAGAGCAGCATCGCCGTGATGTAGAGCGAGGCGAGGATGACGTTGACCAGTTCCTGCAGGCCCTCGGCGAGCAGTTCGCGCAGCGCCTCGACGTCCGTCGTGGCCCGCGAGATGACCCGGCCCGAGGTGTACCGGTCGTGGAAGTCGACGCTCAGCGCTTGTGCGTGCCGGAAGATGCGGCCGCGCAGATCGAGCAGCGCGTTCTGGCTGACGAGGGCGGAGAGCTGGATGTACGCGTACTGGAAGGCCGCCGAGGCGCACGCCGTCAGCAGGAAGCCGGCGCCGACCGCGATCAGCGGCCCGTACGCGTGGTCACGGAACGCGGGCACCGCGCTGTCGATGGCGTACGCGACGATCAGCGGTCCGGACTGCACGGCCGCCTGCTGGAGCAGCAGCGCGAGGACGGTGAGCCAGGCGGTGCGGCGGTGCGGCGCGAGCAGGGAGCGCAGCAGCAGACCCGTCGCACCCTTGGGCGTGGGCAGGTCGTCCTGGTCGAAGGGGTCGCCGGGGGAGGGGGGCCGGACCGAGCCGTCCGGGTCGGCAGTGTCGGCTGTGTTGTCCGGGCCGTGCGGCGCCGTGGCCGTCCCGGTGTTCGCGGTGGTCGTCATGCCTGCGCTGCCTCTCGGGTGTCGCCCGCCGTGTCCCCCGACATCAGGTGCCGGTACTCCGCGCTCGTGCGCAGCAGTTCCTGGTGCGTGCCCACCGCCGTGATCCGCCCCTGGGAGAGCAGCGCGACCCGGTCGGCGAGCAGCACCGTGGAGGGGCGGTGCGCGACGACGAGGGCCGTGCTGTCCGCGAGGACCCGCCGCAGCGCCGCCTCCACCGCGGCCTCCGTGTGCACGTCGAGTGCGGAGAGCGGGTCGTCCAGGATCAGGAAGCGCGGCGCGCCGACGACGGACCGGGCGAGCGCCAGGCGCTGCCGCTGACCGCCCGACAGGCTCAGGCCCTGCTCGCCGACCTCGGTGTCGACGCCGTCAGGGAGCTTGCGCACGAAGTCGGCCTGCGCCACCCCGAGCGCCCGCCGCACCTGCTCCCGCGTGCTGTCGGGCGCCCCCATCAGCACGTTCTCGGCGACCGACGCGGAGAACAGGGTCGGCTCCTCGAACGCCATCGACACCAGCGTGCGCAGTTCCTCGCGCGGGACGGCGGTGACGTCCCGCCCGTCGAGCGTGATGCGGCCCGCCGTGACGTCGTACAGGCGGGGCACGAGCGCGGTCAGTGTGGTCTTGCCGCTGCCGGTCGCGCCGACCAGGGCCATGGTCTCGCCGGACCGTACGTGCAGATCGATCCGGCGCAGGGTCGGCTCGGAGTCCTTCGCGGCGTCCGGGTAGCGGAAGGCGACGCCGTCGAACCGGAGCCCTTCGTCACTCTCGTCGCCCGCCGCCGGGCGCACCCGCGGATCCTCCTCGGGGGCGTCCATCACCTCGAAGTACCGCCGTGTCGCCGTCGCCGCCTCCTGGCTCATGGCCAGCAGGAAGCCGATGGACTCGATGGGCCAGCGCAGCGCGAGCGCCGTCGACAGGAAGGCGACGAGCGTGCCCGTGGACAGCTCGCCGTCGGCGACCTGCACCGTACCGATGACGAGGGCCGCGCCGAGGGCCGCCTCCGGCAGCAGCGTGATCACCGCGAGGATGCCGGCGAGCAGCCGCGCCTTGGTCAGCTCGGTGCCGCGCAGCGTGCGCGACAGGTCACGGAAGGCGCGGGCCTGGCTGCGGTGCCGGCCGAAGCCCTTGATGATCCGGATGCCGAGCACGGACTCCTCGACGACGGTGGTCAGATCGCCGACCTGGTCCTGGGCCCGGCGCGACGCCTGCGCGTACCCGTGCTCGAACCGGTAGCAGACCGCGATCAGCGGCACGGCAGGGGCGAGCAGCACAAGGCCGAGGCTCCAGTCCTGCGCGACGAGCAGGGTGAGCCCGGCGGCGATGGTCACCCCGTTCACGATCAGGAACGTCAGCGGGAAGGCGAGGAACATCCGCACGACCATGAGGTCCGTCGTGCCGCGCGACAGCAACTGGCCCGAGGCCCACCGGTCGTGGAAGGAGACGGGCAGCCGCTGCAGATGCCGGTACAGATCGGCCCGCATCGCGGCCTCGACACTGGCGAGCGGCCGCGCTATGAGCCAGCGCCGCAGCCCGAACAGGAGCGCCTCCACGACGCCGAGCGCGAGCAGCACCCCGGCGCCGGCCCACACCCCGCCCGGGTCCCCGTCCGTGACGGGCCCGTCCACGATCCACTTCAGCACCAGCGGAAAGAGCAGCCCCACGAGCGACGCGAGTACGGCCACCGCGGCGGCGCCCGCCCAGCGCGCCCGCACCGGCCGTACGTACGGCCACAGCCGCACCAGCGTGCGCGACGCCGACTGCTGTACAGGCGCCGCGAGTTGGTCCGGCTCGTCGATCCGGGCAGGGTCCGTGGTAGGTGCATCCGTAGTGGCCATCAGGGGTGAGACTACGGTTCGGCACTGACAACGCCCAGTGGGTTTCCGGCGGCCCGGCCACCGGGGTCGTACCGCCCATCAGCCGATCGGTTGATGCCCCTTCGAGCGTGATGGGCGATGCCCCGCCCGCCCCCACCGGGAGACGCTTGAGCCATGACCACCACCAGTGCACCGCTCATCGAGGTCACCGGGCTGCGCAAGACGTACGCCGGGCGGGCCGTCGTCGACGGGATCTCCTTCGCCGTACAAGAAGGCGAGATCTTCGGCATCCTCGGTCCCAACGGAGCCGGGAAGACCACCACCGTGGAATGCGTCGAGGGACTGCGCGTGCCCGACGAGGGACAGGTGCGGGTCGCCGGGCTCGACCCCGTGCGCGACCACGAGAAGGTCACCCGGATCCTCGGCTCCCAGCTCCAGGAGAGCGAGGTCCAGGCGAAGCTGACCGTGCGGGAGGCCCTGGAGCTGTACTCCTCCTTCTACCCGGACCCGCTCGACTGGCGGCCGCTCGCCGAGCGGCTGCGGCTCGAAGAGAAACTCTCCACCCGGTTCGCCAAGCTCAGCGGCGGCCAGAAACAGCGCCTGTTCATCGCGCTCGCCCTCGTCGGCAACCCGCGGGTCGTCGTCCTCGACGAACTGACCACCGGACTCGACCCGCGCGCCCGCCGCGACACCTGGCAGCTCATCGAGGACGTACGGGACAGCGGGGTCACCGTGCTGCTCGTCACGCACTTCATGGAAGAGGCGCAGCGGCTGTGCGACCGCATCGCCGTCATCGACAAGGGGCGCGTCGCCGCCCTCGACACCCCGGCCGGACTGATCAGCCGGGCCGCCGGGGCGACCGTCATCTCCTTCACGCCGTCCGCGCCGCTCGACGACCGTGAGCTGGCCGGACTCCCCGGCCTCGCCGGTGTCGAGCACCGGGACGGCCGGACGACCCTGACCGGCGGCGACGAGACCGTCAACGCCGTCATCACCCTGCTCGCCCGGCACCACATCACCGCCCACCAACTCCGGGTCGTCGACGCCACGTTGGACGACGCGTTCCTCGACCTGACGGGAGCCGGCCAGTCATGAGCACCGCCACCGCCACCACCACCCCTGTGCGCCTGCCCGGCGCCAACGCCGCCGTCCTGAAGAGCGAGGTCCGGCTGTTCCTGCGCGAACCCGGCGCCCTCTTCGGCATCGCGGTCTTCCCGCCCGTACTCCTGGTGATCCTCGGCTGCATCCCGGCGTTCCGCGAGGCCGACTCGGGGCCCGACGGCCTGCGCCTCATCGACGCGTACGTCCCCGTCACCGTGCTGCTCCCGCTGATCGTGGCAGGTCTGCAGGCGATGGCGCCGGTCATCGCCGGGTACCGGGAGCGCGGCATTCTGCGCCGCATGTCGGCCACGCCGGTACGACCGCCCGCGCTGCTCGGCGCGCAGATGGCCATCCACGGCGTCGCGGCCCTCCTCTCGTCGCTGCTGTCGCTCGCCATCGGGCGGCTCGCGTTCGACGTCCGGCTGCCGCAGCAGGCCTTCGGCTACCTGCTCGCGCTCGTGCTCTCGGTCGTCGTCGCGCTGGCGCTCGGCGCGCTGGTCGCCGCGCGGGCCCGCACCCAGAAGGTCGCGGGCGCCATCGGCTCCGCCGTGTTCTTCCCGAGCATGTTCTGCGCCGGGGTGTGGCTGCCGGTGCAGTCGATGCCGGACGGGCTCGCCCGGGTCGTCGAGTGCACCCCGTTCGGCGCCGCGTCCCAGGCGATGAGCGAGGCCGCCGCGGGGGACCGGCCCGGCTGGATCCACCTGGGCGTCCTCGTCCTGTGGGCCGTGGCGCTGTCCGGCGCGGCGGCGCGCTGGTTCCGCTGGGAGTGAGGCGATGAGGGACGGCGGGGCCGTGCAGACTGAGTGCATGACCAGGGGAGCCGGAGTGGAGCGCACCGCCGAGGAAGCCGTCGCCGCCATCGAGGAGCGGCGACTGGCCTTCCACCGCTGGGCGCCCTACGTACTGTTCGGCGTCGGCTTCGTCCTGTGCGTCGTGACGTCCGGCCTGATCGGTACGGATCGCGTCGAGTGGTACGTCATCGGCGTCCTCACCGCCGCCGGACTCGTCCTGCAGCTGTGGTGGACCAGACGGGAACGCACCCGGCCGGGACCGTCCGCCGCGGGCGTCTTCTGCTACTGGACGCGCTGGGCCATCGCCTTCGTCCTCGCGATGATCAACCCGTTCTACTCGTTCTACGCGGGCATCGGCTACTTCGACGCGGACCGGCTGCTGCCCCGGCCGCTGCAGTGGCCGGGCCTGCTGGCCTCGGCCGTCATCATCGCGGGCGCCCAGGCCGGGGGGTTCCCGCCCGACGGATGGCCCGGCTGGTCCGTGTTCGTCGGGCTGCTCGTCGTCAATCTGGTCCTGGTCTTCGTAACAGGGCGCCTGCAGGGGCAGGAGGAGGAGCGGGCGCACGCGCAGGCCCGCATCATCGGCGAACTGGAGGAGGCCAACACCGCCCTCCAGCTGGCCATGGACGAGAACGCGCAGCTGCACACCCAACTCCTCGTCCAGGCAAGGGAAGCCGGGGTCGCCGACGAGCGCCGCAGGCTCGCCGCCGAGATCCACGACACCATCGCGCAGGGCCTGACCGGCATCATCGCCCAGCTCCAGGTCGTCGCGAACGCGCCCACCCTGGAAGTCGCCCGCGAGCACCTCGACCGTGCCTCGGGCCTCGCCCGGCACAGCCTCGGGGAGGCCCGCCGCTCCGTGCACAACCTCTCGCCCGCCGCCCTCGCCGACGCCACCCTGCCCGAGGCGCTGAAGAAGACCGTCGCCGAATGGGCCGGCCGCACCGGCGTACGCGCCGAATTCACGGTCACCGGCACCGCCGAGCCGCTCCACGACGAGATCGAGGCGTCCCTGCTGCGCATCGCCGAGGAGGCCCTGTCCAACGCGGCCCGGCACGCCCACGCGACCCGGCTCGGCGTCACCCTCTCCTTCATGGCGGGCGAGGTCACCCTCGACGTGCGGGACGACGGGCGCGGCTTCGACCCGATCGCGCTGCCCGCCCGCACCGGCACCGCGGGCTTCGGCCTCGACGGCATGCGGGCGCGTGCCGAACGCCTCGCGGGCGATGTCACCATCGAGTCGGAGCCGGGCGGCGGCACGGCGATCTCGGCTCGCGTACCGTTGGTCCGCCATGACTGACCCAGTGATCACCCTCCTCATCGTCGACGACCACCCCGTGGTCCGCGACGGCCTGCGCGGCATGTTCGACACCGCCGAGGGCTTCACGGTCCTGGGCGAGGCGGCGAACGGAGTGGAGGCGGTCACCCGCACCGCCGAACTCGACCCGGACGTCGTCCTGATGGACCTGCGGATGCCGGGCGGCAACGGCGTCGACGCCATCAAGGAACTGACCCGTCGCGGCGCCCGCGCCCGCGTGCTGGTCCTCACCACGTACGACACCGACTCGGACACGCTGCCCGCGATCGAGGCCGGCGCCACCGGCTACCTCCTCAAGGACGCCCCGCGCGAGGAGCTGTTCACGGCGGTGCGCGCCGCCGCCGAGGGCCGCACGGTCCTCTCCCCGGCGGTCGCCTCCCGCCTGGTCACCGCGGTACGCAGGCCCGCCGTCGCCGCCGACGAGACGCTCTCGGCCCGGGAGCGCGAGGTCCTGGTCCTGGTGTCCAGGGGCACCTCGAACAAGGAGATCGCGCGTGAGCTGTTCATCAGCGAGGCGACGGTGAAGACCCATCTCACGCACATCTACGGCAAGTTGGGTGTGAAGGACCGCGCGGCGGCGGTGGCGGTGGCGTACGACCGCAAGATCCTCGGCTGAGCGTCAGCGGATCTCGTCGGGCGTCACGGTCACCCACCGCTTGTCGGCGGTCACCTTCTGCCCCAGCTCCTTCTGCCGCTTCGCGCCGTCCGCCTTCATGGCGTTCAGCTCCTTCATGTAACTGTCCTTGCGGTCGACCCACACACGGACCCCGCCGTGCGCCACGTCGACCGACCGGAACAGCATCGGCCCGTCGCTCTTGGGTGTGTCCCCGGCGGCGAGAATCGGCTTCTTCCAGGCGTCGATGTACGTACTGATCGCGGCGGGCTTGCCCTCGTACCAGGTCGCGGGCGCCCACAGCATCGGCGTCAACTCCCGGTTCTGCAACGCCTTCTGGTCGAACGTCCCGGCCGCGATCTCCTTCCGGGAGCTCGTCACGTCGCCCGTCCTGCGGTCCTTCAGCAGGGCGGCGACGCCGAGCACGTTCTCCGGCTTCACGTCGTAGCCGTACTTCGGCTCGGCGAGCACCATCCGTACGAGGTCCTCGCTCGCGGCGCTCACCACGTACACCTCGATGCCGTGCGAGCGCAGCGCGTGGTACAGCTCCCGCATGCCGTCCGAGAACTCCGGCGGCTTCGCGCCGCCCGGCAGCGGCTTGTCATAGGCCAGCAACTCGTCGATGTACCCCTTGAGTTGCTTCAGCGTGAACCCGGAGAAGATCTGCGCGGCCCACGGATAGCAGACCTGGTCGTCGACCTCGCACAGCCGGTTGTAGTACTCGGTCAGGGTCTCCTTGTGCGTGGCCGTGTCCTTGAAGGGGATCACCTTCAAGGACGGGTCCATCGTGTTCCGCGTCAGGACGCCCTTCGTCTCCAGGAAGGGCAGCAGCGACTCCTCCAGGTCGTTGCGGTACGTCGTGTTGTCCGCGTCGAAGGTCGCGTACGCGCCCTGGTCCTTGTGCGCGGCGATCACCCGGGCGAGCCGGGTCGCCTGCGGCCGTGGCCAGTGCTTCAGCTGGGCGGCGATGGTTCGTACGGCGGTAATGTCGTCGCGGCCGGCCGCCGCGGTGGCGTCGGCGCCGGGCCACAGCACCGTCGTGGCGAGCGCGGCGGCGAGGGCGGCGCCCGCGGCGCCGAGCAGAAGAGGCTTCTGGGGCGTTTTGCGGGGGGAGTCACTGCTGGTGAAGTTCACGGCGGGCCACGGTAAGGCGCCCGTGCGGTCGACGCCATGATCGAAGTCACCGCGAATGAAGGGCATGTACCTGACGGCCCCGGGTATCCCCGACGCCTCGCCCGCCGGGCCCCGACCCGGATCATCCGTGGCCCCGGGCCCCTATGAGCTGCATTGCGTCCGCGGCCCCGGTGGGGACTTCTCGCGCAGTTCCCCGCGCCCCTGGAGCATGCGGCTTCGCCGCAGCTCCAGGGGACGCGTGACGCGCGCCCTCTGAAATGGCGCACGCAGTGCGCATTTCAGGGGCGCGGGGAACTGCGCGCTCAGCCCCCACCGGCCCCCACCCGCCAAAGAATCCGCACCCGCCAAAGAACCCGCACCCGGCAGACGAAACAGCGCGCCCCCTAAGAAAGAACCCGCAGCAACAACACCGTCCGGGCCTCCACCGTGATCACCGCCCCCGCGCCGTACGTCGCACCCGGCGCACAACCCTGCGACTCCGCACCCGTGTCCACCAGAACCTCGTACCCCCGCGGAGCCCACGGCCCCCCGGGCAGTACGAACTCCGACGGCAAGTCACCCGCGTGCAACACGGCCAGGAAACTGTCGTCCTCGACCGGCTCGCCGCGCGCGTCCCGGCCGGGGATGTCCCGCCCGGACAAGTACATGCCGAGCGTGGCGGCGGGCGCGTACCAGTCCCGCTCCGTCATCTCCGTGCCGCGCGACGTGAACCAGGCCAGGTCCCGCAGCCCGTCCGCCGAATGCGCCCGCCCGGAGAAGAACGCCCGCCGCCGCAGCACCGGATGCGCGTGCCGCAGCGCGATCAGCCGGGACGTGAGGTCGAACAGCGCCCGCCAGCCGGCATCGTCCAGGAGCCCCCAGTCGACCCAGCTGATCTCGTTGTCCTGGCAGTACGCGTTGTTGCTGCCGCGCTGGGTACGGCCGAACTCGTCGCCCGCGACCAGCATCGGCACCCCTGTGGACAACAGCAGAGTCGTCAGTAGATTCCTCAACTGCCGCCTGCGCAGCGCGAGTACGGCCGCATCCTCGCTGTCGCCCTCGGCGCCGCAGTTCCAGGACCGGTTGTCGTCGGTGCCGTCCCGGTTGCCCTCGCCGTTCGCCTCGTTGTGCTTGTGCTCGTAACTCACGAGGTCGCGCAGCGTGAAACCGTCGTGCGCGGTGATGAAGTTGACGGACGCGTACGGCCGCCGCCCACCCCACGCGTACAGGTCGCTGGAGCCGGAGAGCCGGTACCCCAGATCCCGTACGTCGGGGAGCGCGCCGCGCCAGAAGTCCCGTACGGCATTGCGGTACCGGTCGTTCCACTCCGTCCACAGCGGGGGGAACGCGCCCACCTGGTAGCCGCCTGAGCCCACGTCCCACGGCTCCGCGATCAGCTTCACGCGCCGCAGCACCGGGTCCTGCGCGATGACCGCGAGGAACGGGGAGAGCATGTCGACGTCGTGCATGGAGCGGGCAAGCGCCGCCGCGAGGTCGAAGCGGAAGCCGTCGACGCCCATCTCCGTCACCCAGTACCGCAGCGAGTCGGTGATGAGGCGCAGCACGTGCGGCTGGACGACGTGCAGCGTGTTGCCGCAGCCGGTGTAGTCGGCGTAGCGCCGCGCGTCGTCCTGCAGCCGGTAGTAGCCGCGGTTGTCGATGCCCTTCAGCGACAGCATCGGGCCCAACTCTCCCGCTTCCGCCGTGTGGTTGTAGACCACGTCGAGGATCACCTCGATCCCCGCGTCGTGCAGCGCCCGCACCATCCGTTTGAACTCGTCGACCTGCTGCCCGCCCGTGCCCGACGCCGCGTAGGCCGCGTGCGGGGCGAAGTAGCCGATCGAGTTGTAGCCCCAGTAGTTCTTCAGGCCCCTGCGCAGCAAGTGGTCCTCGTGGGCGAACTGGTGCACCGGCAGCAGCTCCACCGCCGTCACGCCGAGCCGCGTGAGGTGCTCGATCGCGGCGGGGTGGGCCAGACCCGCGTACGTGCCCCGCAACCGCTCCGGTATCCCGGGATGCTGCCGCGTGAAGCCGCGCACGTGCACCTCGTAGATGACCGAGTCCGCCCAGGGTGTCTTCGGCCGCCGGTCGTCCACCCACTCGTCGCCGGGCGCGTCGTCGTGGACCACGACGCCCTTCGGTACGTACGGGGCCGAGTCCCGGCCGTCGCGGACGGTGTCGGCCACGTGCTGCTCGGGCCAGTCGCGTACGTGCCCGTACACCTCGGGCGGCAGCTCGAAGTCGCCGTCGACGGCCCGTGCGTACGGGTCGAGCAGCAGTTTCGCCGGGTTCCAGCGGGCGCCCGTCCACGGGTCCCAGCGGCCGTGCACCCGGAAGCCGTAGCGCTGTCCGGGCAGGACGCCCGGCACGAAGCCGTGCCAGATCTCATGGGTCAACTCGTCCAGTGGCGCCCGGCGTTCGTGCCCCTCCTCGTCGAAGAGGCACAGCTCGACGGATTCCGCGCCCCCGGCCCACAGCGCGAAGTTCGTCCCCGCGACCCCGTCGGGGCCGACCCGGAACCGGGCGCCGAGGGGCATGGACGCGCCGGGCCACACGGGATCGAGCGGGGGCGTGCGCCCACGCTCCGGTCCGTTCGACGCCGGTGCGCGGACGGGCGGCCTGCCGTTCCCCGTCCGGCCGGCCGGCACAGCGGCCTGCACACCGGCCTGTACTGCCTCCTGCTCGGGTGCGCTCGACACCTGTCAGCCTCCCGCGGCTCCGCGAAGATTGGGTACTGGGGCGTACGGCGTCCCGACCAGGCCCCGTCCCCTCCTCTCTGTTCTGCCCAGAGCTTGGGTCGCACTCACGTTTCCCCAGCGGGGGGAGCGTCGTTGGCCTCTCGTGAGAACAGCTGTGGGGCGCGCGCGGCGCGCAGGGGCGACACTGGCCGCCGTACTGACATGGGCAGGACTTCTCGGCGGGCTCGCCGGATGCGACGCGGGCGGGACGTTCGGCAAGCCCCGCTCGCCGGAAGAGCTGATCCGGGTCGCACCGGACGACGCGAGCAAGGACGTGAAGGCGGACGACAGGCTCCAGGTCGAGGTCCCCGAGGGCCGGTTGGAGTCGGTGAAGGTCGTCAAAGTGCAGGACGCGCAGGAGGAGGCGGTGCCGGGGCGCCTGGAGGACGACGGCACCCGGTGGCGGCAGACGGGCCCCGGCGCGGACCGGCTGACGCTCGGCGCGAAGTACACCGTCGACGCGGTGGCGACCGACGGCGGCGGCCGCCGGATGGCCCGCCACACCACCTTCACGACGTTCGTCCCCGACGAGCGGTTCATCGGCTACGTGACGCCCGAGAACCGTGCCACGGTCGGCACGGGCATGATCGTGAAGCTGGAGTTCAACCGCGACATCGAGAACCGTGCCGCGGTCGAGCGCGCCGTCCGGGTCAGGACCCGGCCCGCCGTGCGGGTCGCCCCGCACTGGTTCGGGAAGTCGCGCCTCGACTTCCGCCCCGAGAAGTACTGGAAGCCCGGCACCGAGGTCACCGTCGACCTGGGGCTGCGCGACGTCGAGGGCGCTCCCGGTGTC
Source organism: Streptomyces sp. NPDC102467 (assembly GCF_044765445.1). Taxonomy (NCBI): domain Bacteria; kingdom Bacillati; phylum Actinomycetota; class Actinomycetes; order Kitasatosporales; family Streptomycetaceae; genus Streptomyces; species Streptomyces sp. NPDC102467. Next base: position 372,441 of record NZ_JBIWKA010000010.1, on the reverse strand, counting down.
TACGGCCTGCAGCACAAGTCGTTCTCCTTCACCATCGGCCGCAGCCAGGTCAGCGTGGTCGACGCGGCGGCGCACACGATGCAGGTCCGCAAGGACGGCGAGCTCCTCGACACCCTGCCGATCACGGCGGGGGCGCCGAACTCGACGACGTACAACGGGAAGATGGTCGTCACCGAGATGCTCGACGTCACCCGCATGAACAGCCGCACGGTCGGCTTCGGCGGCGAGTACGACATCCCGGATGTGCCGCACGCGATCCGGCTCACCGACTCCGGCACGTTCCTGCACGGCAATTACTGGTCGGGCGGCGCCTTCGGCTCCAGCAACGTCAGTCACGGCTGTGTCGGGCTGCGCGACGTGAAGGGCGGCAGTTCGGCCACGCCCGCGGGCTGGTTCTTCGACCGCACGCTCATCGGCGACGTCGTCGAGGTGAAGAACAGCGCTGACAAGAAAGTGGCTCCTGACAACGGCCTCGGGGGCTGGAACATGGACTGGAAGCAGTGGACGGCGGGGGCCGCGGCGGGTTCGTAGCCCACGGGAGCGCGGAAAGGGGGGCCCTGCACGGCCGTTGGGACCGAACGGTGACATATGTGGGGGGCCGTTTTCCCAGGTCGTGCAGTTAATCTTTCAAACGCGCGCGCAGACGCGCAGGGGTGCGGGCCTTGGACCGAGGCCGTGCGAGGGGAGAAGGACATTTTGAACGGGCGACGACCGATATCGGCGGCTCTGCTGGGGGCAGCACTGCTGCTGGTCACCGCGTGCGGTGGCGGGGGTAATTCAGGTCACGACGGCAAGGGAAAATCGGGCAAGGCGGCCGAGGCGTCACAGGCCGTCGTGACCGTCGCGCCGAAGGACGGCGCGGGCGGTGTCGCCACCAGCGGGGCCCTCAAGGTCACCGCTGCCAAGGGCAAGTTGACCGAGGTGAAGGTCGCGGACTCCAAGGGCAACGCGGTCGAGGGTGACATCACCGGCAGCGACAGCTGGGCTCCCGCCCACCACCTGGCCGCGTCCACCAAGTACACGGTGCACGCGGTGGCGAAGGACAAGGACGGGCGGGAGTCGGCCAAGGACACCACCTTCACCACACTCACGCCGAAGAACACCTTCGTCGGTACGTTCACGCCGGAGGACGGTTCCCAGGTCGGCGTCGGCATGCCGTTCTCGGTCCACTTCACGCGGGGCATCACGCACCCCGAGGACGTCGAGAAGGCGATCACCGTGAAGACGGAGCCCGCCGTCCCGGTCGAGAGCCACTGGTTCGGCAACGACCGCATCGACTTCCGGCCCGAGAAGTACTGGGCGTCCGGCACCGAGGTCACCGTGAAGCTGAACCTCGACGGTGTCGAGGGGCGTCCTGGCGTCTACGGCAAGCAGGTCCGCACGGTGAAGTTCACCGTCGGCCGCAGCCAGGTCTCCACGGTCGACGCGAAGACGCACATGATGACGGTCAAGCGGGACGGCAAGACCCTCAAGAAGATCGCGATCACCACGGGCAAGCCGGGCTACGAGACCTGGGACGGCCAGATGGTCATCAGCGAGAAGCTCACGGTGACCCGGATGAACGGCGAGACGGTCGGCTACGGCGGCGAGTACGACATCAAGGACGTCCCGCACGCCATGCGCCTGACCACCTCCGGCACGTTCATCCACGGCAACTACTGGGGCGGCGGCGCCTTCGGCAACTACAACGCGAGCCACGGCTGCGTCGGCCTGCGCGACGTCCGCGGCGGCTACGACAGCAAGGTCCCGGCCGCCTGGTTCTTCAACTCGTCGATGATCGGCGACGTCGTGGTGGTCAAGAACACCCACGACAAGACGGTGGCCCCGGACAACGGGTTCAACGGCTGGAACATGAGCTGGGCGGAGTGGAAGAAGTAGGGGCAGCCGCGGGGTTCCTGTGAACGGCCGCTAACCTGCGGGCCATGACCGTACACCTGGAAATCGCCGACGGGGTGGGCACGATCCGCCTCGACCGCCCCCCGATGAACGCCCTGGATGTCGCCACACAGGACCGCATCAAGGAACTGGCAGCAGAGGTCACGGCCCGTACCGAGGTACGGGCCGTGGTCGTTCGCGGCAGCGAGAAGGTCTTCGCGGCCGGTGCGGACATCAAGGAGATGCAGGCCATGGACCACGCGGCCATGGTCGTGCGGTCCCGCGCCCTCCAGGACTCGTTCAGCGCGGTGGCCCGCATCCCCAAGCCGGTGGTGGCCGCCGTCACGGGGTACGCGCTGGGCGGCGGCTGCGAGTTGGCGCTCTGCGCCGACTTCCGGATCGCCGGGGAGAACGCCAAGCTCGGCCAGCCGGAGATCCTGCTCGGCCTGATCCCCGGCGCCGGCGGCACCCAGCGCCTGGCCCGCCTGGTCGGCCCCGCCAAGGCCAAGGACCTGATCTTCACCGGACGTCAGGTGAAGGCCGAAGAGGCGCTCGCCATCGGCCTGGTGGACCGGGTCGTGCCGGCCGGGGAGGTCTTCGCGGCGGCGCACACCTGGGCGGCGAAGCTGGCGCAGGGCCCCGCGATCGCCCTGCGCGCCGCGAAGGAGTCCATCGACGCGGGCCTGGAGACGGACCTGGAGACGGGCCTCGCCATCGAACGCGGCTGGTTCGCGGGTCTGTTCGCGACCGAGGACCGGGAGACCGGAATGCGCAGCTTTGTGGAGGAAGGTCCGGGCAAGGCGAAGTTCGCCTGAGGGACCCTCAGATGCGCCCGTCAACTCCCCTGTGACTGAGTCGAGTTGATCCCGTACCTCGTTGGGGCGCATTATCCGAACCTTAAGGCAGCCTTAAGCAAACCTTGTCCGTGACGATCACGAATCGGTCGCACACGGTAAGTCATCGCAGGTCAGAGGGTACGCGCAGACCCCTTAAGTGCCTGTGGCATATGCCGATACGGCCCTCCGGAATAAGGCGTTCCGGGGGGTCTATTCGGCCGGAACGGCCCCAAGACCCCGTCTCTGCAGCCATCATGGGGGCATGGCGGGGCTTGAGGGTGTCGAACAGCCGCGACGGCACGGAAGTGCGACCGCGGCGCGCTGGTCTCCCGCGGTCGAGGACGAACATGCGCTGCGGGCGCTCGAGTTGTTCGGGAATCCGACCGAGGCGGAGGTGCCTCTGCCGTCACGCCCTGAATCGGCGGCGACCGCCCGCCGCCTCGCCCAGGTCATCGTCCTGCGGCACTGGGGTCTGTCCCCGAAGATGACCGAGGACGCGGTCCTGCTCGTCTCCGAGCTCGTCGGCAACGCCGTGCGGCACACCGGTGCCCGCGTCTTCGGGCTGCGCATGCTGCGCCGCCGGGGCTGGATCCGCGTGGAGGTGCGCGATCCGTCGCGCGGCCTGCCGTGTCTGATGCCCGTGCAGGCGTTCGACATCTCCGGTCGCGGCCTCTTCCTCGTCGACAAGCTCTCCGACCGCTGGGGCGTCGACCTGCTGCCCCGCGGCAAGACGACCTGGTTCGAGATGCGGGTCGCCGACCGCTGATCCCGGTACGCACCGGCCCCGCACGCATGAAAGCCCCCGTTTTCGCCGTCGTACGGCGCCGCGGGGGCTTTCATGTGGTGCGCCGCGAACAGTGGGGGGTGTAGTCCGCGGCGTCTGACGACGACCTGGCCCGGGTCAATGGGGGTCGTGGCACCGATCATGGCAGACGGGGCCACCGTGGGCCAAATGAATCATTGGTGATCTGGGCCACGAACCTCTTAAATAAAGAATAAATACACCCTGCAAGCAGTAATCGTTAAGGCCCTCGGGTCGGTAAGCGGCTTTTGTCCGTGAAGCCTCTTAAATGGGCGGGTGACACAGGCAGAACCGATCCGACGCCGCTCGGCCCTGCGCGTCGGCGCCGGGCTCACCGCCGCCCTCGCCACCGGAAACGCCACCGGTTGCGCCGCCGAACGGCAGGCGCCCACGCCCGCACCGGCCGCCCACTCGGCGTCCCCGAGCCCCGCCCGCCCCGCCCGCGCCGCACCCGGCCCCCGCCGGCTCCCCGGCCTGCCCGCCCAGATCGACCACGGCCCGCGCACCGGCGGCCGGGTCGCCCTCACCTTCCACGGCCAGGGCGACCCGGCCATCGCGTACGCCGTCCTGAAAGAGGCCGAGCGGGCCCGCGCCCACATCACCGTGCTCGCCGTCGGCACGTGGCTCGACGAGCATCCGGCCGTCGCCCGGCGCATCCTCGACGGCGGCCACGACCTGGGCAACCACACCCTTCACCACCGCTCCGTCAACACCATGTCCGAGGCCGACGCGTACGCCGAGATCACCGGATGCGCCGAGCGCCTGCGCCGTCTCACCGGCTCCATCGGCACCTGGTTCCGGCCCTCGCGCACGCAGACGGCGACCCCGCTCGTCACCCGCCTCGCCCAGCGCGCCGGATACCCGCACGTCCTCTCGTACGACGTCGACTCGCTGGACTTCACCTCGCCCGGCGCGGACACCGTCGTCACCAACGTCACCTCGGCCGCGCGGTCCGGCTCGGTCGTCAGCCTGCACTTCGGATACCGGGACACGATCGCCGCCCTGCCGCCCCTCCTGGACCACCTCGACCGTCGCGGCCTGTCCGCGGTGACCTGCACGGAGCTGCTCACGTGAACATCACCCCGCCCCCCTCCCCGAAGGCCCGCCCGAGCCGGCGCAGCGGCGTGCTGCTCGCCGCCGCCACCGTCGTCCTCGCCGCACTCGTGGGGTGCGGCGCCGAGGACACCGCGGACCGCACCACCCAGGGCGCCGTGAACCCGGTCAGGCCGGCGGCGCCGAAGCAGCAGGCGGTGCACGGGCTGCCGGGTATGCCGCCCGTCCTCGACCCCAAGGACGTGTACGCCGCGGACCGGCCGAACAAGCTCTCGCCGGTGGTGAAGGACTTCCCGTCCCGCGTCTACGTTCCCAACACCGAGTCCGACTCGGTCACCGTCATCGACCCGAAGACGTTCAAGGTCACCGAGACGATCCCGGTCGGGCGACAGCCCCAGCACGTCGTCCCGTCCTGGGACATGAAGACGCTCTGGGTCAACAACGACCGCGGGAACACGCTCACCCCGCTCGACCCGAGGACCGGGAAGGCGGGCCGGCCGGTCGACGTGCACGACCCGTACAACCTGTACTTCACACCCGACGGCAAGCACGCCGTCGTGATGGCCTCGCTCGACCGCCAGCTGGTCTTCCGCGATCCGCACACCATGAAGATCGAGCACGCCGAACCGGTCAGCTGCTACGGCGTCAACCACGCCGACTTCTCGCTCGACGGCCGCTACTTCATCGTCAGCTGCGAATTCAGCGGTGAACTCCTGAAGGTCGACACGGCGAAGATGAAGGTCGTCGCCCAGCAGAAGCTCCCCTTCCAGGGGGCCATGCCGCAGGACGTCAAGATGTCCCCGGACGGGAAGAAGTTCTACGTCGCCGACATGATGGCCAACGGCATGTGGGTCCTGGACGGCGACACCTTCGGCAGGCCGAAACTGCTGCCGACCGGCAAGGGCACGCACGGCCTCTACGTCAGCCGCGACTCCAAGGAGATGTACGTCACCAACCGCGGCGAGGGCACCATCTCGATCTTCGACTTCGCCCGGGACCGGCTGACGAAGAAGTGGAAGCTGCCGCAGGGCGGCAGCCCCGACATGGGCGGCGTCTCGGCGGACGGCAACACGCTGTGGCTCTCCGGCCGTTACGACTCCGAGGTGTACGCCATCGACACGCGTACGGGTGTGCAGGTGGCCCGCATCCCCGTGGGCAACGGCCCGCACGGACTCGCGGTGTACCCGCAGCCCGGCCGCTACTCCCTCGGCCACACCGGCATCTTCAGGTAGTCGAGCCAGGCGCTCAGGGGGCGAGCATCAGCGCCTCCGACCCCACCGCCCGGTAACCTGCCGCCCCGAACACCCGGACGCTGCGTGCATTGCCCGGCGACTGCTGCGACCAGACGAACTCGTCCCTCACCAAGTGCCGGGCGGCGACCGCCAGTTGCCGCCCGAGACCGCGGTGGCGTACGCCTTCGTCCACCTCGATCGCGGCCTCAGGGCGGCCGCCGATCCCGCGCCCGAGCACCAGTACGCCGCCGTCCGCCTCCCACACCCGCACCTCGTCCCGGTGCGTGAGGGCCCGCGCCACCCGGGGGTGCTCCCTGTCCCTGATCTCACGCAGCGCAAGGGGTGGCGGGCCCGCGAGGGCCGACGCCACCGTCAGCAGGTCGATCGTGTCGTGGGCGCGGCCCGTGCGGTCCATGAACGCGCCGAGGAACCGGGCGTTCATCGACGCCGCGAGCGGATCGCAGTCCACCGCCGCCAGCGCCTCGCGCACCCACTCCTCGGGCTCGTCGGTGAAGACCACGGTGTGCGCCGTGAACGCGATCACTCCGGCGTCCCGCGCGCACATCTGCGGCACGACCGTCGTCGTCCCGTCCGGCGGTGGGAAGACACCCTTCGCCGCAGCGTCCAGAATGTCACGCAGACTCACCTTGGCTCCTCGCTTCAGTCTCCACGCTTGAGTCTCCACCCGCTGGAAGGCCCAGACTCCTCGACATGATCGACGACGGCCCGCAGCTGCTCACGATCGGACAGCTGGCCCGCCGCACCGGCCTCACGGTGCGCACCATCCGCTACTGGTCCGACGAGGGCGTCCTGCACCCCGCGACCCGCAGCGACGGCGGCTACCGACTGTACGACGCGGAGTCGGTGGCCCGCCTGGAACTGATCCGCACCTTGCGCGAACTGGGCCTCGGCCTGGACGACGTACGGCAAGTACTGGGCGGGGAGCGGGACATCGCGTCGGTGGCCGCCGCGCATGTGGCGGCGCTCGACGCGCAGATGCGGACGCTGCGGCTGAACCGGGCGGTGCTGTCGACGGTCGCGAAGCGCAACTCGACCACCGAGGAGATGGCTCTCATGAACAGGCTGGCGCGGCTCTCCGCCGCCGAACGCAAGCACATCATCGACCACTTCATGGAGGAGACGTTCGGCGGTCTGGACGCCGCCGACCCCGACATCCGCAACCGGATGCGGGTCATGGTCCCGGACCTGCCCGACGACCCGTCGAGTTCCCAGGTCGACGCCTGGGTGGAGCTGGCCGAGCTGATGCAGGACGCCGGCTTCCGCGCCCACATGCGCCGGATGATCGAGTTCAACAACGCCGACCGCGGCCCGGACGCGCCGCCCGGCAGCTCACTGTGGTTCATGAGCCGCCTGGTGCAGCTCGCGGGCGAGGCCCTCGCGCGCGGTGTCGCCCCCGGGTCCGAGGACGCGGACGAGGTGCTGCGGGGCCTGCTCGGCGACGCCGACCGGGCCGAGGTCCTGGAACGACTGCGGGACGCGGCCAACAACGACGTCGCCAGGTTCCGCGACCTGGTCGCCCTGGTACGGGGCGTCGAGCCGACGCCCCGCCCCGACGAGGAGTTCACCTGGGTACTCGCCGCACTCCGCGCTCACCCGGCCGGATAATCTGACCCCGACAGCACGGCAGTACGTAAACGAGGGGTGGTCCCGGTGGCGGACATCGAGGAAGCACGCACGGCGTTCGATCGGTTCGACGCGGACGGCGACGGCTTCATCACGGCGGCCGAGTACAAGAGCGCCATGGCGCAGATGGGCGACTTCAACGTCACCGAGACGGTGGCCGAGGCCCTCATCGCCCGACAGGACACCAACGGGGACAAGCTCCTCTCGTTCGACGAGTTCTGGGCGAACCTGAACAAGGCCTGAGGGCCGGGCCGGGCGCGGCCCGGTCAGCGCAGTCCGGGCGCGGCCCGGTTCACCGCGGACAGCACCGCCCGCACGGAGGCGGTCAGCACCGAGGTGGACCGGGCCGCGCCCCATGCGTGGGCGCCGCCGACCCGGCAGTGGACGTAGGCGACGGCCTCGCTGTCAGGGCCCGCGGTCAGGCCGTGCTGGGTGAACGACTCGATGCCGACGTCGAGCCCGGCGGCGCGCAGGGCGTCGGTGAAGGCGGCCAGCGGGCCATTGCCCTTGCCGTCCAACTCCCGTACAGCGCCGTCGACTTGGACCGTGCAGGAGAAGCGGTGCACGGCGCCGTCCTGCCGGGCCGTCCAGTCGATGAGCGCGACGGGTCCCGGGACGTCCAGATAGGTCGAACGGAACAGCGCGTACAGCTCGTCCGGGCTCGCCTCGGCGCCGCTGTCGTCGGTGGCCTCCTGCACCACGCGCGCGTACTCCGGCCGCATCTCCCGCGGCAGGTCGATCCCATGGTGCTCCTTGAGCAGATACGCCATTCCGCCCTTGCCCGACTGGGAGTTGACGCGGATGACGGCCTCGTACGTGCGCCCGACGTCGGCCGGGTCGATCGGCAGGTACGGCACCTCCCAGGGCTCGTCCGGGTGCTCGGCGCGGTGGGCGAGTCCCTTGCTGATGGCGTCCTGGTGCGTACCGGAGAAGGCCGTGTACACGAGGTCGCCGCCGTAGGGGTGGCGCGGGTGCACCGCGATGCGGTTGCAGTGCTCGACGGTCTCGCGCACCGCGTCGATGTCGGAGAAGTCGATCATCGGGTCGACGCCCTGCGCGTACAGGTTCAGCGCGAGGGTCACCAGGTCGACGTTGCCCGTGCGCTCGCCGTTGCCGAAGAGGCAGCCCTCGACGCGCTGGGCGCCCGCCAGGACGGCGAGTTCGGCGCAGGCGACGCCGGTGCCGCGGTCGTTGTGCGGGTGGACGGAGAGGATGACGGAGTCGCGGCGGTCCAGGTTCTGGTGGGCGTACTCGATCTGGTCCGCGTAGATGTTCGGGGTGGCGATCTCGACCGTCGCGGGCAGATTGTGGGTGACCGGGCGGTCCGGGCTCGCGTCCCACAGCCCGCTCAGGCCGTTGCAGACCTCCAGGACGAAGTCGGGCTCGGTCAGGTTGAACGTCTCCGGGGCGAACTGGAACCGGATGTGCGCGTCGGGCCTGGCGTCGGCAAGCCGTGCCATGTGCGCGGCCGCCTCCCGCACCGTCTCCCACACCTCGGCGCGGGAGCGGCCCAGCACGACGTCGCGCCAGACGCGAGAGGTCGGGATGTACAGGTGCACGACCGCGCGGGGCAGCCCGTCGATCGAGGCGAAGGTCCGCTCGATCAGGTCCGGCCTGGCGGGGGTGAAGACGACGGGGGTCACGTCGTCGGGCACGGCGCCGCTCCGGACGCGGTCCACGAGGTGGCGTACGAAGTCGAAGTCCGCGCGGCTCGCCGACGGGTAGCCGACCTCGATCTCCTTGAACCCCATCCCCACCAACAGGTCGAAGAAGCGGCGCTTGCGGGCGGTGTCCATCGGCTCGGCCAGCGCCTGGTTGCCGTCGCGCAGGTCGACGGGGACCCACAGGGGAGCCTCGGTGAACGTGCGGTCGGGCCAACTCCGCTGCCGCACCGGCACGTCGACGCGGTCCTGATAGGGGCGGTAGCGGTGGAACGGCATGGGGCCGGGCTGCTGCGGGTTCCAGCGGAACACGGTGTTCATGTGAGGGGGCCTCTCGCGGCTGGGTCGTCGGGTGCGACCGGCAGCACGGCGACCCGCGGCGGGGTGCCGGTCGCGTCAGGCCCCGCCGCGGCAGCCGAGAAGAAGGAGACCGCGAACCATGAACATGGTCGGTAGAGTAGTCACACCTCAGGTCCTCAGACAAGTACTCCTCAGACAAGTACTCCTCAGACAAGTTGGTTCCCGGTGATGTCCCAGCCCCTCGGCCCCGTCCGCCCCAGCCCTCTCGTCGAGCAGGCCGCCGAGCGGCTGCGGGCTCAGATCGCCGACGGCGTCTGGCCCGTCGGCGCCCGGCTCCCCGGCGAGACGACCCTCGCCAAGGACCTCGGCGTCGGCCGCTCCACGGTCCGCGAGGCGCTGCGCGCACTCGCCGGGGCCGGGATGGTGCGGGCGCGGCAGGGCGCGGGCGTGTTCGTGACGGCCCTGCGCCCGGTCGAGGACTGGCCGGCGCGGTTGCGCAGGGCCGCGGTCGGTGACGTGTACGAGGTACGCACCCTCCTGGAGATCCAGGCCGCCCGGCTCGCGGCGGAGCGGCGCACGGACGACGACATCGCGGCGATGCGGGCCGCGCTCGAAGGGCGGCGGGCGGCCGCGGGTGGTCCCGGCGACGCCTTCGTGGACGCCGATGTCGCGCTGCACGCGGCGGTCGTCGCTGCGGCGCACAACCCGGTGCTGACGGACCTGTTCACGGAGTTCGCGCCGGCCCTGCGGCAGGGGCTGATCGAGCTGCTCGGCCTCGTCGACGTACGGCAGGCCGAGCGGGACCACGGGGACGCGGCGCACGCCGAACTGGTGGAGGCCGTCGCGGCGGGGGACGGGGAACGGGCGGGGCGCGCGGCGCAAGAGGAACTGGCGGCTATTAAGGAAAGGTTGGGGGCGGGGCCGGAGTAGGCGTCACTCTTTGAGCCGCACCCAGGAATAGCCGGAGACCGCCCGAGGTTCGCACTCCATGCACATGCATGAATTCCTCTGGAAGGGCATGACATGAAGATCGGCATCATCGGCGCGGGCAACATCGGCGGCAACCTCACCCGCCGCTTCACCGCCGTCGGCCACGACGTCCACGTGGCCAACTCGCGCGGCCCGCACACCCTCACCGAGCTCGCCGAGGAGACCGGCGCCACGGCCGCCACCATCGAGGACGCGGTGCGGGACGCGCAGATCGTGGTCGTCACGATCCCGCTCAAGGCCGTCCCGAACCTGCCCAAGGGCCTCCTGGACACGGCCGCCGCCGACGTGACGGTCATCGACACCGGCAACTACTACCCGCAGCAGCGCGACGGGAAGATCGCCGAGATCGAGGAGGGCCTGACCGAGAGCCGCTGGACGGAGCGGCAGATCGGCCACCAGGTCGTCAAGGCGTTCAACGGCACCTATGCCCAGGACATCCTCGACAAGCAGCGACCGTCCGGCGACCCGGCGCGCGTCGCCCTGCCGATCGCGGGCGACGGCACGACGGCCAAGCAGATCGTCACCGCCCTGCTCGACGAGATCGGCTTCGACACCGTCGACGCGGGCGGTCAGGACGACTCGTGGCGCCAGCAGCCCGGCACGCCCGTCTACGGCCTCTCGTCCGACGCCATCGCCGTCCGTAAGGCCCTGGACGCGGCGTCCCCGGAGCGCACCGCGGAGTGGCGCGCCTGAGAGCCTGCCTCTGAACCCCGCCGCCTCGCTTCTCGTCAGGGCGTGGCCCACTCGCGCAGCGCAGCCTTGCTCGCGAAGTCGGCCACGTTCTTGTCGAGGGGGTTGTCGGTGTACTGGTGGAAGAGCCAGTCCGCCTCGATGCGCGGCTTTCCCGACGTGACGTAGTCGGCGATCCACAGGCCGTCGCCCGCGTACGACGTCGTGTCGACGGTCCGCCAGAAGTTTCTGTTCGTGTAGAGGACGACCCGGTTGTTCGGCCGCAGCCGCTTCACCTCCCGGATGAACTTGTCCTTCTCGGCGTTGCTCGCGCGAGTGCCGTCCCCGGTCGTCTCCCAGTCGACGGCCAGCACGTCGCCCGCCTTCTCGGGGGCCTTGCCCACGAAGTACTCGGCCTGTGCCGTCAGGTTCCCCGGCCACAGGAAGTGGTAGAAGCCGACGACACAGCCTGCGTCGCGGGCCTTCTTCGTCTGCGCGGCCAGCCGCGGGTTGACGTAACTGCGGCCCTCTGTCGCCTTGATGAACACGAACGACAGACCGTCCGTGTCGAACGAGGACTGGTACGCGCTGACATCGATGCCACGAATCATGAGGGGCCTCCAAGTCGGGGAGAGCGACGAGATCGGCATACCCATCGTCACCGGTCAGGCACCGTCGGACGGGCAACGTCTCGGTCCGCGGTCGTTTGCCCGCTCACAGTCTTGGAACACGCTTTACACGGGGATACGCAACTACCGTCGGTCTCTCCGCTGTCTCACAAGGAGTCGGGGGACAGGGAGTGGGCCCCATCGGGGCGCGCGGTGTGACGGAGAGAGTGGGGCAGGTCGTGGGACGGCGCAAGGGCAGCGGCATAGGGATCGCGCTCGTGACGGTTGCGGCGCTGGCAGGCGTGAGCGCCTGCAGCGGCGGCAGCGGGTCGAGCGGGGACGACGGCAAGGCTGCGGGGAAGCCGAGTGCGAGCGCGTCGCACGCACCGGCGAAGCCCAAGGGCCCGCCGATGCTCCTGGAGACGATCACCCCGCAGACCGGCAGCACGGTCGGCGTGGCGATGCCGGTCTCGGTGGTGTTCACCGACCCGGTGGCCGCCAAGGCGCGTGCCGCCGTGGAGAAGCACATGAAGGTGAGCACCTCGAAGCCGGTGGCCGGCGCCTGGCACTGGTTTGGCGACAAGCGTGCCGACTGGCGGCCGAAGGAGTACTGGCCCTCCGGTACGACGGTGAAGGTCGACGCCGACATGAAGGACGTGACCAACGGCAACGGGCGCTACGGCGTGCGCAATTACACCCACACCTTCAAGGTCGGCGACGACGTCCGCGCCGACGTGTCCGTCACCGGCCACACCATGAAGGTCACCAAGAACGGCTCGACGGTACGCACCCTGTCGATCAACGCGGGCAGCGCCGAGTACCCGACCTGGAACGGCACGATGGCCGTCATCGACAAGCAGGAGAAGGTCCACATGACCTCCTGCAGCGTCGGCATCAGCTGCGACAAGGGCAGCGCCAACTACTACGACCTGACCCTGCCCTGGGACGTCCACCTCACCCAGTCCGGCACCTACGTCCACTACTCCACCGGCGACCCGAACCCGGGCAGCGGCAGCGCCCGCGGCTCGCACGGCTGCGTCCACCTGTCGCTCGCCGACGCCAAGTGGTTCTACGGGCAGGTCAAGCAGGGCGACCCGATCACCATCACCGGCTCCCCGCGCGCCAAGGCCCCGGCCGACAACGGTTACGCGGCCTTCAACGTGAGCTGGGACCAGTGGCTCGCGGGCAGCGCGTCGGGCGAGGGGACCACCGCGACGCTGTGACAAGTGCGCGGCTCAGCACTCGATGATGTTCACCGCGAGCCCGCCGCGCGCCGTCTCCTTGTACTTGACGCTCATGTCCGCGCCGGTCTCCTTCATGGTCTTGATGACCTTGTCGAGGGAGACCTTGTGGGAGCCGTCGCCGCGCATCGCCATCTTGGCGGCGGTGACGGCCTTCACGGCCGCCATGCCGTTGCGCTCGATGCAGGGGATCTGGACCAGGCCGCCGACGGGGTCGCAGGTCAGGCCGAGGTTGTGCTCCATGCCGATCTCGGCCGCGTTCTCGACCTGCTCGGGGCTGCCGCCGAGGACCTCGGCGAGCGCGCCCGCCGCCATCGAGCAGGCGGAGCCGACCTCGCCCTGGCAGCCGACCTCGGCACCCGAGATCGACGCGTTCTCCTTGAAGAGCATGCCGATCGCGCCCGCCGAGAGCAGGAAGCGGACCACGCCCTCCTCCTTTTCCTGGGCGGAGCCGCCGGGCACGAAGTTCACGTAGTAGTGCAGAACGGACGGGATGATGCCCGCCGCACCGTTCGTCGGGGCGGTGACCACCCGGCCGCCCGCCGCGTTCTCCTCGTTCACCGCCATCGCGTACAGCGTGATCCACTCCATGGAGTGCGCCAGCGGATCACCCTCGGCGCGCAGCTTGCGGGCCGAGCCCGCGGCGCGGCGGCGGACCTTGAGGCCGCCCGGCAGGATGCCCTCGCGGGACATGCCGCGGGAGACGCAGGCCTGCATCACGCGCCAGAGCTCCAGCAGGCCGGAGCGGATCTCGTCCTCGGTGCGCCAGGCCTTCTCGTTCTCCAGCATCAGCGCCGGGATGGACAGGCCCGTCTCGCGGGTGAGGCGCAGCAGTTCGTCGCCGGTGCGGAAGGGGTACTTCAGGACGGTGTCGTCCGGCACGACCGGGTTCTCACCCGCCACGGCATCTTCGTCGACGACGAAGCCGCCGCCCACCGAGTAGTACGTCTTGGTCAGCAGCTCGGCACCCTCGGCGTCGCAGGCCCACAGCCGCATGCCGTTGGCGTGGTAGGGCAGGGTCTCGCGGCGGTGCAGGATCAGGTCGTCGTCGAAGGAGAAGGCGATGTCGTGCACGGAGAGCAGGTTGATCCGCCCGGACGACTTGATCGTCTCCACGCGCTCGTCGGCGTGCTCGACGTCGACGGTGCGCGGGGACTCGCCCTCCAGGCCGAGCAGGACCGCCTTCGGGGTGCCGTGGCCGTGGCCGGTCGCGCCGAGCGAGCCGTACAGCTCGGCGCGTATCGAGACGGTGTGGGCCAGCAGGCCCTCGTTCTTCAGGCGCCGCGCGAACATGCGCGCCGCGCGCATCGGGCCGACCGTGTGGGAGCTGGACGGGCCGATGCCGATCGAGAACAGGTCGAAGACCGAGATGGCCACGGTGAGACTCCAATGGTGGGTGGTAGACGCCGTTGTCTGCCGGGGTCGTGCGGAAGTTCGGGTTCAGGAACACGGGCGGGGCACCGTGCGCGCTGGATTCTGCTGTTCCCAGTGTGCGCGGTGCCCCGGAAGTGTCTACGTACGCAAGGGTACGTAACTGCCGCGAAATCTTTACAGGCCGGGGTACAGCGGGTGCTTCTCGGCCAATGCGGTCACGCGGGCCTTGAGTGCGTCCGTGTCGTAGGACGGCTTGAGCGCCTCGGCGATCACGTCGGCGACCTCGGTGAAGTCCTCGGCCGTGAAGCCGCGGGTGGCGAGGGCGGGCGTGCCGATGCGCAGGCCGGAGGTGACCATCGGCGGGCGCGGGTCGTTCGGGACGGCGTTGCGGTTGACCGTGATGCCGACCTCGTGGAGGCGGTCCTCGGCCTGCTGCCCGTCGAGCTCGGACTCGCGCAGGTCGACCAGGACCAGGTGCACGTCCGTGCCGCCGGAGAGCACGTTCACGCCGTGGGCGCGGGCGTCCTCGGAGGTCAGCCGCTCGGCGAGGATGCGCGCACCCTCGATCGTGCGCTGCTGGCGCTCCTTGAAGTCGTCCGAGGCCGCGATCTTGAAGGAGACCGCCTTCGCCGCGATCACGTGCTCGAGGGGGCCGCCCTGGAAGCCCGGGAAGACGGACGAGTTCAGCTTCTTCGCGAAGTCCTTCTTGGCGAGGATGATGCCGCCGCGCGGACCGCCGAGCGTCTTGTGCGTCGTGGACGTGACGACGTCCGCGTACGGCACGGGGTTGGGGTGCAGGCCCGCGGCCACCAGGCCCGCGAAGTGCGCCATGTCGACCCACAGGAACGCCTCGACCTCGTCGGCGATGCGACGGAACTCGGCGAAGTCCAGCTGGCGCGGGTACGCCGACCAGCCGGCGATGATCACCTTCGGGCGGTGCTCCTTGGCGAGCCGCTCCAGCTCGGCCATGTCGACCAGGCCGTTGTCGTCGACGTGGTACGCGACCACGTCGAACTGCTTGCCGGAGAAGTTCAGGCGCATGCCGTGCGTGAGGTGGCCGCCGTGCGCCAGGTCCAGGCCGAGGATCGTGTCGCCGGGCTTGGCGAGCGCGAAGAGGGCGGCCTGGTTCGCGGAGGCGCCCGAGTGCGGCTGCACGTTGGCGTACTCGGCGCCGAACAGCTCCTTGACCCGGTCGATCGCGATCTGCTCGGTGACGTCGACGTGCTCGCAGCCGCCGTAGTACCGGCGGCCGGGGTAGCCCTCGGCGTACTTGTTGGTGAGGACCGACCCTTGCGCCTCCATGACGGCGACCGGGGCGAAGTTCTCCGACGCGATCATTTCCAGGGTCGACTGCTGGCGGTGCAGCTCGGCGTCGACGGCCTTGGCCACGTCCGGGTCGAGCTCGTGCAGGGACGCGTTCAGTGCGGACTTTTCAGACATCTTCGGTCAGCTCCCGGAGAACTCGGTGTACTCGTCGGCGGTGAGCAGGTCCTTCGGCTCCTCGGAGACGCGGACCTTGAACAGCCAGCCGCCCTCGAAGGGGGCCGAGTTCACCAGGGACGGGTCGTCGACGACGTCCTGGTTGGCCTCGGTGACCTCGCCCGAGACGGGGGAGTACAGGTCGGAGACCGACTTGGTGGACTCCAGCTCGCCGCAGGTCTCGCCCGCGGTGATGGTGTCGCCGACCTCGGGGAGCTGGACGAACACGATGTCACCGAGCGCGTTGGCCGCGTGCTCCGTGATACCGACCGTGGCGACGCCGTCCTCCACGGCCGACAGCCACTCGTGCTCCTTGCTGTAACGCAGCTGC
This sequence comes from Streptomyces sp. NPDC102467, assembly GCF_044765445.1. Classification (NCBI taxonomy): domain Bacteria; kingdom Bacillati; phylum Actinomycetota; class Actinomycetes; order Kitasatosporales; family Streptomycetaceae; genus Streptomyces; species Streptomyces sp. NPDC102467. Next base: position 356,346 of record NZ_JBIWKA010000010.1, on the reverse strand, counting down.
TGGGGGTTGCTCATGAGGCGAATTCTCCTGTACGCGGGAGGGTGCTGATGACAGTGGGGGAGGGCGGCGGGGCGACGAGCGTCACTTCTGGCGCTTGTAGAACGGCAGCGCCACGACCTCGTACGGCTCATGCGTACCGCGGATGTCCACGCCGACACCTGCCGTACCGGGCGCGGCGAGCGCGGCGTCCACGTACGCGATGGCGAGCGGCTTGCCGAGGGTCGGGGAGGGGGCGCCGGAGGTGACCTCGCCGACCACCTGGCCTTCGTGGACGACCGGCATGCCCGCGCGCGGGACGCGGCGGCCCTCGGCGATCAGGCCGACGAGCTTGCGGGGCGGGGCGCTCTCGGCGCGCTCGGCGGCGGCCGTCAGGGCTTCGCGGCCCACGAAGTCGCCGTCCTTCTCGAACTTCACGACCCGGCCGAGGCCCGCGTCGAACGGCGTCAGCTCCGTGGTCAGCTCGTGCCCGTACAGCGGCATGCCCGCTTCCAGGCGCAGCGTGTCGCGGCAGGACAGGCCGCACGGGATCAGGCCGTATTCGGCGCCCGCCTCGGTCAGCGCCTGCCACAGCTTCTCCGCGTCGGCGGGGGCGACGAACAGCTCGAAGCCGTCCTCACCGGTGTAGCCGGTGCGCGCGATGAGCGCCTCGACACCGGCGACGGTGCCCGGCAGACCTGCGTAGTACTTCAGCCCGTCCAGGTCCGCGTCCGTGACGGACTTCACGATGGCGGGGGAGTGCGGGCCCTGCACGGCGATCAGCGCGTACGCGTCGCGGTCGTCACGTACCTCGGCATCGAACCCGGTGACGCGCTCGGTCAGGGCGTCGAGCACGGTCTGCGCGTTGCCCGCGTTGGCGACGACCATGAACTCGGCGTCGCCGAGGCGGTAGACGATCAGGTCGTCGAGGATGCCGCCGTCGGCGCGGCAGATCATGGTGTAGCGGGCGCGGCCGACACCGACCGTGGCGATGTTGCCCACGAGCGAGAAGCTCAGGAACGCCGCCGCGTCCGGTCCCGACACCGTGATCTCACCCATGTGGGACAGGTCGAAGAGCCCGGCCTTCGTACGCACGGCGTTGTGCTCGTCGCGCTCGCTGGCGTAGCGCAGTGGCATGTCCCAGCCGGCGAAGTCGGTCATCGTGGCGCCCAGCGAGCGGTGCAGGGCGTCGAGGGCGGTCGTACGGGGGGTACGGGTCATGGCTGGTGCTCCCGGGCGTGACGGCGATGGCGAGGGGTCCCCCGTGGCGGAGGTTCCTCCCCATCTGTCATCGGAACCTGAGAGGTTCGCCCCGACCACGCGTACTGGTGGTCATGACTTGCACCTTGGGTGGGGCCGCCGGACTGGACGGGCGGCCCGCTTTTCAGATGTGCCTCGCCCGCGCGGTACGGGGCCTGAGAGATTCAAGGGAGAACTTGCTCCTTCGGCGTCCGGGTACCCGTACTCCTGGTGGGCTGGTGGTTCCCGGAACTCTCCCGCGCGGATTCAAGCGGCCGGTATGCGGTTGTGTGGGTGTGGCGCGCACATCATTGCATGCCCCTCGAACGGGGAAACCCCTTGTAGGGCATTACCTTCTCTTTACACTTGGTGGACAGAACGAGGACAGCAGTGGCGTGACCGGAACGGGGAGGACGATCACGGTGCACAAGCCAGTCGTGGGGGTGTACGCGACGACGGCTTCGGCCGCGGCCGCGGTGGTGCCGGGAGTGCGGATCCCTCGGCAGCGCTCGGTGCGGGACCTACGGGGACGCGGCGGCCGTACGCCGCACCTGATCGGCTTCGCGGCGGGCGATTTCGTGGTGCTCTCCGGATTGCCGGGCAGCGGCAAGTCGACCCTGATGCGGCGGGCCGTCACCGTCGTGCGCATCGACTCGCAGGACACCCGCGAGCGCTGGGCCGCCCGGCTGCCGCGGGTGCCGTACGTGCTCTACCGGCCGCTGGTCCGGGTAGCGCACTACGCAGGTCTGCGGCGGGCGATGCGCTCGGGCGCCAGCGTGGTCGTGCACGACTGCGGCACCCAGGCCTGGGTGCGCCGCTGGGTGACCCGCGCGGCGCGGCGGCGCGGCGCCGCCGTCCATCTGCTGCTCCTCGACGTGCCGCCGGACACGGCCCTCGAAGGTCAGCTGGTGCGGGGCCGCGGGGTGTCGCGGTACGCGTTCGCGCGTCATCGCCGGGCGGTCGGCGCGCTGGTGACGGCGACGGAGCGGGGCGACCTGCCGTCGGGGATCGAGTCGGCGGTGCTCCTCGACCGGGCGGCGACCGACGCGCTTGGCGGGATCACGTTCCGGGAGTAGCCCGCCCGCCCGGACGTTCGCGTTATCGTCGGCGGCTATGGAGCACCCCGCGCATCACGAGGACGCACACCCCTACCCCCACCCCACGCAGGGCTGGCCGGCGAACGAGCTGGAGGAGGTCCTCGCCGCGGCGCTCGGAGTCGAAGGGGCGGGCGGCCGCATCGTCGAGGTGCTCGGCCGCAGCCCGATCTGGATACCGCTGCCGCAGGGCGGCAGCGCCGCGAGCCGCGACCTCGACCTGCCGACGCTGGAGATAGAGGGCCAGGTGTACGTGCCCGTCTTCAGCTCCGAGCAGCAGTTCATGCAGGTCACCGGCGGCCGCATGAACTGCACGGTGGCCCCGGCCGTCGAGTTCGCGCGCGGACTGCCCGCCCAGGTGGGGCTCGCCCTGAACCCGGACGGCGCGGTCGGTGTCCCGCTGCCCCCGCCCGCCGTCGCCGAGCTGGCCCGCGCCGGCCGCACCCCGCTCGACGGCCCGGCCTCCGGCGGCCGTGTCGTGCTCTCCGAGCCGGACTGGCAGCACGACCCGGTGGACTTCCTGTCGGCGGTCCGCGAGGAGTTCGAGGCGACCGGCACGGTGATGAGCGCCCGCCGCTGCCTCGCCGTCGTCGAGGACGCGGCTCCGTCCCTTTTCGTCGGCGTGGAACTGAGCCAGTGGGAGGGCGCCGCGCGCGACCTGCCGCTCGACGCGCTGGGCCGTGCGCTCGGCCGGGCGCCGGCCGGCTGGCCGGTGAACCTGGTGTTCCTCGACGTCACGCAGGACCCGGTCGCCGACTTCCTGCGCACACGCGTACAGCCGTTCTATGCACGGGAACGCTGACGCCGTCCGCCAAGTCGGTGTCAGGAACGCCGCTTAAGCTGGTTTCATGACCTGACCGGGCGGCGCTGTGCCTCCCGGTCACGGCGGAACACGGACGTTCACGAAGGGGCGGTTACGGGTGAGTGCGTCGGGCACGGCCGCGGCCGGACAGGTCGAGCACATGCTGCGCCAGGTGACCCCCGGGCGCTACGACGCGTACGAGGCGCTCCTCGCGGCCCTCGCCGACCCTGCCGCGGGACAGGTCTGGATGCTGCTCTGGCACGGCCAGGCCGGCTCGCCCGACGCCCAGTACGGGAACATGGACGTCGACGGTTTCTCCTACGCGCCCTGCGTGACATCCGCGCAGGAGCTCTCCGCGTCCGGCTGGTCCCGCGCCTACGAGGTGGTCGGCGGGGTCGACGCGGCCCGCACCCTCTACCCCGACCACTACGGCCTGTGGCTCAATCCGCACGCGCCGGGCGGCGGGGTGGGCGTGCCCTGGCTCGATCTGCGCCGCATCGCGGGCGGGCTCGACCGGCAGCCGGCCGGGCCGCTGCGCCTCGCCGAGCCGACCATCGAACTCCCGCAGTTCTACGCGCTGCTCGCGCAGAACGCGCACCGCACCACCGCGGTCCGCTCGCTGCGCCGCGCGTGGGTGCAGCCCGCGGTCGGCGCGCCGTACCTGGCGATCGGCCTCGATGTGTACGACACGGCGCCCGCGTCGGTGGACGCGGTCCGGGCGATGATGCAGGGCTCCGTCGCGGCGGTCCCGGACGGCCTGCCGGTCTCCACCGTCGCCATGTCCGACGAGTACGACCCGGTGGCGATGTGGCTGCGGGCGAACGCCCGGCCGTTCTACGACCGCGAGGCGCACGCGGCTCCGGCGGGGCCGGTGGGTGGGGGTTACGGGTACCCGCCGCCGTACGGCGCGTCGTACTGACCGTTTGTCCTCAATCGCCGGACTGCAACGTGCGTGCGGCTACGGGCGGTTGTGGCACCAATGTCCGACCTGGCGCCACTTCCGACCCAACTGCCCAACGTTCGCACCCCGTTCACAGCTGTCCGGATAACGGAACACCCCTGAAGGCATCACGTTTAGGCATCCTTTCCCCTTCAAGTCTGGCAACAGATCGCACACAGGTTGAAGACTCCGGCAGCAGGGGGCTTCGCCTCTGTGTACGACGGACTGAATCACGCCGCTACAGCGGCAAGTGTGGGCCGGTCACCGCCGGTTGAGAGGGGTCCTTGCCACGATGACGGCACCATTGCACGACACGACCGCGGAAGTGGATCCGACCGCCGCGGTCGACGCCGCCGCGAGCGGCTCCGACCGCAAGGTCGAGGGCAGGTCGCTGAAGCAGATCGCCTGGAACCGCCTCAAGCGGGACAAGGTCGCCCTCGCCGGTGGCATCGTTGTCGTCTTCCTGATTCTGGTGGCGGTCTTCGCGCCGCTCATCGTGAGCCTGCTCGGTCACCCGCCGAACCAGTTCCACCAGGACAAGCTGGACCCCCTGACGAACCTGCCCAGCGGGTCTCTCGGCGGTGTCAGCGGTGACTTCCTGTTCGGCGTCGAGCCGAACAAGGGCCGCGACGTGTTCAGCCGCATCGTCTACGGCGCCCGCATCTCCCTGCTCGTGGCGTTCCTCGCGGCGATCGTCGCGGTGGCGCTCGGCACCCTGTTCGGCATCATCGCCGGCTACTTCGGCGGCTGGGTCGACGCGCTGATCAGCCGCGTGATGGACGTGCTGCTCTCGTTCCCGCAGCTGCTCTTCATCATCTCCCTGGTCTCGGTGCTCCCGGACGACCTGCTGGGCCTGACCGGCAGCGGAGTGCGCATCGCCGTGCTCATCATGGTCATCGGCTTCTTCGGCTGGCCGTACGTCGGCCGCATCGTCCGAGGACAGACGCTCTCGCTGCGCGAGCGCGAATACGTGGAAGCGGCACGGTCGTTGGGTGGCGGCTCGCGGCACATCCTCTTCCGCGAACTGCTGCCGAACCTGGCCGCGCCGATCGTCGTCTACATGACACTGATGATCCCGACGAACATCCTCACGGAGGCCGCGCTCAGCTTCCTCGGCGCCGGTGTCCGGCCGCCCACGGCATCGTGGGGCGGCATGCTCCGCGACGCCCTCGAGACGTACGAGCACGACCCGATGTTCATGATCTTCCCGGGCGTCACGATCTTCATCACCGTCCTCGCGTTCAACCTCTTCGGCGACGGGTTGCGCGACGCGCTCGACCCGAAGGGGTCCCGGTAAAGCCACAGGCCCGACCGGTCTGTCCCGAACTGCCCCTGCCGCATTGTCAGGTGGCTCGACTCCATGGTTCTCCGGCTGCTGGCCCGGGACCGCGATCTCGGAGGTTACGAGAAAATGCCCACAAGTTCCCCGAAGCGACGGCTCGCCGCAGGCGCGGCCCTCGTCGTCGCGGCGCTCGTGTCCACCACGGCGTGCGGCGGCGGTGACGGCGACTCCAAGGACTCGTCGAAGGGTGCCGGTTACGACGCCGCGTACAACAAGATCGCGAACGTCTCCACGAAGAAGGGAGGCACGCTGAAGATGGTCGGCAAGCAGGACCTGGACTCCGCCGACCCGCAGCGCGCCTACTACGGCATGTCGTGGGACTTCATGCGGTTCTACACGCGTCAGCTCGTGACGTTCGCGCCGAAGGCGGGCGCCGCCTCCACCGAGCTGGTGGGCGACCTCGCGGATTCCACCGCGAAGGTCACCGACGGCGGCAAGACCTACACGTACACCCTGCGGGACGGCGTCACCTGGGAGGACGGTTCGCCGATCACCTCGCAGGACATCAAGTACGGCATCGAGCGCATCTGGGCGACGGACACCATCACCGGTGGCCCGCAGTACCTGAAGCAGAACCTGGACCCCAAGGGCGAGTACAAGGGCCCCTACAAGGACAAGTCCAAGGACAAGCTCGGTCTGAAGTCGATCCAGACGCCGGACGCGAAGACCATCGTCTTCAAGCTCCCCAAGCCCAACGGTGACTTCGAGCAGTTCCTCGCCATGCCGTCCGGCTCGCCGGTGAAGCAGGCCAAGGACACGGCGACCAAGTACACCCAGCACCCGTTCTCCTCGGGCCCGTACAAGTTCCAGTCGTACAAGGCCAACAAGAAGATCGTGCTGGTCCGCAACGACAAGTGGAAGAAGGCCTCGGACCCGATCCGTGCCGCGCTTCCCGACAAGATCGACGTGACGATCTCCGCCAACCTGGAGGAGAACGACAAGCGCCTGATGGAGGGCGACTACGACGTCGACCTGAACGGCACCGGCATGACCCAGTCGGGTCGCGTCAGCGCCGTCCAGGACCACCGTGACAGCGTCGACAACATGCGGACCTCCTTCGTCCGCTACGTCGCCCTGGTGCACACCGCCAAGCCGTTCGACAACGTCCACTGCCGCAAGGCCGTGTTCTACGCGACGGACTTCGCCGGTCTGCAGCAGACCCGTGGCGGCAAGCTGGCCGGTGGCGACATCGCCAACTCGACCCTGCCGGTCTCCATCAAGGGCCACACCGACTACGACCCGTACGGCGTCATCGCCCGCAAGGGCAAGCCGGACGTGGCCAAGGCCAAGGCCGAGCTGAAGGAGTGCGGCCAGCCCAACGGGTTCTCCTCCAAGATCACCGCCCGTAACAACCAGCCGGGCGAGGTCGACACCGCGGAGGCGCTCCAGGAGCAGCTCTCCAAGGTCGGCATCAAGATCGAGGTGGACTCCCTCGACGGCGCCGAGACCTCCGCGATCACCGGTTCGCCGAAGGTCGTCAAGGAGCGCGGCTACGGCATGACGATGAGCGGCTGGGGCCCGGACTTCCCGTCCGGCCAGGGCTTCGGCCAGCCGCTGTGGGACAGCCGGTTCCTGTCGGACACCGGTAACTACAACGAGTCCCAGATCAAGGACAAGAAGATCGACGGTCTCTTCGACAAGGCGATCGCCGAGACCGACGCGGACAAGGCCGGGAAGCTCTACGAGGAGCTCGACCACCGGATCCTCGACCAGGCCGACTGGATGCCCTTCATCTACGAGAAGAACATCACCTGGCGTGGCCCGCGTCTGACCAACGTCTACATGTCCGACGCGTACAACGGTCGCTACGACTACGCCTCCCTCGGCGTCGTCAAGTAACACCCTTTCCGGGCAACGGAGTCGGGACGATCCGTTGCCCGGATCTGGACCTCCGCCGCCGAAACCCGCCAGTCCGAAGGGCAGGTGATGGCCCCGGGCGCCGATCGGGGACTCCCACAAGGAGTTCCCGGCCGGTGCCGGGCCGCGCACAGTGCTTGCTTATCTCATCCGGCGCCTGTTCGCCGTTGTCATCATGGTGCTCGTCGTGCTGCTCGCGACCTTCACCATCTTCTTCATGCTGCCCAAATGGGCGGGTCAGGACGTAGCCGTCCTCTTCGCCGGCAAGGCAACCGGAGCCGAGCAGCTCGCCGGTATCCGGATCAAGCTCGGCCTGAACGACCCCGTGCTCCTGCAGTTCTGGGACTTCGTCAAGGCCATCCCGATGGGTCGCGACTACGTCAACGGCAATGACGTGACCCACTGCGCCGCTCCGTGCTTCGGCTACTCCTTCCGCACGGAGGAGCCCGTCTGGACCACCCTCAAGGACGCGCTGCCGGTCACCCTGGCCCTCGCCGCCGGTGCCTGTGTCCTGTGGCTGATCGCCGGTGTCGCCACCGGTGTGCTCTCCGCGCTCAAGCGCGGCACCATCTGGGACCGTTCCGCCATGACCATCGCCCTCGGCGGTGTCTCCCTGCCGGTCTTCTTCACCGGCATGGTCGCGATGGGCGTCTTCGTGCACAGCCTCGGCTGGGTGCACATCGCCGACAGCCTCTCGACCGAGGACTCCATCGGCGTCTGGTTCGAGACACTGATCCTGCCGTGGATCGTGCTCGCCTTCCTCAACGCCGCGATGTACGCCCGTCTCACCAGAGCCACCATGCTGGAGATCCTGGGCGAGGACTACATCCGCACCGCGCGCGCCAAGGGACTCGGCGAGTCCGCGGTCATCACCCGGCACGCCCTGCGGTCCGCGATGACCCCGATCCTCACCGTCTTCGGACTCGACCTCGGTGTGCTGCTCGGCGGTGCCGTGCTCACCGAGTCCACGTTCAACCTGCCGGGTCTCGGCCTCGCGGCGGTCCAGGCCATCAGCAACAAGGACCTGCCCGTGATCCTCGGCGTGACGCTGTTCGCGGCTCTCGCGATCGCCGTCGCCAACCTCGTCGTGGACCTTCTGTACGCCGTCATCGACCCGCGAGTGAGGCTGGGATGACCGAACTGCACAAGACCGGTGCGGCGGTCGGAGAACCCGTCACCGCCCCGGCCGCTCCCCGCGCCTTCCTCGAGGTCCGTGACCTCAAGGTGCACTTCCCGACCGACGACGGTGTGGTCAAGTCCGTCGACGGACTCTCCTTCAAGCTGGAGAAGGGCCGCACCCTCGGCATCGTCGGCGAGTCCGGATCGGGCAAGTCCGTCACGTCGCTGGGCATCCTCGGCCTGCACACCGCGGGCCAGTACGGCCGGCGCAAGGCCCAGATCAGCGGCGAGATCTGGCTGGACGGCACCGAGCTGCTGACCGCGGACCCCGACAAGGTACGCAAGCTGCGCGGCCGCGACATGGCGATGATCTTCCAGGATCCGCTCTCCGCGCTGCACCCGTACTACACGATCGGCAAGCAGATCGTGGAGGCCTACCGGGTCCACCACGACGTCGACAAGAAGACGGCACGCAAGCGGGCCATCGAGATGCTCGACCGGGTCGGGATCCCCCAGCCGGACAAGCGGGTCGACTCCTACCCGCACGAGTTCTCCGGCGGTATGCGCCAGCGCGCGATGATCGCCATGGCGCTGGTGAACAACCCCGAGCTGCTGATCGCCGACGAGCCGACCACGGCCCTCGACGTGACCGTGCAGGCGCAGATCCTCGACCTGATCCGGGATCTGCAGAAGGAGTTCGGCTCGGCCGTCATCATGATCACGCACGACCTCGGTGTCGTCGCGGAGATGGCCGACGAGCTCCTCGTCATGTACGGCGGCCGCTGCGTCGAACGCGGCCCGGCGGGCAAGGTCTTCTCCACGCCGCAGCACCCGTACACCTGGGGCCTGTTGGGCTCGATGCCGCGCATCGACCGGGAGCAGACCGAGCGGCTCACCCCGGTCAAGGGCTCCCCGCCCAGCCTGATCAATCTGCCGAGCGGCTGCGCGTTCAACCCGCGCTGCCCGTACGCGGACATCCCCAAGGACAACATCACCCGTCGCGAGCGCCCCGAACTGCACCAGATCGGCTCCGGCCACTTCTCGGCCTGCCACATGTCGGCCGAGGAGCGGGAGCGGATCTGGACCGAAGAGATTGCGCCGAAGCTGTGACGGACGCCAAAGGACCCGAGATGACGATCCCTCAGCAGGCGAGCGACTCGCCGGCCACCTCGCCGGATCCCGCCAAGGGTGAGCCGCTGCTCAAGGTCGAGGGACTGGTCAAGCACTTCCCGATCAAGAAGGGCCTGCTCAAGCGGCAGGTCGCCGCGGTGCAGGCGGTCGACGGGCTGACCTTCGACGTGCGCGCGGGGGAGACCCTGGGCGTGGTCGGCGAGTCCGGCTGCGGCAAGTCGACGATGGGCCGGCTGATCACGCGGCTGCTCGAACCGACCGCCGGGCGCGTCGAGTTCGAGGGCACCGACATCACGCACCTGGGCACCGCCGGCATGCGTCCGCTCCGCCGCGACGTCCAGATGATCTTCCAGGACCCGTACTCGTCGCTGAACCCGCGCCACAACATCGGCACGATCGTCGGGGCGCCGTTCACCATCCAGGGCGTCAAACCCGAGGGCGGTGTGCGCAAGGCCGTGCAGGATCTGCTGGAGCGCGTCGGGCTCAACCCCGAGCACTACAACCGCTACCCGCACGAGTTCTCCGGCGGCCAGCGCCAGCGCATCGGCATCGCCCGCGCGCTGGCCCTGCGCCCGAAGCTGGTGGTCGCCGACGAGCCGGTCTCGGCCCTCGACGTGTCGATCCAGGCCCAGGTGGTGAACCTCCTCGACGACTTGCAGGACGAGCTCGGTCTGACGTACGTGATCATCGCGCACGACCTCTCGGTCATCCGGCACGTCTCCGACCGGATCGCGGTGATGTACCTCGGCAAGATCGTGGAGCTCGCCGACCGCAACGACCTCTACTCGACGCCGATGCACCCGTACACCAAGGCACTGCTGTCGGCGGTTCCGGTGCCGGACCCGAACCGGCGCGGTGCGAAGAGCGAGCGCATCCTGCTGCGCGGCGACGTCCCCTCGCCCATCGACCCGCCCGCCGGCTGCCGGTTCCACACGCGCTGCTGGAAGGCGACGGAGGTGTGCGCGACGAAGGAGCCCCCGCTGCTCCAGCTCGCCACCGGCCACCAGGTCGCCTGCCACCACCCGGAGAACGCCCCCGACCAGGCCCCCGAGGACACCAAGCTGCTCTCGGTGGCGAAGGAGGCGATCGACGTGGTGACGGTCCCGGCACCGGCCGCCGTCGAACCGGAGCCCGAGGTTGTAGCGGAGCCGGAGGTCGTCGCGGAGCCCGAGGTCGTCGCGGATCCTGTGGCCGCGGCGAAGCCCAAGGCTGTCGCGGAGCCCGAGGTTGTAGCGAAGCCCGAGGCCGTCGCGGAGCCCGAGGCCGTAGCGAAGCCCAAGGCCGTCGCGGAGTCCGAGGTCGTCGCGGAGTCCGACGAGAAGTGAGTCCCCGGCGCGGGGCAGGCAGCCTGCCCCGCGCCGAACTCGGCAGTGAACATGGCCCAGAAGGGTCATGTACACGACGTACCCCCGAGCGGCAGTGTCTCCGTGTCCAATACACCGGAACCTGCTCGAAGGGACGCCCATGGCTCTCTCCCGTTCGGCACGCCTGGCCGCGCTCACCGTCGCCGCCGCCTCCTTCTGCCTGATAGCCGCATCCCCGGCACCCGAGCCCGGCGCCGACGGCATCGGCGACACGTACTTCCCACAGCTCGGCAACGGCGGCTTCGACGCCCGCCATTACGATCTCGATGTCGCCTACAACCCCGACACCGACCGCCTCGACGGCCGCACCACCCTCACCGCGCGCGCCACCCAGAACCTCTCCTCCTTCGATCTCGACCTGCAGCAGCTCACGGTCACCCGGGTCGAAGTGGACGGCAGACGCGCCGACTTCACGCGCACCGGCGACGAGATAGTGGTCACCCCGCGCGGCTCGATCCGTAAGGGGCACACCTTCCGTGCCGCCGTCACCTACGGCGGAGTCCCCGAAGCGCTCAGCGGTCCGATCGTCTTCGGCTCCGACTACGGCTGGATGAAGACCACCGACGGCGTCTTCGTCGCCTGCGAGCCGAACGCCGCCTCCACCTGGTTCCCGTCCAGCGACCACCCCTCCGACAAGGCGACCTACGACATCCGTATCAAGGCCCCCAAGGGCCTCACCGGTGTCTCCAACGGCCGACTCGTCGACACGTACGACACCAAGGGCGGCCAGACCGTCCACCACTGGCGCGAGTCGAAGCCCATGGCGACCTACCTCGCGACCGCCAGCATCGGAAAGTTCGACGTGAAGAGCGGCCGCACCCCGGCGGGCACCCCCATCTACGTCGCCATCGACCCGGTCCTCGCCAACAGCAACGGCGTCGACGTGTACGCCGTCACCGCCGAGGCCACCGACTACTGGTCCCGGGTCTTCGGCCCCTACCCCTTCGAGGAGACGGGTGCGGTCGTCGACGACATGCCGCAGGCCGGCTTCTCCCTGGAGACCCAGTCCAAGCCCAGCTACTCCGCCGTCCGCAACGAGTCGACCATCGTGCACGAGCTGGCCCACCAGTGGTTCGGCGACTCCGTCTCCGTCGAGCAGTGGCAGCACATCTGGCTCAACGAGGGCTTCGCCACGTACGCCCAGTGGCTGTGGGCCGAGCACAAGGGAACCCAGTCGGCGCACGACGCCTTCCTCGCGGGCTACAACTCCCGCCCGGCCACCTCCTCCTTCTGGCAGACGAAGGTCGGTGACCCGCAGCGCGACACGATGTTCGCCTCCGCGGTCTACCAGCGCGGCGCGATGACCCTCCAGGTGCTGCGCGAGCGCATCGGCGACAAGGCCTTCTTCAAGCTGCTGCCCGCCTGGACGAAGCTGCACCGCTACGGCAACGCGCGGACGTCCGACTTCATCGCCCTCGCCGAGCGGATCTCCGGTCAGCGGCTCGACGGCCTCTTCGACACCTGGCTGTACACCACGGGCAAGCCGAGCCTGTAGCCGGGTTCCGGTCGTCCGGCAGGTAAGAATGTCGGGTGATCCAGGAACTGTTCACCCCCTCCGTCCAGCATTGGCTCGACCTCATCGGCATCTTCGTGTTCGCGATCTCCGGTGCGCTGATGGCCGTCCGCAAGAACTGGGACGTCTTCGGCATCGTCGCGCTCGCCGAGGCCACCGCGCTGGGCGGAGGGGTGTTCCGCGATCTGGTCATCGGGGCCGTGCCCCCGGCCGCTTTCACCGACCTCGGCTACTTCCTGACCCCGATGGTCGCCGCGGCCCTCGTCTTCTTCCTGCACCCCGAGGTCGAGCGGACCCAGCTCGCCGTGAACATCTTCGACGCGGCCGGCCTCGGCCTGTTCTGCGTCACGGGCACGACCAAGGCGTACGACTACGGGCTCGGCCTCACCGCGTCCGCCGCGCTCGGCCTCACCACGGCGGTCGGCGGCGGTGTGGTGCGCGACATCATCGCCAACGAGGTGCCGTCGCTGGTCCGCTGGGACCGGGACCTCTACGCGGTCCCGGCGATGGTCGGCGCGGGCATCGTCGTCCTGTGCATCAACTACGACGCCCTGAACGGCTTCACCAGCGCCGTCGCGGTCCTCACCGCGTTCCTCCTGCGGCTGCTCGCCATGCACTACCACTGGCGCGCGCCCCGCGCGTGGAACCGCAGATCGGCCGCGGTGGACGTGACGGAGGAGACGCCGTAGCGGAGCGGGCCCTCAACTCCCGCCTCTTTCCTGTCTCTTGACTCCCTTGGGCCTCACGAGTTAACTCACGTACTGAATTAAGTCTGGACCAACCTTCCCTCCCCCCACGCTTGGAAGGCCCATGAGAACTCGTACCCGGATCACCGCCGTGGCCGCCGCGACCGCGGCCGTCGCGGCAGGCACCCTCTTCGGTACCGCCCAGGCCGACCCCGCCCCCACGGCCGCCCCGCAGGCCGTGGCCCCCTACCTCTACAACGGCTGGGGCGACCCGCCGGGCCCGGCGGAGGTCCAACAGGCCACCGGTGTCCGCTGGTTCACGCTCGCCTTCGTTCTCGACGCCGGCGGCTGCACCCCGAAGTGGGACGGCTCCCGTCCGCTCACCGGCGGCGCCGACCAGCGGACGGTCGAGGCCGTACGGGCGGGCGGCGGCGACGTCGTCCCGTCCTTCGGCGGCGCGAGCGGCGCCAAGCTGGAGCAGTCCTGCTCCGACGCGGACGCGCTCGCGGGGGCGTACCAGAAGGTCATCGACGCCTACGGGCTGAAGGCGATCGACATCGACATCGAGGGCGACGCCTACAACGACCCGGCCACGCAGACGATGACGATCGACGCCCTGAAGAAGGTGAAGGCCGACAACGCGGGACTCACCACCTACGTGACGTTCCCCTCCGACCGGAGCGGCCCCGACGGCAGCATGATCGACCGGGCCGCCGACGCCGGTCTGGAGGTGGACGGCTGGACGATCATGCCGTTCGACTTCGGCGGCGCGGGCCAGAACATGGGCGAGCTGACGAAGCAGGCCACCGACGGGCTCAAGGACCGGGTGAAGTCGGCGTACGGCTACAGCGACGACGAGGCGTACCGGCACAGCGGCCTGTCCTCCATGAACGGCATCACCGACAACGACGAGACCGTCACCCAGGCCGACTTCGAGACGATCCTCGCCTACGCGCAGGCCCACCACCTGGCCCGGCTCTCCTTCTGGTCCGTCAACCGCGACCGGCCCTGCCCCGGCGCCTACCCGAACGACGACACGTGTTCCGGTGTCGACCAGGAGCCCTGGGCGTTCACCAAGATCCTCGCGAAATACGAAGCTACCGCTTAGTAATTTCTTGTTGTACGTTTCCGGTATGGCAGAAGCAGCGTCCATGCAGGACCGTACGACGACCATGCAGGACCGTACGACGACGGTGACCGCGGCGACGATCGGCGACAGCGAGTTCGACCGCGACACGACCGTCATCCGGCGGGAGCCCGGTGTCTACGACATCGAGCTCTCCGCCGGGTGGACGATCATCAACGCCGTCAACGGGGGCTACCTGCTCGCCGTGCTCGGCCGCGCCCTCGCGGACGCCCTGCCGCACAGCGACCCGTTCACGATCTCGGCGCACTACCTGACGGCCTCGGCACCTGGCCCCGCCGTCATCCGCACCGACGTCGTACGTACCGGCCGCACCCTCTCCACCGGACAGGCCTCCCTGTTCCAGTACGCCGACGACGGCACCGAGATCGAGCGCATCCGCGTCCTCGCCTCCTACGGCGACCTGGACGCGCTCCCCGACGACGTGCGCACCAGTGCGCAGGTCCCGTCCATCCCGCCCATCGATCAGTGCTTCGGCGCGGGCGACGCACCCGACGGCACGCCCCCGGTCCCCGGCAGCTCCGCGATCACCGACCGCCTCGCGCTCAAGCTCGACCCGGCGACGCTCGGCTGGGCCCTCGGCGCCCCCTCGGGCAAGGGTGAGATGCGCGCGTGGTTCGGCCTGGCCGACGGCCGCGACGCGGATCCGCTGTCGCTGCTGCTCGCCGTGGACGCCCTGCCGCCGACCGCCTTCGAGCTCGGCCTCAAGGGCTGGGTCCCGACGGTCGAACTGACGGTCCACGTCCGCTGCCGCCCGGCGCCCGGCCCGCTCCGGGTCTCCATCACCACGCGCAATCTGGCCGGCGGCTTCCTGGAGGAGGACGCGGAGGTCTGGGACGCGCAGGACCGGCTCGTGGCCCAGTCGAGGCAGCTGGCGCGGGTTCGGTTGGGCTGACGCGGGTCCCCTCCGGGGGAGGTCGGGTCGTGTCGCCGGGTGCACCTTTCGTCGTGGCTGGTCGCGCCCACGCGGCGGAGCCGCACATGTCACAGCCCCGCGCCCCTGAGATGCGCACTGCGTGCGCCATCTCAGACGCCCATGGGGCTGCGGCGAAGCCGCATGCCTCAGCGGCGCGGGGAACTGCGCGAGAAGTCCCCACCGGGGCGCACCTGGCGGCGGGCCGTGGCGGGCACGTCAGACTGGCCCGGTGAAATCGGACCGGCTGCTCTCCATCCTCCTGCTCCTCCAGACCCGCGGCCGCGTCCCCGCCCACGAACTGGCGGACCGGCTGGAGGTCTCGGTCCGCACCATCTACCGGGACGTCGACGCGCTGAGCGGCGCGGGCGTACCCGTCTACGCCGAGCGCGGGCGCCACGGCGGCATCGCCCTCCTGCCCGGCTACCGCACCGACGTCACCGGCCTCACCGCCGACGAGTCGCGCGCCCTGTTCATCCTCGCCGCGCAGGGCGCCCACGCCGCCCTCGGCCTGGACACGGCGTTCGGCTCGGCCCTGCGCAAGGTCATGGCCGCGCTGCCCGCGCCGCACCGCCCCGCCGCCGAGCTGACCAGCCGCCGGATCCTGGTCGAGTCCTCGCGCTGGATGGGCCCGCCGCCGCGCGAGGTCGACGTCAGCGCCTTGCAGGACGCGGTCTTCGCCGACCGGCGGCTGCGCATCCGCTACCGGCACAGCGGCGCCGACGCGCCGCGCACGTACACCGTCGACCCGTACGGCCTCGTCTCCAAGGCCGGCGTCTGGTACCTGATCGCCGACCGCCGGGCCGTGCCCCGCCTCTTCCGCGCCGACCGGATGCACGCCGCGACGCTCACCGACGCCCCGGTCAAGCGGCGAGCGGGCGTCGAACTCGCCGACGTGTGGGCGGTGTTGAAGCGACAGGTCGAGGTGCGGACCGGCGGTATCGGCGTCACGGCCCGGGTCCGCCGCGACCGCTTCGACCTGTTCCTGCGGATGTGCGGCAACTCCCTGACCGAACACCCCGAGGACGACGGCGTCAGCGAGTGGATCACCGTCCGGCTCGGCTACGGGGTCCTGGGGGCGGCCCGCATGCTCCTCCCTTTCGCCGACCACCTCGAAGTGCTCGAACCCGCCGAGGTGCGCGAGGAGTTGGCCCGCTGCGGCGCCGCGATCACCGGCCTGTACGGAGGAACCGACCGAGCGCGGCCGTGAGTTCGGCGGGCGCGTCCTCCTGGACCAGGTGTCCGGCGCCGCCGATGATCCGCAGCTCGGCACCGGGGATCAGCGCGGCCAGCTCATGCCCCCGCCCGACCGGGATCCAGGTGTCCTCGGCGCCCCAGCAGACCAGCACGGGCAGCGCCAACTCCCCGTAACGGCCCTGGATGTCGTCGGTGCCGACATGAGGGACGTTCTGCTCGATCTGCCGGTAGAAGGCGTCCTTGCCCGCCTCGGTCAGCCACGGGGCGACGAGTCGCGCGTGCGTGTCCGGGTGCAGGCCGGGGTGGCTCGCCGAGCTGATGTAGCGGTGCACGAGCGCCTCGTGCAGATCATCGGGCAACCGCCGGAAGACATCCGCGTGTTCGGCGAGCAGGCGGTACGTGGGGGAGCCCCAGGGTGCGAGCGCCACCGGGTCGACCAGGGCGAGGCGGGAGTACGCGGCGCCGTGCAGCAGATGGGCGCGCAGGGCGACGCAGCCGCCGAAATCATGGGCGACGACGGCCGGTGCGGCCGGTCCTGTCAGGCCCCAGTGGTCGATCAGCCCGGCCAGGGCGCGGGCCTGCGCGTCGAGCGTGACGTCCTGGCCGGGCCGCATCTCGGAGGCGCCGTAGCCCGGCAGGTCCCATACGTACACGCGGTGTTCGGCCGCCAGCGCCCGTGCGGGGCCGCGCCATACGTACGACGAGAACGGCGTGCCGTGGACGAGGACGACGGGCGGCGCGTCCTCCGGGCCGAGCGCGGCCCAGCGGATCTCGCCGGAAGGGCCGGCGTAGCCGCGATCGAGGGTCCAGTCGGTGGTCCGGACACCCCTGGCTTCCGCTGTTGTCATGACCGTAAGGCTAGTAGCTCCTGACGTACTCGGCCAGGGCTCATGACGCGTCCAGCCAGTGCCGGCGCCCGAGGCTCACCAGCCTCAACTGCCGCTCCGCCAGCCCTGCCACGCGCGCGAAGTCCTCGGGGGGCGTGGTGAGAAAGACCGACGCCGTCATCACCATG
This sequence comes from Streptomyces sp. NPDC102467, assembly GCF_044765445.1. Classification (NCBI taxonomy): domain Bacteria; kingdom Bacillati; phylum Actinomycetota; class Actinomycetes; order Kitasatosporales; family Streptomycetaceae; genus Streptomyces; species Streptomyces sp. NPDC102467. The sequence goes on along the minus strand of NZ_JBIWKA010000010.1, from coordinate 339,014 downwards.
TGGTCGACGTACAGGCCCGCGAGCATCAGCAGATCCTCCCGGCTCCAGCCCACCGACTCCGGGTCGTGGCTCAGGGCCGCGGCCACCTCCTCGGCGAACTGCCCGAGCTGCGCCCCTATGGCCTCGCTGACCCGCTGGACGCCGCCGTGCCGCTCGCGCGCGATGAAACGCACGTGGGCCGGATGGGCGCGCACGTGCGCGGCGATCAACTTCACGGTGCACGCGATCCGTTCGTCGCTGTCCCAGGTCGCCGTCAGCAACTCGGAGACCACCGCGTGCAGACTGCCGAGCGCCTCGTCGACCAGGGCCACGCCGAGGTCGGCCGTGCTGTCGAAGTGCCGGTAGAACGCGGTCGGCGCCACCCCCACGGCCCGCGTGACCTCCCGCAGGCCCAGGCTGCTGAGGCTCTGCTCCTCCAGCAGTTCCAGCGCCGCGTCGAGGAGGGCCTGCCGGGTTTTCTGCTTCTGGGCCTGCCGGACGCCGAGAGTGTGACTCATGTCATCCAGTTAACAACTGTTCTCCGTAATTGAAAAGCCGTACACGGGCTAGACTCCTAAGTCAGTGAACAGTTGTAACCTACGCTGAGTCTGAGAGGTCTTGTCCATGCTGTTCCTCGTAGCGGCCCTTCTGCTCCTGGGCTTCGCGCTCGGCACCGTGGCGCACGCCCCGCTGTCGTTCACGCTCGTCGCCGCCGCCGTCATCGGCGTCTGGCTGGCCGTCTTCGCGGTCCGCGAGCGCCACAGCCGCCGCCACCAGCACTGATCTCTACGCAGCATTGATCTGCATTGATCTGCATTGATCTGCACGCAGCACTGATCCGTTTTCGTCAGCAAGGGGGTACCACCATGCAGCTCACCGCACCGGCCCGGACACCGAAGACGACCGACGACGTGTCGGAGACGACCGAGGCGCCGGAGACGGCTCACGTATCGGAGACGACCGAGGCGCCGGAGACGACCGAGGCGCCGGAGACGGCCGACGCGCCGGAGACGGCCGACGCGCCGGAGGCGACCGAGGTCCGGCCCACCGGACGGCGGGACACCGACGGTATGGCCGTCGCCTCGTTCGTCCTCGGCCTCATCGGGCTGCTCGTCCTGAACGTCTTGCTCGGCCCGATCGCGATCGTTCTCGCGGGCCTGTCCCTGTGGCGTGGCACCGCCCGCCGCGGCCGTGCCCTGCTCGGTCTCGGACTCGGCGTCGCCGACCTCGTCGTGCTCGCCGCCCTCGTCGCGGCGGACGGCACTTTGTCCTGGAGCATCGCGGGCTGACGCCCGTCGCAGAGCCTCGCGTGGGTACGGGACCCCACGCGGCGGCAGAGGATCCCCGGCGGGCTCGTAGAATCGTGGTCACCATGGCCTACCTCGACCACGCCGCGACCACTCCGATGCTCCCGGAGGCGGTCGAGGTGATGACCGCCCAGCTCGGCGTCACCGGCAACGCCTCGTCCCTGCACGCCGCGGGCCGCCGCGCCCGGCGCACCGTCGAGGAGTCCCGCGAGACCCTCGCCGCCTCCCTCGGCGCCCGCCCCAGCGAGGTCGTCCTCACCGCGGGCGGCACCGAAGCCGACAACCTCGCCGTCAAGGGCCTCTACTGGGCCCGGCGTGCCGCGGACCCGGGCCGCACCCGCGTCCTCTCCAGCCCCGTCGAACATCACGCCGTTCTCGATGCCGTGCACTGGCTCGCCGAGCACGAGGGCGCCACCGTCGAGTACCTGCCCGTCGACTCCTACGGCCGCGTCTCCGCCGAAGCCCTGCGCGAGGCGATCGCCCGTAACCCCGACGATGTGGCCCTGGCCACCGTCATGTGGGCCAACAACGAGATCGGCACGATCCAGCCCGTCCGCGAACTCGCCGACGTGGCCCAGGAGTTCGACATCCCGCTGCACGCCGACGCGGTCCAGGCCTACGGCCAGGTGCCGGTCGACTTCGCCGCCTCGGGCCTCGCGGCCATGACGGTGTCGGGCCACAAGGTCGGCGGCCCGTACGGCATCGGCGCGCTCCTCCTCGGCCGTGAGTACACCCCCGTCCCCGTCCTGCACGGCGGCGGACAGGAGCGGCACGTCCGCTCCGGCACCCTTGACGTACCGGCCGTCGCCGCGTTCGCCACGGCGGGCCGGATCGCGGCCGAGCGGCGCGAGTGGTTCGCCCGCGAGATCGGCGCCCTGCGCGACGAACTGGTCCGGGCCGTCCGCACGGCCGCCCCCGAGGCGCTCCTCGGCGGTGACCCGGACCCCGGCGGCCGCCTCCCCGCCAACGCCCACTTCACCTTCCCCGGCTGCGAAGGCGACTCCCTCCTGCTGCTCCTGGACGCCCAGGGCATCGAGTGCTCGACGGGCTCGGCCTGCACCGCGGGCGTCGCCCAGCCCAGCCATGTCCTGCTCGCCACCGGCACCGCCCCGGACCTGGCCCGCGGCACGCTCCGCTTCTCGCTCGGCCATACGTCGACGAAGGCGGACGTGGACGCGGTGGCCCAGGCGATCGGCCCGGCGGTGGAGCGGGCGCGGTCGGCGGGCCTGACGTGATGTGACGGCGGGTGGCGGGTGGCGGGTGGCGGGTGGCCGGTGGCTTTGGCGGCTCGGGGCCAAGGCCTTGCGGTTTGGCCCTGGCGGCTCAGGCCCTGGCGGTTCAGGCCTTGGCGGCGCCGGCCCGCTTGTGTGCCTCCCGCACCAGCCGCATGTACTTGTCCCAGTCCCAGTGCGGCCCGGGATCGGTGTGATCGGTCCCCGGCACCTCCACGTGGCCGATGACGTGCTTGCGGTCCGGCGGAAAGTCGTAGCGACGGCATATCGCCGCGGTCAGCCGGGCCGACGCCGCGTACATGGCCTCGGTGAAGTCCTCCGGGTGGTCGACGAACCCCTCGTGCTCGATGCCGACACTGCGCTCGTTGTACTCCCGGTTCCCCGCGTGGAACGCGACGTCCAACTCCCGGATCATCTGCGCTATGTGCCCGTCCTGGCGCACCACGTAATGCGATGCCGCGCCGTGCCACGGATCCTTGAAGACCTTCAGGGTCCCCTGATAGCTGCCCTGCGTGACGTGGATGATGACCCGGTCGATCGTGTAGTCGGCGGGCCGGTCCGCCCGCCGCCAGTTCGCCGCGGCCGCCGCCACCCACTCCGCGCCCCGGTAGTCCACCGCTCCGGCGTCGCGCGGCTTGTCGACCCCCGGCATCTGCCACCACATGTGCGCGAGATCGCTGCGCGCGAGCAGCCCTACGCCCACGGCCGACGCCGCGCCGCCGATGATCAGCGTCCGCCTGCTGACCCGACCGTCCCGGTCGGCGCCTTTTCCGGCTCCCGACTTACCCATCCCACGCCCCCGTCCTCCCCGTACTAGATCCAAACGGATATCCGGGGGATTCGGTTCCCAGCGCCCCGTACCCTGTTAGAGCTATGACTTCGCAGACTCCGCAGACTCCGCAGACCTCGCAGCGCCCTGCCGACCGCCCCGACCGCCCCCTGCGCGTTCTGGCCGCCATGTCCGGCGGCGTGGACTCCGCCGTCGCCGCGGCCCGCGCCGCGGAAGCCGGGCACGACGTGACCGGCGTACACCTCGCACTTTCGGCGAACCCGCAGTCGTTCCGCACCGGGGCCCGTGGCTGTTGCACCATCGAGGACTCGCGGGACGCGCGCCGCGCGGCGGACGTCATCGGCATCCCGTTCTACGTCTGGGACCTCGCCGAGCGCTTCCGCGAGGACGTGGTCGACGACTTCATCGCCGAGTACGAGGCCGGACGCACTCCGAACCCGTGCCTGCGCTGCAACGAGAAGATCAAGTTCGCCGCGCTCCTCGACAAGGCGCTGGCCCTCGGCTTCGACGCGGTCTGCACGGGCCACTACGCCCAGGTCATCGTGAACGAGGCGGGCGATCGTGAACTCCACCGCGCCTCCGACATGGCCAAGGACCAGTCCTACGTCCTCGGGGTCCTGGACGACCGCCAGCTCGCCCACGCGATGTTCCCGCTCGGCGACACGGTCACCACCAAGGAAGAGATCCGCGCGGAGGCCGAGCGCCGGGACCTCGCGGTGGCCAAGAAGCCCGACTCGCACGACATCTGCTTCATCGCCGACGGCGACACCCAGGGTTTCCTCGCCTCGCGCCTCGGCAAGGCGGAGGGCGACATCGTCGACGAGTCCGGGGCCACGGTGGGTACGCACGAGGGCGCATACGGCTTCACCATCGGCCAGCGCAAGGGCCTGCGCATCGGCACCCCGGCCCCCGACGGCAAGCCCCGCTACGTGCTGGACATCTCCCCGGTGAACAACACGGTGACGGTCGGCCCGGTCGACGCCCTGGACGTGACATCCCTGACGGCGATCAAGCCCCGCTGGTGCGGAGCGGCGCCCTCCGGGCCGGGTACGTACACGGCGCAGCTGCGCGCGCACGGCGGCGAGACCGAGGTCTCGGCAGAGCTGGTCGACACCGAACTCCGAGTCTCGTTCACCGAGCCGGCCCGGGGGGTTGCCCCGGGCCAGGCGATCGTTCTTTACGACGGGACGCGGGTGGTGGGGTCGGCGACTATTGCGTCGACGTCGCGGGTCGCAGCGCGGGTCTGAGGTCGGCCGCGGGCCGGGTCAAAAATGCGGGAGTGTCGGCCGCGGCGATCCATAGATTTCGCAGATTCACGATGGCGATACTCACGCACCACACGTCCAGCAGGATCAGGATTCCCACCCACGTGGAGAACTCTCCACGTTTGATTAGTAGTTCGCTGAATGCCGTCATCCAGGTAGCGAGCACTACTGACCACAGGGCTCTGTTGGAATTGTCGTTCACTGACAACCTGCACGCCGGGTCGTTAGGGTCTTGAAGGTTCATACGGTGTACTCCTGCGTGTTCACTCTAAACCAGCTTGTTGTCGTAGCTTCTGCCGACGACGGGGAACTTCCTGAGCTCATCAGAGAGAGCCACCGTTGCCAGTCCGACGCCGCCGAGTAGCCCGTTCAGGCCGAGCATGAAATGGTCGTACTCCTTCACAAGCTCGTGGTACGCCTGCACCATCGAATTCACCCGCTCAACGGCCAACGCCACGCCGACGAAAGACCCCGTGAAGCCCACCCCGGTGAGAGCCATGGCAGTGGACGCCGCGGCCGCGATGGCGGCCTGCGTACCTTTGTCGCAGATCTCTGCGAGCACTCCCTTGGCCAGTTCGGCAAAGGAGAAGACCATCTTGGTAACGCTCGCATACCGATCGCGAAGCTCGTGGAAAGCGTCATGTGCCGAGTCGAGTCGGGCTGCCACCTTGTTGAAGTATTTCCAGGCCGCGTCGGCGGCATTACCTCGCCAACTGGTCCCGAGTACCTGATTTCCATGCCGAATGTTATCCGCGGTGGCGGCACAGAATTCTCCTAGGCAGTCCCATGCGTCGGCGCATGCGGCGTAGTTCTGCCAGTCGCCGGAGAACCAGTTGCAGACAGTCCCGAGGACGTCCCAGCCGAAGGCCATCTTGATACCTTCGTTTGCCAGCGCGGACGGGCTGCCGATGTCCAGCAGTGTTCCTGCCGTCTTGTGGATCGGGGCGAACATGAACTCGTCCGCATGTCCTTGAAGCCAGCCGTCTGAACTACCGGTGGGTTTGAGGCGGTCGACGGCATCGTGGACGTCCTTGAAGGAAAGCGAGCCACTCGGCCGAACTCGAGGGATGGCCGTTGCATGCTTACCCGTCGGGTATGTCGCGTCGAGTGCACGAGCTCGCTCCAAGTCCACCGACCGGTACCAGGAGGCGGTCTTCTTGAGCTCTGTCTTCGAAGCGCCGAGGATCGTGCCGAACCGCGTCAGAACGTTCCGGGCTTCCCGACTTCTTTCGGTGTGATCGCCGAGGGCCATGTCCCAGGCCTTCTGCGAGAGGGAGAAGCTGATCGGTGTGCACCTGTCCAGATAGGCAAGAGCGCTGTCGCAGTCCTCACCGGCTCTGCGCACCAAGCCCGCGTAGCCGATCAGGTCGCCTGACTCCACGGCAAGCGTCATGAGCACCCACCCTGTGGGCGCTCGGACTTCAGGAGCGCTCGCTCCTCCGCCACCTGCTGTTCGCCCAGTCGAACCAACGCCTCGCGCTCCGCGTTCGACATCGCGTCCCAACGCCCCCGGAAATCCCGCCCCCCATCAATCACCGCCTCCGCATACGCCGGAATCCCCGTGGCCTCCCGCAACCCCACCCGCCCCGCAAGAACCTCCTGAGCCATCTCCTTCAGGACGGGCCCGGCGTCCCCCCGGCGGAACACCTCCATCGCGCGGCGCAAGAGGCGTTGCTGGACCGGGTCGTCGGTCAGGTCCATGTATGTGGCTCGGTCGAGCTGGTGCGGCGTCTCGGCGGTCACTACGGCTCCTCGGTGCGGTATCGCAGGAGAGCGGCACAGTAGTGATGCCGGGAGGCGCGAGAAGCGCACCGGGGGCGCAGGAAAAGCGCACGGGGCAAGGGGCCGTTGGCCGCACCCCGTAGGGGCAGGTCATCCGATCGGGCGAGGCGTCAACTGGGGTCGGGCAGCGGTGAATTGCGGGGCCGGGGGATCAGCCCCGGGCCCCCAGGTAATGGTGAAGTACGGCAGTCAACTCAGCGCACCACTGCGACACCTGTGACCGGCGCCGCGCCCGCACCCGGCACTCGTAGACGGGCCCGTCGACCGTCACCGCGGCCACGGACAGGCCCGCGTCCAAGGGGTAGAACCGAACGGTGTGCAGCCGGGCCCAGGGCAGCTCGATGCCGTGCGGGCCCTGCTCGAAGTGGACTCCCTCGGCGTCGACGACCAGTCCATTGCGCTCATCGGCAGCCACGAACTCGGGCCCGGGTCCCCCGAACATCGCCGGCGGCGCCCCGAACCCGCCCACCGGCCCGCCCTGTTGCCCGTATCCGTGCGTCATGTCCACCTTGCTCCTACGTATATGCAGCTCCTACGTATACGTAAGAGCCCGCCCGGCCCTCATCCCACCACCTCGACCTCGTAGAAGCACAAGTGCCCCTTGATGGCAGCCACTTCCGCCTTCGGTTCGGGGTACGTCCAGACGAAGTCGGGAGCGTCGGGCAGCGACCAGTAGGAGGCCGTGCCCTTGAAGGGGCAGTACGTCGTCGTGTCCGAGGCCGTCAGCAGCTCCATGGCGACGTCCTCGCTCGGGAGGTAATAGCGCACGGGACAGCCCGTCTCGCGCAGCAACAGGGGCTGCGTGCTCTCGGCGACCACCCGCCCGCCGCGCTCCACGCGCACCCGCTGCGAACCCTGCTCGATCGTGATCTTGTGTCCAGCTGTCATACAGGGTTCAGCGCCGCCGAGGCCCAGGTTCTTCCCCGGTACGGGAGTCGTACCGTGGACCCCATGAACATCTGCGTCTTCCTCTCCGCCGCCGACCTCGACGACCGCTACACCGGCCCCGCCCGCGCATTCGCCGAGCTGCTCGGCAAGGCTGGGCACACCTTGGTGTGGGGCGGTTCGGAGAGTGGGCTCATGAAGGTGGTCGCCGATGGGGTGCAGGAGGCCGGAGGGCGGCTCGTAGGGGTGTCCGTGGACTTTCTCGCGGCCAAGGCGCGCACCGTCTCCGCGCCCGACGAGATGGTCGTCGCCAAGGATCTCGCCGAGCGCAAGGCGCTCCTCCTGGGGAAGGCCGACGCCGTCGTGATCATGGTGGGCGGTACGGGGACGCTCGACGAGGCCACCGAGATCCTCGAACTGAAGAAGCACGGCAAGACCACCATGCCGATCGTGCTGCTCAACTCGGCCGGCTTCTACGACGGGCTCAAGGAGCAGTTCCGGCGGATGGAGGACGAGGGCTTCCTGCCCATCCCCCTCACCGACCTGGTGTTCTTCGCCGAGGAGCCGGTCGGCGCGCTGGCCTACCTGGAGGAGTCGCAGGGTATCGAGTAGTGCGACCATGGCGGCCATGACAGGCACAGCTGCACATGTGATCACCGGCGCCGGTTCCGGCATCGGCGCCGCCGTCGCCCGCCGCCTCCACGCGCGCGGGGACGAACTCTTCCTGCACGCGCGCGACGCGGGCCGCGCCAAGGAGCTCGCCGCCCAGTTCCCCGGCGCGAGGACACTCGTCGGCGACCTCTCCGACCCGGAGAAGCTGTCCTGGGCGTTCTCGCACCAGACGCTGCCGGACCGGATCGACTCGCTGCTGCACATCGCCGGCGTCGTCGACCTGGGCCCGGTCGGCGAGCTCACCCCGAAGGCATGGCGCCACCAGCTCAACGTGAACCTCATCGCCCCGGCCGAGCTGACCCGCCACTTCCTGCCCCAACTCCGCCTCGCCCAGGGCCACGTGCTGTTCGTGAACTCCGGCGCCGGTCTCAGCGCGAGCGCCGACTGGTCCGCGTACGCCGCGTCCAAGCACGGCCTCAAGGCCCTCGCCGACTCGTTGCGGCAGGAAGAGCACGGCAACGGGGTGCGGGTCACGTCGGTCTACCCCGGCCGCACCGCGAGCGCCATGCAGGCCAAGGTGCACCAGCAGGAGGGCAAGGAGTACGACCCGGCGCGCTGGATCGACCCCGAGTCGGTCGCCACCACGATCCTGATGGCCCTCGACCTGCCGCGCGACGCGGAGGTCAACGACCTGACGGTGCGCCCGGGACGCTGACGGACGGCGAGGCGCGGACGTTACGTACTCTTCCTGGGTGAGCGATAAGAGCGACTTCAGGTGGGGGCCGGCCACAGGCGTCGGTTCGATGCCCGGCGGCGATGCCCTAGAGGCCGCCAAGACCGTCACCGGCTCCTTCGAGGGCCCTGAACAGGGGATCCCGTTCCTCGCCGAACTGCCCGCGCGTGGGCCGGGGGCCGACATGATCGGCCGGACCGCCGGCCTGCTCGTGGACGTGTACGCGCGCGTGGAGCCCAGCGGCTGGCGTATCGGCGACCGTCCGGGCCGCGACACCAAGCGCGCCAGGTCATGGCTCGGCGAGGACCTCGACGCGCTCGAGGAGTTCACGCAGGGGTACGAGGGCCCGCTCAAGGTGCAGGCCGTCGGCCCGTGGACCCTCGCGGCGGCACTGGAACTGAGGAACGGGGAGGCCGCGCTCTCCGACCCCGGCGCCTGCCGTGACCTCGCCGGGTCGCTCGCCGAGGGCCTGCGCTCCCACCTCGCCGACGTCCGCCGCCGCGTCCCCGGCGCCCAGGTCGTCCTCCAGCTCGACGAGCCCTCCCTCATCGGCGTCCTGCGCGGACAGGTGAAGACCGCCAGCGCATACCGCACGTACCGCGCCGTCGACCGCCAACTCGTCGAGAGCACCCTGCGGGATGTCCTGGGGACCAATGAGGGCGCCCCCGCCATCGTCCACTCCTGCGCCCCCGACGTGCCCTTCGCGCTGCTGCGCCGGTCCGGGGCCGACGCGGTCTCCTTCGACTTCTCCCTGCTCACGGAGCGTGACGACGAGGCGATCGGTGAGGCCGTCGAGGGCGGCACCAAACTCCTCGTCGGTGTCGTGCCCGGCGTGGACGGCCCGTTGTCAGACCCTGCCGGTAGCGTCATGGGTGTCAGGACGCTGTGGCGCAGGCTGGGGCTGAATCCGGGTTCGTTGGCGGACGCGGTCGTGGTCACACCGTCGTGCGGACTCGCGGGTGCCTCACCCGCGTATGCCCGCGCGGCACTCGCCCACTGCGCCCGGGCGGCGAGATCACTCGCGGACAACCCTGAGTGACCGGGGACCGAAGGCAACGGGAGGACGAGACGGTGGCTGCCGGAAAGGCTGAGCGGAGCGGAGAGGACGAAGAGGCCGGTCAGGCCGAGAGGGTCGACCAGGTCGCGCAGCGGAGTGCCGTGCCCGCCAAGGCGCGGGACGAGCACGGGCGCCTGGCCGAGCAGATCGAGGAGCACCGCTTCCGGTACTACGTGAAGGACGCGCCGGTCGTCTCCGACGCCGAATTCGACAAGCTGCTGCGCTCCCTGGAGGCGCTCGAGGAGAAGTACCCGGAGCTGCGCACCCCGGACTCGCCGACGCAGAAGGTCGCGGGGGCCTACGCCACGGAGTTCACGTCCGTGGAGCACCGAGAGCGCATGCTCTCCCTCGACAACGCCTTCGACGACCTCGAACTGGCGGCCTGGGCCGAGCGCGTCGCCAAGGATGTCGGCGCCCCCGGCTATCACTTCCTGTGCGAGCTCAAGGTCGACGGCCTCGCGGTCAATCTGACGTACGAGGACGGGCGGCTGACCCGCGCGGCCACCCGCGGCGACGGCCGCGTCGGCGAGGACATCACACCGAATGTGCGCACGATCGCGGAGATCCCCGAGCGCCTCAAGGGCGACCGTGTCCCCGCCCTCGTCGAGATCCGCGGCGAGGTCTTCTTCCCCATGGAGAAGTTCGAGGAGCTGAACGCGCGCCTGGTGGAGGCCGGTGACAAGCCCTTCGCCAACCCCCGTAACGCGGCGGCGGGTTCGCTGCGCCAGAAGGACCCGCGCGTCACCGCCACCCGCCCGCTGCACATGGTCGTCCACGGCATCGGAGCCCGTGAGGGCTTCGACATCGAGCGTCTGTCGGAGGCGTACGACCTGCTCCACGAGTGGGGCCTGCCCACCGCCAAGCACAACAAGGTCGTCGACGGCCTCGACGGTGTACGCGCGTTCATCGCGTACTTCGGGGAGAACCGGCACTCCGTGGAGCACGAGATCGACGGCGCGGTCGTCAAGCTCGACGAGATCCGGCTCCAGGGCCGGCTCGGCTCCACCGCGCGCGCCCCGCGCTGGGCCATCGCCTGGAAGTTCCCGCCCGAAGAGGTCAACACCAAGCTGGTCAACATCCGCGTGGGCGTGGGCCGTACGGGCCGGGTCACGCCGTACGCGCAGGTGGAGCCGGTGACCGTGGCGGGCTCCGAGGTCGAGTTCGCGACCCTGCACAACCAGGAGGTCGTGAAGAAGAAGGGCGTCCTGATCGGCGACACCGTCGTCATCCGCAAGGCAGGAGACGTGATCCCCGAGATCCTCGGGCCCGTCGCCGACCTGCGCGACGGCAGCGAGCGGGAGTTCGTGATGCCCGCCGAGTGCCCCGAGTGCGGCACACCGCTGCGGGCCATGAAGGAAGGCGACATCGACCTGCGGTGTCCCAACGCCCGCACGTGCCCGGCCCAGTTGCGCGAGCGCCTCTTCTACCTCGGCGGCCGCCAGTGCCTGGACATCGAGAACTTCGGCTCGGTCGCCGCCGCCGCGCTCACCGCGCCGCTGGAGCCCGCCGAACCGCCGCTCACCGACGAGGGCGACCTCTTCGACCTCGTCATCGAGCAACTGCTGCCCATCAAGGCGTACGTCCTCGACCCCGACAGCGGACTGCCCAAGCGCGACCCGAAGAGCGGTGAGGACAAGGTCGTCACCGTCTTCGCCAACCAGAAGGGCGAGCCGAAGAAGAACGCGGTGTCGATGCTGGAGAACATCGCGGCGGCCAAGGACCGCCCGCTGGCCCGCATCATCAACGGGCTCTCGATCCGGCACGTCGGCCCGGTCGCCGCCGAGGCGCTCGCCCGCGAGTTCCGCTCCATCGACCGCATCGATCAGGCCACCGAGGAGGAGCTCGCCGCGACCGACGGAGTCGGCGGAATCATCGCCACTTCGGTGAAGCAGTGGTTCGCCGAGGACTGGCACCGCGAGATCCTGCGCAAGTGGCGCGAAGCCGGCGTGCGCATGGAGGAGGAGGGGGCGGGAGAGGACGAGGGGCCGCGGCCGCTCGAAGGGCTCACCGTCGTCGTCACCGGGACGCTGCAGAACTACACGCGGGACGGCGCGAAAGAGGCCCTGCAGAGCAGGGGCGCCAAAGTCACCGGTTCCGTTTCCAAGAAGACGTCCTTCGTGGTGGTCGGGGAGAACCCGGGATCCAAGTACGACAAGGCCATGCAGGTGAAGGTTCCGGTTCTGGACGAGGACGGGTTCGCCGTACTCCTCGACCAAGGCCCGGAAGCGGCCACCGAAATGGCGCTTCCCGCGGAAGAACCGACTCAGGAGTAGCGGTTGAAGACCACCCGTTCGGCGCATATCAGATGTATACGGGTGGTCGGGTCGCATTCGGGCAACAGCAGTCGGGCGCAACCGTCTGGTGCCCGCGAAAGCCTTCTGCGGCCTACTGTTGAGAGTGTGCGCCTGCCGTGTCCTGCTGCGGATGTGGCAATCCCCTGGCTTCGCGGAAGCCAGGGGAGCGGGCAGTGGATGCGGACACCGCCGGCTGTGAGAGGGACGGGAATGGAACCGACCGAGAGCGCTGCCCCCGACTCACGGCTGCGTCCGCGCCGACGCGCGCGGCGCAGGACCACGCACGGCGGCGGGGGCGAGGCCAACGAAGGCGGTCGTGGGGAGAGCGAGCGCGGTGCGGTGAGGTGGCGCAACTGGTGGCGTGAAGCGGGCCGCGGTTTCCTTCGCACGGACACGGGTGCGAACCGGGGCCGTACCGATCTCGGCCGCAACCCCTCGGCGACCACCGGCGTCACGTCCGGCGGAATGCCCTCGGCCGGCTACGTCGGCGCGGCGACCCCCGCGCGCAACGAGATCTCGGCGGGCCCCGACACCGCCTCCCGGGCCGTGGCGCTGCCGCTGCTGCCCGGCGCGATCGTCACCCTCGCGGCGGTCATCATCGGCGCCGGTTTCTACTGGTCCTTCGCCCACCACCACGCGCTCTTCCCGTCCGGCACGACCGGCTGGTCGCTCGCCGTGCTGACCGGCATCATCGTCGGCCATCTCGTCGCGCTCGGCCGCGACCGCTGGTGGGGCGGCACCGGATCCGGCGCCGCCCTCACGCTCGCCGTGCTGCTCCTGTTCGGCTGGGTGCCCGCCGGGATGGTCAGCCTCACCGTCGTCGTCCTCGTCGGCGCCGCCCGCCGGCACCGCTGGCGCCAGGGCGTGCTGCACGGCGCGATCGACATCCTCGGGATCGGCGCGGGCGGCCTCGTGCTGGCCGCGGTCGGCCGCCTGGCGTCCGTCGAGGCCCCGTGGAAACCGGAGACCTGGGACTTCTACGCCGTCCCCGAGGTCATGCTCGTAGCGGCCACGTATCTGCTGGTCACCCGCGCGCTGCTCTGGTACGTCCACGCGCCGCGCCCCGCGGGACTGCCGACGGTCGCGCGGACGGCGCTCGTGCGCCAGGGCCTGGTGGGGATCGCGCTGCTCGGCATCGCGCCGCTGGTCTGCGCCGTGGCGATCGCTCTGCCGGTACTGCTGCCGCTGTTCGCGATCCCGCTGATCGCGCTCGACTCGACGCTGTGGATGGCGCGGGCCCGCGCCGAGGAGCAGCTGCGCGACCCGCTCACCGGACTGCCCAACCGGCAGTGGCTGTTGGAGCGCACCTGGAAGGCGCTCGACGACGCCGAGCGGATCGGGGCGCGCAGCGCCCTCATGCTGATCGACCTCGACCGGTTCAGGTCGGTCAACGACACGCTGGGCCATCTCGCCGGTGACCGGCTCCTGTTGCAGATCGCGGATCGGCTCAGAGCCGCCCTGCCGCGGGGGGCCGAGGCCGCGCGGATCGGGGGCGACGAGTTCGCCGTGCTGCTCCCGGTCGCCGACTCCACGACGTCCGCGTCACGCGTCGCCCGCAACCTCGTCGCCGCGCTCGGCTCGCCCCTCGACCTGGACGGACTGACCCTGGTCCTGGAGGCCAGCGCCGGACTCGCCGTCTTCCCCGACCACGCGCTCGACGCCGAAGGGCTGCTGCGGCGGGCCGACGTCGCGATGTACCAGGCCAAGCGGGACCGTACGGGCGTGGAGGTGTACGAGTCGAAGCGGGACTCCAACACCCCCGACCGGCTCGGCCTGTTGGGTGATCTGCGCCTCGCGCTCGACGCCGGGGACGTGGAGCTGCACTACCAGCCGAAGGTTCAGTTCGACGGCCAGGTGGCGGGACTCGAAGCGCTCGTACGGTGGGAGCATCCGGAGCGCGGGAAGGTTCCGCCGGACGAGTTCATCGCGATCGCCGAGTCGTCCGGGCTGATGCCGCACCTGACCGAGTATGTGCTGGAGACGGCGCTCGCCCAGGTCGCGCGGTGGCGCAAGCAGGGGCTGGACGTACCGGTCGCGGTGAACGTGTCGCCGAGGGACGTGCACACCCCCGGCTTCGCCGGCGCGGTCGCGGCACGCCTTGCGCGGCACGGAGTCCCGGCCGGATCACTGCAGTTGGAGATAACGGAGCATGTGCTCCTGGAGGATCCGCAGCGGGCCGCGGACACCCTCGCCGGGCTGACCGGGCACGGCGTGAAGATGTCCCTGGACGACTTCGGCACCGGCTACTCGTCCCTCGTCCACCTGCGGCGGCTCCCGGTGAGCGAGCTGAAGATCGACCGCTCGTTCGTGGCCCGGCTCGCCGTGGACAACGAGGACGCGGAGATCGTCCGCTGCACCGTGGACCTGGCCCATTCGCTCGGTCTGCTCGTCGTCGCGGAGGGCGTCGAGGACGACGAGACCTGGGAGCGGCTGCGCGACCTCGGCTGTGACGCGGTGCAGGGCTGGCTCGTCGCCGCCGCGATGCCGCCGGACGAGACGACGGCCTGGCTGCGCGCCCGTGGCTCGCGCGGCTGGCAGCGGGAGCCCGCGGCGCTGCCGGCGTCCCAGGGGGACACCCCCCGTTCTCTCACGTGAGAGCGGTCGTGCGCAGGGGCGCGGGCTCGCTGTCCGCCGCCTGAAACCGACCGCTCCACCGCCCCGGGAACAAACCGTTTACCAGGCATGGGGTCGGGCCCCATAGGATTGGGCCCAAACCACACACTCCCACCAGAGGATCGCTGCATGCCTGGCATTACGCGCGAGGAGGTCGCCCACCTCGCCCGGCTGGCGCGTCTGGAGCTGAAGCCCGAAGAGCTCGACCACTTCGCCGGCCAGCTCGACGACATCATCGGCGCGGTCGCCCGCGTCAGCGAGGTCGCCGACCAAGACGTACCGCCGACCTCCCACCCGCTGCCGCTGACGAACGTCATGCGCGCGGACGAGGTCCGTCCGTCGCTCACCCCCGAGCAGGCGCTCTCCGGCGCCCCGGCCCAGGAACAGCAGCGTTTCAAGGTGCCGCAGATCCTGGGGGAGGACTAAGAAGTCATGACGGACCACATCACCATCATCAAGCTCACCGCCGCCGAGACGGCCGCGAAGATCGCTTCCGGCGAGCTCACGGCCGTCGAGGTCACCGAGGCCCACCTGGCCCGGATCGAGGCCGTCGACGAGAAGGTGCACGCCTTCCTGCACGTCGACCGCGAGGGCGCTCTCGCGCAGGCCCGCGCCGTCGACGAGAAGCGCGCCAAGGGCGAGAAGCTCGGCCCGCTGGCCGGCGTCCCGCTCGCGCTGAAGGACATCTTCACCACCGAGGGCGTGCCGACCACGGTCGGCTCCAAGATCCTCGAGGGCTGGATCCCGCCGTACGACGCGACGGTCACGAAGCGTCTGAAGGCCGCCGACATCGTCATCCTCGGCAAGACCAACATGGACGAGTTCGCCATGGGGTCCTCCACCGAGAACAGCGCCTACGGCCCGACCGGCAACCCCTGGGACCTCACCCGGATCCCCGGCGGCTCGGGTGGCGGCTCGTCCGCCGCGCTCGCCGCCTACGAGGCCCCGCTCGCCATCGGCACGGACACTGGCGGCTCGATCCGCCAGCCCGCGGCCGTCACCGGCACCGTCGGCGTCAAGCCCACGTACGGCGGCGTCTCGCGGTACGGCATGGTCGCGTTCTCCAGCTCGCTCGACCAGGGCGGGCCCTGCGCCCGCACGGTCCTGGACGCGGCGCTGCTGCACGAGGTCATCGCCGGGCACGACCCGCTCGACTCGACGTCCATCGACGCGCCGGTCCCGCCGGTCGTCGAGGCGGCCCGTAACGGCAGCGTGCAGGGCATGCGCGTCGGCGTCGTCAAGCAGTTCCGCGGCGAGGGCTACCAGGCCGGTGTCGTGCAGCGCTTCGACGAGTCCGTCGAGCTGCTGAAGTCGCTCGGCGCCGAGATCGTCGAGCTGGACTGCCCGACCTTCGACCTGGCGCTCTCCGCGTACTACCTGATCGCGCCGTCCGAGTGCTCCTCGAACCTCGCCCGGTTCGACGCCATGCGCTACGGCCTGCGCGTCGGCGACGACGGCACGCACTCCGCCGAGGAGGTCACCGCCCTCACCCGTGAGGCCGGTTTCGGCGACGAGGTCAAGCGCCGCATCATCCTGGGCACGTACGCGCTGAGCTCCGGCTACTACGACGCGTACTACGGAAGCGCCCAGAAGGTCCGCACGCTCATCACCCGCGAGTTCGAGGCGGCGTTCGAGGACGTGGACGTCATCGTCTCCCCGACGACGCCGACCACCGCCTTCCCGATCGGCGAGCGTGCCGACGACCCGATGGCGATGTACCTCGCGGACCTGTGCACCATCCCGACCAACCTGGCCGGCAACGCCGCCATGTCGCTGCCCTGCGGCCTGGCCCCCGAGGACGGCCTGCCGGTCGGCCTGCAGATCATCGCCCCCGCCATGAAGGACGACCGCCTGTACAAGGTGGGCGCCGCCGTCGAGGCCGCCTTCGTGCAAAAGTGGGGGCACCCGCTGCTTGAGGAGGCTCCGTCGCTGTGAGTGCCATGGCAAAGAAGGCCAAGAACTTCAAGAAGTCCAAGACCGGCGTCTACGTCTCGCTGGCCAGCACCGCTTTCGGCGCGATCAGCGTCGCGAAGCAGGCGAAGATGGCCCGCAACGACAACGACACCCTGCGGCTGATCGACGCCGCCGTGTCCGCCGCCGCCATCGCTACCGGCCTGGCGATCCTCTACCGGGAGCTCAAGCGCCTGGGCGACGACGACGTCCTGCTGGGCTGAGAGGGATAGTTTCACCGTGACTGTCACGACTGACCTGGTGCCGTACGAGGAAGCCCTCGCGACGTACGACCCCGTCATGGGCCTCGAGGTCCATGTCGAACTGGGCACCAAGACGAAGATGTTCTGCGGCTGCTCCACGGAGCTGAAGCAGGACGCCAACAGCCAGACCTGCCCGACCTGTCTCGGCCTGCCCGGCGCACTGCCGGTGGTCAACGAGATCGGCGTCGAGTCCGCCATCAAGATCGGCCTAGCGCTCCACTGCGAGATCGCCGAATGGTGCCGGTTCGCCCGGAAGAACTACTTCTATCCGGACATGCCGAAGAACTTCCAGACCTCCCAGTACGACGAGCCCATCGCCTTCAACGGCTACCTCGACGTACAGCTGGAGGACGGTGAGGTCTTCCGCGTGGAGATCGAGCGCGCCCACATGGAGGAGGACACCGGCAAGTCGACGCACGTCGGCGGTGCCACCGGCCGCATCCACGGCGCCTCGCACTCGCTGCTCGATTACAACCGCGCGGGCATCCCGCTCATCGAGATCGTCACCAAGCCGATCGAGGGCGCGGGCGAGCGGGCCCCCGAGGTCGCGAAGGCGTACGTCGCCGAGCTGCGCGAGGTCATCAAGGCGCTCGACGTGTCCGAGGCCCGGATGGACAAGGGCCAGATGCGCTGCGACGTGAACCTGTCGCTGCGTCCGCACGGGCGCGAGGAGTTCGGCACGCGCTCGGAGACGAAGAACGTCAACTCGCTCCGTTCCGTGGAGCGTGCGGCGCGCTTCGAGATCCAGCGCCACGCGGCTGTCCTGAACGACGGCGGCACGATCATCCAGGAGACCCGTCACTTCCACGAGGAGGACGGCTCCACGACGTCGGGCCGCATCAAGGACAACGCCGAGGACTACCGGTACTTCCCGGAGCCCGACCTGGTGCCCGTCGCCCCGTCCCGCGAGTGGGTCGAGGCGCTGCGCGCCGAGCTCCCCGAGCTGCCGCTCGCGCAGCGCAACCGGCTGATCGAGGAGTGGGGCGTCACCGCCCACGACATGCAGTCGATCCGCAACGCCGGTGCCATCGGCCCGATCGTCGCCACGATCAACGCCGGTGCGGACGCCGCCTCCGCCCGTAAGTGGTGGATGGGCGAGCTGGCCCGCGGCGCCAACGAGCAGGGCGTCGACCTCGGCGCGCTGCCCATCACGCCCGAGCAGGTGGCCCGCGTCTCCGAGCTCGTCTCCAAGGGCGACCTCAACGACAAGCTGGCCCGTCAGGTCATCGACGGCGTCCTCAAGGGCGAGGGCACGCCGGACGAGGTCGTCGAGAAGCGCGGCCTGAAGGTCGTCTCCGACGAAGGCGCGCTGTCCACTGCCGTGGACGAGGCCATCGCCGGCAACGCCGGGATCGTCGCCAAGATCCAGTCCGGCAAGATCGCGGCTGCCGGTGCCCTTGTGGGCGCCGTCATGAAGGCGACCCGGGGGCAGGCCGACGCGGCTCGCGTCAAGGAGCTGATCTTGGAGAAGCTGGGCGTCAGCGAAGGCTGAGCTGTTTTTGGGCGGCGGTGCACTGGTCCCCGGTGCGCCGCCGCCCGCTTGTGTTCCTGTCACGGGGCTCCGCCCCGGACCCCGCTCCTCAAACGCCGGAGAGGCTTAAATGTTGCTTCTCTCCCTCGTCTTGCTTGCGGCCACGCTCGCTTTCGCGGTCGTACGTCCCCGTAACTGGCCCGAAGCCGTCGCCGCCGTGCCCGCCGCCGCCCTCGCCATCGGCACGGGAACCGTCACCCCCACCCACGCCTGGTCCGAGACCAAGGAACTTCTCCCCGTCGTCGGGTTCCTCGCCGCGATCCTGCTCCTGGCTCAACTCTGCGCCGACGACGGCCTGTTCAAGGCGGCCGGTGACGCCGTCGCGCGGGCCTGTCACGGCAGTCCGAAGCGCATGCTCGGCGGGGTCTTCGCGGTGGCCGCCGCCGTCACCGCCGTGCTCAGCCTGGACGCCACCGTCGTGCTGCTCACCCCGGTCGTCTTCGCCACCGCGGCCCGCATCGGCGCCCGCCCGCGCCCGCACGTCTACGCGAGCGCCCACCTCGCCAACTCGGCGTCCCTGCTGCTGCCCGTCTCCAACCTGACGAACCTGCTGGCGTTCGCGGCGAGCGGGCTGACGTTCAGCCGGTTCGCGGGGCTGATGGCGCTGCCGTGGCTGGTCGCGATCGGCATCGAGTACGCGGTGTTCCGCCGCTACTTCGCCGACGACCTCGCGGCGCCCGCGCACGACCCCGACCCCGAGGACGCGACCGCGGTCCCGGTGTTCACGCTCGTGGTGCTGGCGCTCACGCTCGCCGGGTTCGTCGTCACGTCGTTCGCGGGGATCGAGCCGCTGTGGGCGGCCTTCGCGGGCGCGCTCGTCCTCGGGGCCCGGTCGCTGGTACGGCGCCGCAGCACCCCGGGCGAGCTGGCGGGCGCCCTCAACCTCCCCTTCTGCCTCTTCGTCCTCGCCCTCGGCGTCGTGGTCAAGGCCGTCGTCGACAACGGGCTCGGCGACGGCATCGCGCACGTCCTGCCCGACGGTTCGGCCCTGCCCGCGCTGCTCGCGATCGCCGGTGTCGCCGCGGTGCTCGCCAACCTCATCAACAACCTGCCCGCGATCCTCGCCCTGCTGCCGGCCGTCGCCCCGGCAGGCCCAGGACCGGTGCTGGCCGCGCTCATCGGCGTCAACCTCGGCCCGAACCTCACGTACGTGGGGTCTCTTGCGACCCTGCTGTGGCGGCGCATCGTGCACGCCCACGGCACCGAACCCGATCTCGGCGGCTTCACCCGGCTCGGACTGCTCACAGTGCCCGCCACGTTGCTCGCTTCGACGGTGGCCCTGTGGGCCGGACTGGCGCTGCTCGGCTAGCAGCTGGACCTGGCGAGGCCGGTAGTTGGACCTTTGTCCCAGATGCTTGGACGTTTACGTTTCGGCTGGTTCACGTCTTTCCCAGGGACATCTGGCGTCGCTACCGTCCCCGCCGAACCAGTCAATGGGTCAGACGCAGACCATTGCGTGCAGACCCTTACGTGCGGAGGTCCCGTGTCACCGTCCTCGGATTCCCCCGAGCTGTCCCGCAGACGCCTCATGGCCGTCGGCGGCGGTGCGCTCGGCGCAGCGGCCGTCGGATCGTTCCTGCCGCCCTCGCTGCAGCAGGCCGTCGCCGCCCAGTCCGAACAGGGCGCCCCTCCCCGGGGCGGGCTCGACGCCATCGAGCACGTCGTGATCCTGATGCAGGAGAACCGGTCCTTCGACCACTACTTCGGCACCCTGCGCGGCGTGCGCGGCTTCGGCGACCGCAACGCGATCAGGCTGCCGGGCGGCACCAGCGTCTTCGAGCAGCCCGGCGCGCTGCGCACCGTCCTGCCGTTCCCCGTACGAGAAGCCGCCGCGGCCCAGAAGAAGGACCTCCAGTACATAGGCGCACTCGACCACTCGTGGTCCGGCGGCGCCAAGGCCTCGCACGGCGGTTGGCACGACGGGTGGATCACCGCGAAGACCGCGGCCACGATGGCGTACTACACGCGCGAGGACATTCCGCTGCACTACGAACTCGCCGACACCTTCACCGTCTGCGACGCCTACCACTCCTCCATCCACTCCTCGACCAGCCCGAACCGCAACCACCTGTGGAGCGGCAGGACCGGCGACGAGCCGCTGACCGGCGACCGGGCCGTCGGCAATGACGCGTACGACGAGGGCACGCACCCCGGCTACGACTGGGGCACCTACCCGGAGCGCCTGGAGAAGGCGGGCGTGAGCTGGCAGACGTACACCGAGTGGGAGAACTTCACCGACAACCAGATCGAGTTCTTCACCACCTTCAAGGCCATCGCGAAGAAGGTCCTGGCCGGGACCGGCCTCACCTACATGGAGGCCTTCTACGCGAAGGTGCGTGACGCCGCCGACGAGGAGGAGCGGGCCGCACTGCTCGCCACCCTGGACAAGGGTGTCGCGACGCTGAGCAGGAGCGAGCGGTCGCTGTTCGAGCGGGCGTTGCGGCGCGTGCCCACCGGAAAGCTCGCCGAGACGTTCGCGCGCGACGTCGCGCGCGGCAAGCTGTCCCGCGTCTCCTACCTCGTGCCGTCCGCCGTGGACTCGGAGCACCCTTCCGTCTCCTCGCCGATCCACAGCGCGACCATCGTCTACAAGGTGCTCGACGCGCTCGCCTCGCACCCCGAGGTGTGGCGCAAGACGGCCGTCTTCATCAACTACGACGAGAACGACGGGTTCTTCGACCACGTGCCGCCGCCCGTGCCGGGAGCCGACGTCACCGAGGAGCGGTGGCAGGGCCTGCCCACCGGGCTGGGTGTGCGTGTGCCGATGCTCGTCGTCTCCCCGTGGACCGTCGGCGGGTACGTGTGCTCGGAGGTCTTCGACCACACCTCCGTGATCCGCTTCCTGGAACAGTGGACCGGCGTGCGCGAACCCAACATCGGCGCCTGGCGCCGCCAGGTCACCGGCGACCTGACCGGTGCCTTCGACTTCCGGCACGGCCACCGGCAGCCCGAGGTCGAACAGCCCGGTGCCATCCCCGGGTTCAGCGGCCGCTGGGCCCCGCAGCCACCGGCGAAGCAGTCGATGCCCGAGCAGGAGCCCGGCACCCGGCCGGCCCGCGCCCTGCCGTACCAGCCGGACGCCCACGCGCGCGTGCACGGGGGAAAGCTGACGCTCAGCCTCGTCAACGCGGGCCGCTCCAGCGCGCACTTCACGCTCTACCCGTACGCGGGTGAGTTCGCGGCACCGCAGCACTTCGACGTCATACGGGACGCGACCGTGCCGGTGCGCGAGGGCGCGTACGACTTCGTGGTGACCGGACCCGGCGGATTCCGGCGTGAGTTCCGGGGGCGTACGGACTTCGGGGCCGACATCAAGACCACCGTGGACGCACGCGCGCGTGCCGTCCGCATCCGGCTGCGCGGCACGGGCGAGGCGGCGCGGACGTTCACCGTAGGGAAGCGGACGGTCGTCGTCCGCCCCGGCCGGACCGTCACCGTGGTGCACGAGACGGAGAAGGCGCACGGCTGGTACGACATCGAGATCGCTTCCGGAGACGACTTCCACCGGCGGCTCCTGGGACACATCGAGAACGGGCGGCCGAGCGTGTCCGGCTGACCGCCACCCCGACGCCGTACACACGTGAGCAGGCCCTCCTCGTGAGCAGGCACTTGTGAGCAGGCCCCTTGTGAGTAAACACACTAAAGAGACAAAGGATCACTTCTGCCTGTAAGAGTGACTGGCCATTGCTCACGTGTTCTTTGCGGGCTGGTTCAGCTCATGTCGGCTGTTGTCGTCTGATCACCGACTGTTCCCGGTAAAGATCCACAAAACCCCCAGGGAGCACGTCCGTGGCCGCACTCGCACGGTGGTGTGTCAGGCACCGGCTCGTCGTCGTCCTGCTGTGGCTGCTCGCGCTCGGAGGGACGAGCGCGGCGGCCACGGTCGCCGGATCCGCGTACTCGAACGACTACGAGGCACCCGGCACCGAATCGGGACAGGCCACCCAGCTCCTGGACGAGGGATTCTCCGGCCTCGGCGGCGACAGCGACACCGTCGTCTGGCACATCGACGGCTCCACCGTGCGCGCCGCCGATGTCGAGACGGCGATGAGCAACACGCTGGACCAGATCGGGAAACTGCCCGGCGTCTCGTCCGTCGTCTCGCCGTACGAGACCCATGGCGCCGACCGGATCAGCGCCGACGGGCACACCGCGTACGCCACGATCACCTTCGGGCAGCAGGCCGACGACATCCCACGGAGCCAGGCTCAGGCCGTCGTTGACACGGCCCGCGACGCCGAGGCCCACGGCCCGGACGGGCTGCGGGTCGAGCTGGGCGGCAGTGCCGTCGCCCTCACCGAGCCGACGTCCGCGCACCTCTCCGAGGTCATCGGCGTCGTGGTCGCGGCCGTCGTGCTCTTCCTGGCCTTCGGCTCGCTCGCCGCGGCCGCGCTGCCCATCGCCACCGCGCTGATCGGCGTCGGCACCGCGTACGCGGGCATCGGGCTGCTCGGCCACGCCATGACCGTCGCGGACTTCGCGCCGATGCTCGGCATGCTCGTCGGGCTCGGCGTCGGCATCGACTACGCGCTGTTCATCGTGACCCGGCACCGGCGCGGGCTCAAGCGCGGGCTGCCCGTCGCGGTCGCCGCAGAGCGGGCCGTCGCCACCACCGGGCGAGCCGTCGTCTTCGCGGGCGCCACCGTGTGCATCGCCCTGCTCGGCATGCTCATCCTGCGGCTCGGTTTCCTCAACGGCGTCGCGATCGCCGCGTCCGTGACCGTCCTGCTCACCGTCGCCGCCTCCGTGACCCTGCTGCCCGCGCTGCTGTCCTTCATCGGGACACGGGCCCTGTCGCGGCGCGAGCGGCGCCGGCTCGCCGCGCACGGGCCCGCACCGGAGCTGCCGACCGGGCTCGCCGCCCGCTGGGCCGCCTTCGTCGAACGCCACCCGAAACTGCTCGGCGGCCTCGCCCTCGCCGTCATCACGGTCCTCGCGCTGCCCACCCTCTCCCTCCACCTCGGCACCTCCGACCAGGGCAACAACGCCGAGTCCAGCACCACCCGGCAGGCCTACGACCTGCTCGCCGACAGCTTCGGGCCCGGCGTGAACGGGCCGCTCACCCTGGTCGGCGACGTGCACGGCGCCCAGGACAAGCTGGCGCTCGGACAGCTGGCGAGCGATCTCGGCTCCACCGAGGGCGTCGCCGCCGTCTCCCCGGTCACGTACAACCACGACGACAGCACCGCCTACCTCACCGTCGTCCCCACCTCCGCCCCGCAGTCCGACCGGACCAGCGAACTCGTCGACCGGCTGCGCGCCGACGTCGTCCCCGACGCCGAGCGGGGCAGCTCGCTGGACGTCCAGGTCGGCGGCGTCACCGCGAGCTACGACGACTTCGCCGAGGTCGTCATCGGCAAACTGCCGCTGTTCGTGGGCGTCGTGGTCGGGCTCGGCTGCGTACTCCTGCTGCTCGCGTTCCGCTCGATCGGCATCCCTCTGAAGGCCGCCGCGATGAACGTCGCCGCCGTCGCCGCCGCCTTCGGCGTCGTCGTCGTGATCTTCCAGTGGGGCTGGGGCAGCGAACTCCTGGGGCTCGGCAGGGCCGGGCCGATCGAACCGTTCCTGCCGGTCATCATGGTGTCGGTGCTGTTCGGCCTCTCGATGGACTACCAGGTGTTCCTGGTGAGCCGGATGTACGAGGAGTGGCTGGAGACCGGTGACAACCGGCGGGCCGTCCGGGTCGGCCTGGCCGAGACCAGCCGTGTGATCAACTCGGCGGCCGTGATCATGATCTCGGTCTTCCTGGCCTTCGTCCTCAGCGGGGACCGGGTGATCGCGATGTTCGGCATCGCGCTGGCCGCCGCCGTCGCCGTCGACGCGTTCATCCTGCGCACGCTCCTGGTCCCGGCCCTGATGCACCTGCTCGGCAGCGCCAACTGGTGGCTGCCCGGCTGGCTCGACCGCTGCCTGCCCCGCCTCAGCATCGAACCGCCGGAATGCCGGGCGGCCGCCGCGGGTGCGAGGATCCCCGGGCAGCGTGGCGCGGCGGGCGGCGCGCTGGACGACGTACCGATGAAGGAGCCCGATGTACGCGATACCGCTGGGTGACGGCAGCGCCGAGCTGCGCCCCCTGGAGCCCTGGCACGCCGAGGAGTTCCTGCGCCATCTCGACCGCGGCCGGGAGTTCATCGGGCAGTTCATCCCGTTCGGCTCCCAGGTCACCGATGTGACGTCCGCCCGGGGCACCCTGCAGCGCTACGCCGACATGCGCGCCGCCGACACAGCAGCCCACCACGGCATCTGGCTCGACGGGACGCTCGTCGGCGGCGTCCTCACCCTGAACTTCGACGCGGGGGCCGGCACCTGCGAGGTCGGCTGCTGGCTGGAGCCCGCCGCGGCGGGGCGCGGCCTGGTCACGCGCGCGATGCGGCATCTGCTCGACTGGGCCGTCGAGGAGCGCGGCATCCACCGCGTGGAATGGGTCGCCGCGTCCGGCAACGTGCCGAGTCTGAACGTCGCCGAGCGGCTCGGATTCACCCGGGACGGCGTGCACCGTGAGGCCCATCTGTGGCGGGGAATCCGCCACGACATGGAGGTCTGGTCCGTCCTGGCGCCTGAATGGCGCAGCGCGCGCGACGCGCACAAGAAACGTTAAGAGACTTCTCAGACTCCGTCCGTACGGTGCGGAGCATGACTACGAAGACTGATGCGCAGCCCGACGCCGCCGAGCGGAAGGAGAACGAGGAGGCCGTCGAGGCGAGCGAGCCGACGGACGCCCCCGGCACGGCCGAGAAGTCGACCGAGAAGCCGGCCGGGACCAAGAGCGAGGCCGTCGCGGCCGAGGACGGCCTGCACGGTGACGCGGACGACGACGCCACGGACGACGACGCCGCTTACGAAGAGCTCCTCGCCAAGGAGGAGGCCGCCGCCGCGCGCCCGGCCGGCGCCGGCCAGGGTGCGGGCGCCATCGTGTCCGTGGCCCTCGGCATCGTCGCGCTCAGCGGCAGCTGGCTCGGCACGGTGGCCTCGGCCCGCGAGTCGCTGATCGGCCAGCTCAACACCACGCAGACCGCGAGCGTCGCCACCCAGGTCTCCGAGGTCTACGGCGACTCCTGGCACGCCGCGGCCCTGGTCGGCGGGATCTTCTCGCTGATCGCCCTCATCATCGGTGCGGTCGTCCTGGTGCGGCCCGCGTTCGGGGCGCCCGGCAAGGCGCAGGCGATCTGGATCAAGTCGACCGCGTGGGCCGGTGTCTCCCTCGCCGTCCTCGGCCTGCTGCTCGCCGTGGCCAAGTACTCGGACCTGCTCCTGAGCCTGCCGAAGACCAGCTGAGCCGGAGTGTCTTTCGAGGGCGCCTAAGGCAGTCGTACGCGACTGCCCTGGGCGCCTAAGGCATCTCCGGGCACGAGTAAGGCACCCCCGACCTCGAACATGTGGCACTCTCCCGATGTGGCGCACCCCCCTGGGAAACGAAAGTTGAGGCATCGCGGAGAACGGTCCGCGAGAGCCGCAGACGATCGTCACCAGGAGGACGAGATGTTCGAGTACGAAATGCACCAGGTCCACTCCGCCGAACTCATCCAGCGGGCCGAGGCCTACAGGCTGGCCCGCACGGCCCGCGCCGCCGCCAAGGCCCACCGCGCGGAGCGCCGCTCGGCCGGTCACGACGCCGAAGGCGGGGTGAGTACGAACGGCCCGCGCCGACACCGTGCCCCGCGCGCGGCATGAGCGCGGCCCCGCGGACCGGGGGAACGACCACGGGGAGCCCCGTGGGGAGTCGCCTGGGGAGTTCCCTGGGGGAGGGCGGGGCGTCTGCCGTCCTCCCCTTCTCCGTGCCCGCCGAAAACTCTGCGCCGCCCTCGAGCCCGTGTGCGATGCTCGCCGATGTGGAAACCAGGTCCGTCAGCCCGGTGTTCGTCGGCCGCGCCGACGAACTGGGCGTACTGAACACCGCCCTCGCCCGCGCGGCCGACGGCGCGCCCCAGGCGCTGTTGCTCGGCGGCGAAGCCGGGGTCGGCAAGACCCGCCTCGTCGAGGAGTTCGCCGCGGGGGCCTGCCGGCAGGGCGCCCTCGTCGTCACCGGAGGCTGCGTCGAGATCGGCGCCGACGGGCTGCCCTTCGCCCCCTTCTCCACGGCCCTGCGCGCGCTGCACCGCAAGGTGCCCGACGCCTTCGACCTCGCCGCGGCCGGCCGGGAGGACGAACTGGCCCGGCTGCTCCCGGAGTTGGGCGACCGGACGGCACCGAGCCCCGACGGGCGCGGCGACGAGAGCGCCACCGCGCGTCTCTTCGAACTCACCGGGCGCCTCCTGGAACGCATCGCCGCCGAGCACACCGTCGTGGTCGTCCTCGAAGACCTGCACTGGGCGGACGCCTCCACCCGCCACCTCCTCTCGTACCTCTTCCGCACCCTGCGCAGCGGCCGCCTCGCCGTCGTCGCCACCTACCGCGCCGACGACGTGCACCGCCGCCACCCGCTCCGCCCCCTGCTCGCCGAACTCGACCGGCTGCGCACCGTCACCCGCATCGACCTCGGCCGCCTCACCCGCGACGAAGTGGCCCGCCAGGTCGCCGGGATCATGGCCGCCGAACCCGAACGGGCCGTCGTCGACGACATCTTCCGGCGCTCCGACGGCAACGCCTTCTTCGTCGAGGAGCTCGCCGTCTCCGCGGCCGAGGGCTGCGCCACCGGCCTCACCGACTCGCTGCGCGACGTCCTCCTCGTCCGCGTCGAATCGCTGCCCGAGTCCGCGCAGCGCATCGCCCGGATCTGCGCCGAGGGCGGCTCCACCGTCGAGTATTCGCTGCTGGCCGCCGTCGCCCGGCTCGGCGAGGACGAACTCATCGAAGCCCTGCGCGCGGCCGTCGGCGCCAACATCCTGCACGCCGCCCCGGACGGCGACGGCTACCGCTTCCGCCACTCCCTGGTCCGCGAAGCCGTCAGCGACGACCTGCTGCCCGGCGAGCGCTCCCGCCTCAACCGCCGCTACGCCGAAGCCCTCGAGGCCGATCCCGCGCTCGTCCCCGTCGACGCCCGCGCCATGCGCCTGGCCACCTACTGGTACCACGCCCACGACCCCGCGAAGGCGCTGCCCGCCGTCCTCGGCGCCTGCAACGAAGCGCGCCGCCGACATGCCTACGCCGAGCAACTCAGGCTCCTGGAACGGGCGATGGAGCTGTGGGACGGAGCACCGGAGCCCATCCGGGCCACGCTCCGACTCGGCGACTACTCCGAGTCCTATCCGGCCTGCGGCTGCGACCCCGCCACGACTGCGCTCAGCTATCTCGACCTGATGGGCGAGGCCGCCCTCGCGGGCCGTCTGTGCGGCGAGCGGGAACGTGCCATGAAGATCAGCAGACGCGCGATCCGGATCCTCGACGAGGCCGCGGCCACCGGCGAGGGCGACCCCCTGCGCGCCGCCTGGTTCTGGATCCAGCGCTCCCGGATCAGCTCCCACACCGGCCGCGGAAGCGGCTGGGACGAGATAGCCACCGCCCAGGAACTGGTCCGGGGCCTGCCCCCGTCCGCCGTGCATGCCCAGGTCCTCACGCACGCGGCGGCCTGGGGCATGCTGCACAGCCCGGGCCCCGAGACGCTTGCCGCCGCCGAACGCGCCGTGGAATTCGCGCACATGGTCGGCGACGTGGAGACCGAGCTCCACGCCCGCCTCATCCTCGGCGGCCTCCTCGTCGATGCGGGCGACATCGAGCACGGTTTCGCCGAGATGTACGCGGTGCGCGACCGCTCCGTCGAACTCGGCCTGATCACCCGCATCAGCAACGTCAACATCAACCTGCCCTCCTGTCTCGAAGGCGCCGGCCGCTCCGAGGAAGCCGTCCGGATCTGCGACGAGGGCATCGCCCTGTGCCGCCGCTACGGCCTCACCGACTCCAAGGGCTGGGTCCGCTCCAACAAGGCCGAGTCCCTGCTCTCCCTCGGCCGCTGGGACGAGGCCGTCAAGGCCGCCGACTGGACCCGCCGCTCCGCCCTGAGCGCCAAGCCCCGCGGCACCTCCAGCGTGCACCTCGCGACCATCTCGCTGGGCCGCGGCGCCCTCCAGGAAGCGGTCGGCCACCTCGCCGCCGCCCACGAGCACTACGGCACACACGATCCGATGCCGCAGTACTCCCTTCCGCTCGCCCATCTCACCCTCGCTCTCGCCGCCGCCCAGGGCCGCCTCCTCGACGCCCGCGCCGAACTCGACCGCATCGTCGCCACCGGCCTGCCTCCCTCCATGCACCGCTACATCTGGCCGCTGCTGCGCACCGCCGCCGCCGCGGAGGCGGACGCCCGCGGCCTGCCCGCCGCCGACGCGGGCCGCGCGGAGGCCGTCGCCCGTATCCGGGACGCCGCCAAGCGCCAGGCCACCTCGGTCCCCGTCTGGCACGCCCACGAACAGTGGGTACGCGCCGAACTCCTGCGTGCGGAGGGCCGCGACACCCCTGACGACTGGTCCGCCACCGTCACCTCCCTCGAACCTCTCGACCGCCCCCACGATCTGGCCCGCGCCCGGCTCCGCCTCGCCGAGTCCCTCCTCGTCTCCTCCGCGTCCGACGGCGGTCCCACCGAGGACGACCGCGACCGCGCCACCGAACTGCTCCGCCTCGCCGCAGCCGTCGCCGACCACCTCGGCGCCCGCCCGCTGACCGAGTCCGTCGCCCTGCTCGCCCACCGCGCCCGGCTCAGCCTCACCCGCGACGTACCGCGCCGGGACGCTCCCGCCGAACCCGCAGAGGCGCTGGGCCTCACCAGCCGCGAACGTGACGTCCTGCGCCTGGTCACCGCCGGCCGCACCAACCGGCAGATCGCCGAGGAGCTCTTCATCTCCCCGAAGACCGCCAGCGTCCACGTCTCCAACATCCTCGCCAAGCTGGGCGTCGCGGGTCGCGGAGAGGCGGCGGCCCTGGCCCACCGGCTGCGCCTCTTCCCCGAGCAGCCGGTGCCGGCGCCGCCCGGTGCCAAGGGCTGACGCCCCCGTTGGGCCCTCCCGTACGCTGAACAGGAGGCTCGGCCGCCACGCCACCTGGAGGCGCAGTGTTCAACATGTTCGAGGAGTTGTTCGCGCCCGGCCGCAAGCACACCAACGACGAGGGCAAGCGCCTGGAGCTGACCCGGGTCGACCTGAACGACGGCGACCCCGGCCGCGGCCCCATAGACCTCTCCTCCGGCAAGGTGGTCGTCCGGCCCCTGGATCAGGCCGAGCGGGGCCAAGCAGAGCCGGATCAGGCCCAGGAGGACGAAATGGCGCCGGGCCACCTGGCGCCGGGTCACATGGCGCCGGACGAGGTCGAGCCGGAGCGTGAAGATCACGGCCACGGCCACGGCCACGGCCACGGCCAGGGCCAGGGCCAGGGCCAAAGCCAGGGACACGGCTAGGGCCAGGGCTCTAGCTGACCTTCAGTTCCAGAATTCGGTCGTCCCCCTTCCCGGGTGTGCCCCGTGTGTCCGTCTCGCTCGTCACCAGCCACAACTTGTCGCCGCCTGCGGAGACCACCGTGCGCAGCCGCCCGTACTTACCCTCAAGGAACGCCTGCGGATCGTGCGCGGCCTTGGTGCCATCCAGCGGAACGCGCCACAGGCGCTCGCCCCGCAGGCCCGCCATCCAGATCGAACCCTCGGCATAGGCGATGCCGCTGGGGGAGGCATCCTGCGTGTGCCACTGCGCGATCGGGTCGTGAAAGCCCGATCTGCCGCCCTTGCCCTCGGCGTCGGGCCAGCCGTAGTTGCCACCCGCCACGATGTTGTTCAGCTCGTCCCAGGTGTCCTGGCCGAATTCCGACGCCCACAACCGCTTCTTCGTGTCCCAGGCCAGGCCCTGCACATTGCGGTGGCCGTACGAGTACACCGGGGAGTCGCCGAACGGATTGCCCGGCGCGGGGGCGCCGTCCGGCGTGAGGCGCAGGATCTTGCCGCCCGGGGACTTCTTGTCCTGCGCCAATTCGGTGTGGTAGGTCTCGCCCGTCCCCGCGTACAGCAGGCCGTCCGGGCCGAACGCGATCCGGCCGCCATTGTGGTTCGAGCCCTTGGGGATGCCCTTGAACACCGTGTCCGGAGCGCCCAACTGCTCGCCTGCGGGCTCCTTCTCGTCGTACAGCATCCGCGCGATGCGGTTGTCCGACTCCGTCGTGAAGTACGCGTAGACCATGTGGTCAGAGGCGTAGGAAGGTGAGAGCGCGAGGCCCAGCAGGCCGCCCTCGCCGGCCGAGGCCACACCGGGCACCGAGCCGATCTCCGTCTTTTTCCCCGTCTCCGTGTCGACCCGGGTGATGGTCCCCTCGTCCCGGGACGAGACCAACAGGTCGCCCTCGGGCAGCGGGGCCAGCCCCCACGGTGATTTCAGGTCCTCGGTGACCGTGCGCACCACAGTCACCGTCCCCTTCGCGGACGGCACGTCGCCCGACGTGGGCGAGGCGGGTGACTTGCCCGCGTCGCTCACGCTCGGCGCGGACGTCTTGTCCTTGCCCGGGGGCCCGCTGTCACCCGAGGAGCACCCCGCCGTGAACAGGAACGCGGCACAGGCGGCCGCGGCCAACGCGGGCCGCACACTTTGACGTTGCACGATCAGGTCCCTCCGACGCGACGGTTCTACTGTTCATACACCGCTCGCACCCCGCAGGTTCCCGATCTCCGCCGACCGGATCAGTCCCCGTCGAATCGGCCCGTCGCAGCGACCGGGTCGAATCTGCCCCGGCCGGACCAGGCCCGCTCGGACAAGGCCGGGACTGCTCGGACCAGGCCCGCTCGGACAAGGCCGGCCCGCTCGGACAAGGCCCGGCCAGCCCCAGCCGGCGCGGGTCGACGTCAGTCCCAGGAGCCCCGGGCCGCCGGCAACCGCGCGATCTCCGCCAACTCCGCTTCCGTCAGCGCCAGTTCGCCGGCCGCCGCGTTCTCCGCGGCCCACCGCTCGTGCTTGGCCCCGGGAACCGGCACCACGTTCCGCCCCTGCGCGAGCACCCAGGCCAGCGCCACCTGCGCCGGTGTCACGCCGTCGCCGCGGCGCGCCGCGACCCGGCGCAGGCCCGCCACGATCGGCTGGTTCGCCGCCATCATCTCCGCGGTGAACCGGGGGTGGCGGGCCCGCACGTCGTCCGGCTCGAAACCCTGGCCGGGCGTCAGCGTGCCCGTCAGGAACCCGTTGCCCAGCGGCATGGCCGCCAGGAACCCGACGCCGCGCACCGCACACCAAGGCAGCAGCGCCTCCAGCGCCTCCGGTGACCACACCGACATTTCGGCCATCACCGAACTCACCGGGAACACCTGCTGGATCCGCTCCAACTGCTGAATCGTTCCGGCATGCAGCCCGGCACGGCCACCTCGGCGCGTGGCCCGCGCGCCCACCGCGCACAGTCCCAGGGAGCGCACCTTGCCCGCGCCCACCAGCTCCGCCATCGCGCCCCAGGTCTCCTCGACCGGGATCTCCGGGTCGGCCCGATGCAGTTGATACAGGTCGATGACGTCCGTCTGCAGGCGCCGCAGCGACGCGTCGCAGGCCCGCTTCACATAGCCGGGGCGGCCGTTCGCGACGATGTGCTGCTCCCCGACGAGCAGCCCCACCTTCGTCGACACGAACGCGTCCGCACGCCGCTCCTTCAGGACCCGGCCGAGCAGCAGCTCGTTGGTGAACGGCCCGTACATGTCGGCGGTGTCGATCAGGGAACAGCCCCGGTCGAGCGCGGCGTGCACGGTGCGCAGGGACTCCTCGCCGCGTTGCCGCGAGCCGGTGTACGCCCAGTGCATCGGCATGCAGCCGAGCCCGACCGCCCCCACCTCGAGCGCCGCCGCCCCGATCGCCTTGCGCTCCACCTGCTCGTGACCCTCCCTGTCTTTGGCCACCAACCTAACCTCTGCACGTCGGAGCGTCTGACATAGCCTCCTGACCATGACTGGTGATGTATGGCTGCCCTTCCCCGCTGACGAGATCCCCGGCCTTCCTGAAGGACTCGACTACCGCTTCTGGAACGGTGAACAGGACTTTCCCGCCGACCCGGCCGACTGCGCGTTCTACGTCGCCCCCTACATGAAGGGCGGCGACATCGCTGTACGACCCCTGCAGCGGATGACGTCCCTTCAAGTGGTGCAGACCCTCACCGCGGGCATCGACCATGTACAGAACGGGCTCAAGTACCTGCGTCCGGGCGTCCAGTTGGCGAATGCGCGCGGAGTGCACAACGCCAG
Organism: Streptomyces sp. NPDC102467; assembly: GCF_044765445.1. Lineage (NCBI taxonomy): Bacteria > Bacillati > Actinomycetota > Actinomycetes > Kitasatosporales > Streptomycetaceae > Streptomyces > Streptomyces sp. NPDC102467. The sequence goes on along the minus strand of NZ_JBIWKA010000010.1, from coordinate 306,602 downwards.
CACCGCCGAACTCGCGCTCACGCTGACCCTCGCCTCCCTGCGCGGAATCCCCGACTTCGTACACGGACAGGACCGGGGGGAGTGGCGTTCCGGGTTCCGTCCGGCGCTCGCCGACAAGAATGTCCTCATCGTGGGATACGGGGCTATCGGCTCGGCCATCGAGGACCGGCTCGTCCCCTTCGAGGTCGCGCGGGTGGCGCGCGTCGCGCGCTCCGCACGCACGACGGAGCGCGGGCCCGTACACCCGCTCGCGGAGCTGCCGGAGCTGCTGCCCGAGGCCGACGTCGTCATTCTGGTCACGCCGCTCACCGAGGACACCCGAGGCCTCGTGGACGCCGAATTCCTCGCGCGTCTCAAGGACGGCGCTCTGCTGGTGAACGTCAGCCGCGGCCCGGTCGTCGACACCAAGGCACTCCTCGCGGAGCTCGAGAATGGCCGCATCATGGCGGCGCTGGATGTCACCGATCCTGAACCGCTGCCCCAGGAGCACCCGTTGTGGCAGGCTCCGGGGGTGCTCATCTCCCCGCACGTGGGCGGTCCCACCTCCGCCTTCACGCCCCGCGCCAAGCGGCTCCTCGCCGCCCAGCTCACCCGCTTCGCTGCCGGGCAGCCGCTCGACAACGTCGTGCTCACCATCAGCTGACCGACGGCACGACAGCCCCACGGACAACTCCCGTGCGGCTGCCCGCGGTTGGGCGCGTACGCTCCGCGCCCGTCCGGCTGCACCGCGTGCCTCCATCGCCGCTGGTCGTCACGGAGAGTAGAGGAACTATGTCCCTGAGTGACGAGACTGGTGTATCGTCCCGACTGGGGCAGCGCCGCTCGGTACGTGGCGCCGGGGATGAGTGACGGACTGCGAGGGGGGCGACGGGCGATGCACGGCCTATGGGTGAACAATCCGACGCGGCGGGGCCGCCGACGGCGACCCTCACACGCACCGACGCGCGGGCGCAGTCCGGGCTACCGCAGGAACCAACCGCACCGGAACCATCCGCATCGCGGCGGCACCCGCGGCTGCCGCAGAAAGCATCCGCACACCGGGCAGGGCGAGCGGGACACGGGAGCGGCCCGACGGACCGAGGCGGCCCGGTGACCGGCAAAGCGGCATCCGCCACCGCTATGGGAGCCCCCCTGCGCGCCGGGGCCCCGGCACCCGCCCGCGCTTCGCGCCGCAGCACGGGCACCGGCCCCCAAGTGGGGCTCACCCTCCTGTGCGCGACCTACGCCACGGGGTCCGGGCTCGGCTGGGGGAGCGAAGAAATCGCCCTGTTCATGGGGGACTTCGGGTTGAGCATCGCGGCTGCTGTCGCCGCCGTCTCGAACTTCCTGTACGCGCGCAGCCGGCGCAGCCGCTTTCGACCCGCCTGGCTCCTCTTCGCACTCTCCTCGCTGATGGCGTCGCTGGGTAACGGGGTGTGGGGCTGGTACGAGGTCGTCCTGCGGGCGCCGGTGCCGACTCCGAGCCTCGCCGACCTCTTCTTCCTCTGCTTCGCGCCGCCCGCGATCATCGGACTCCTCGTCCTCGCGAAGCGGCCCGTGACGAAGGCCGGCTGGATCTGCCTCGCCCTCGACGCCTGGCTGATCGCCGGATCCCTGGTCACCCTCTCCTGGAGCCTCGCACTCGCGCACACCGCCGAGTTCGAAGGGCAGAGCGTCACCCGCACCGCGCTCTCGCTCGCCTACCCGCTCCTCGACATCGCTCTGGTCAGCATGGTCCTCGCCCTGCACTTCCGGCGTTCGCCCGGAAACCGCACGGCGGTGAACACCGCGATCGGCGCGCTCGCCCTGACGGTGATGTGCGACGCGCTGTTCACCTCACCGCTGCTGCACGCCAGTTACCGCTCGGGGGAGATCCTCGACGCGGGCTGGTTCGCGGGGTCGCTGCTGCTCGCGTACGCGCCCTGGGTGGGGCCCGGGAGCGGGCCGTCGTACGAGGAGCGCGCGCAGGGGCCCGGTGGGCGCTATCAGGTCAGTCACACCCGGCCCATCTCGGGTTCGCTGGCCGCGCTCACCCCGTACCTGGCCGCCGCCGTCTGCACGTTGGGGATTCTCTACAACGTGCTGAACGGCCACAGTGTGGACCGGGTCGTGCTCTTCACTGCCTGCACCGTCGTCCTGGCTCTCGTCGTGCGCCAGGGCATCATGCTCCTCGACAACATCACGCTCACCCAGGAGCTGGCGCAGAAGGAGAACCACTTCCGCTCCCTGGTGCAGGGCTCCAGCGACGTCATCATGATCGCCGCGCCGAACGGGATCCTGAGGTACGTCAGCCCGGCAGCCGCCGGCGTCTACGGACGCGACGCGGAAGAGCTGGTCGGGTCCGAGCTCGCCTCGATCATCCACCCCGAGGACCTCGGGCGGGTGGTCCACGAAGTGCGCAGGTTCCTCGCCGCGAGCCAGGTCGAGGAGCCCACCACCCGCATCGAATGCCGCTTCCGCTCCGGCACCGGAGCCTGGCTGAACGTGGAGTCCACGATCAACCGCCACCACGGCGGCCTGATCCTCAACAGCAGAGACGTCACCGAACGGGTGCGCCTCCAGGCACAGTTACAGCACAACGCCGAGCACGACCCGCTCACCGACCTGCCCAACCGGGCACTGTTCACCAAGCGGGTCAGCCAGGCGCTGACCGGACGGCGGGCCACCGACCGGGGCACCGCCGTGCTCTTCATCGACCTCGACGGCTTCAAGCAGGTCAACGACACGATCGGCCACCAGGCGGGCGACGAACTGCTCGTGCAGGCGGCAAGAAGGCTGGCCGACTCCGTACGTTCCGGAGACACCGCGGCCCGTCTCGGCGGTGACGAGTTCGCGGCGCTGATCGTCGGCGACGGAGGTCGCGACCACACCGCCAGGGAACAGCAGATCTACGAGCTGGCCGACCGGCTCAGAATCGCCCTGTCCCAGCCGTACCAGATCGACGGCCACAAGGACGTACGGGTCGCCGCCTCCATCGGTGTCTCCTTCGCCGAGCCCGACATCACGGCGGGCGAGCTCCTGCGCAACGCGGATCTGGCGATGTACCGGGCCAAGGCGGCGGGGAAGGGCCGCGTCGAGCTGTACGCGCCGCAGATGCAGGCCGACGTCGTACGGAAGGCGGAGCTGGCCACGCGGCTGCGCTCGGCGCTGCACGACGGCGAGTTCGCGCTCCTGCACCAGCCGATCGTCTCCCTCGACGACGGCCGGATCACGGCGGTCGCCGCGCAGGCGCGCTGGCGCTCGACCCAGGGCATCCTCTTCACGCCCGCCGAGTTCCTGCGCGTGGCCGACGACGGCGAGCGCACCGCGGAGCTGGGCCGCTGGGTGCTGGAGGAGGCCGTCGCGCAGGCCGCCGAGCGCGGCCGCCGCGGGCACGCGACGCCGGTCGCCGTGCGGATCAGCGCGCGCAGACTCCTCGACCGCGCCATGCCGCTCGGCTCCATCGAGGCGCTGCTGACCCGGCACGGGCTGCCGTCGGGCGCGCTGGTCATCGAGCTCGCCGACAGTGATCCGAGAGTGCCGCTGGACGAGCTGGAGCGGCGTCTCACGGCGTTGCGCAGACTCGGTGTCCGGATCGCCCTGGACGGGTTCGGCAGCGGCTATGCGGCGATCACCGCCCTGCGCCGCCTCCCCGTGGACGTACTGAAACTGGACAGGTCGCTCGTCGAGGGCGTCGTCGAGTCCGCCCGCCTGCACAAGATCACCAGTGGGCTGCTGCGGATCGCGGGAGATCTCGGGCTGACCTCCGTGGCCGACGGTGTCGATCTGCCCGAGCAGGTGCTCGCGCTGCGGGCGATGGGGTGCACGCACGGCCAGGGGATGGCGTTCTCCGGGCCGCTCGACGAGTACCGACTGCGGCGCGCGCTGGGTTCGGGGGAGTACCCCGTGCCGAGGGGCCCGGCCGAGCCGGTGTTCGCCGGCGCGTCGACTCTGCGCTCACATGATGAGACTCCCGTCCCACCCACTTGACACGCCCTAGGCGCCGGGGGGAGGGTCAATGCCATGCGCACCCGAATTCTCGTACTTGGAAAGCGCGTCGGCTGAAGCTGGGACCCACTGGTGGAGACACCGGAATCCCCAGCAACCGCTCCCGGCGCGCTCCCCTCGCTTGCCTCACGGCACGAGGGGTTTTTTGTTGCACCGGCACAGGCGCGAACCCGTAAGACCCCTGCACAACCCTCGCAAAAACCCTCAGCATCGAGAAGAGAATGCCGATGACCGAGCAGGCCACCGGGGCCCACCATCCGCAGCCGCGGCCCCGTTCCGGAGGACAGCAGTCCGCCCTCGTTGAGCACGTCACGGGTGCGAAGTCCCTCATTCGCTCGCTTGAGGAGGTCGGGGCCGACACCGTATTCGGCATTCCCGGCGGCACGATCCTTCCCGCCTACGACCCGATGATGGACTCGAGCCGGGTGCGTCACGTGCTCGTCCGTCACGAGCAGGGCGCGGGGCACGCGGCGACGGGTTACGCGCAGGCCACCGGCAAGGTCGGCGTCTGCATGGCCACTTCGGGTCCGGGCGCCACCAACCTGGTCACGCCGATCGCCGACGCGTACATGGACTCGGTGCCGCTGGTCGCGATCACCGGCCAGGTCGTCTCGGCCGCGATCGGCACGGACGCCTTCCAGGAGGCGGACATCGTCGGCATCAGCATGCCGATCACGAAGCACAACTTCCTGGTCACCAAGGCCGAGGACATCCCGAAGGCGATCGCCGAGGCGTTCCACATCGCCTCCACCGGGCGTCCGGGCCCGGTCCTCGTGGACATCCCGAAGGACCTGCTGCAGGCGCAGACGACGTTCACCTGGCCGCCGCAGATGGACCTGCCCGGCTACCGCCCGGTGACCAAGCCGCACGCCAAGCAGATCCGCGAGGCCGCGAAGCTGATCACGAGTGCGAAGCGGCCCGTCCTGTACGTGGGCGGCGGCGTCATCAAGGCGCAGGCCACCGCCGAGCTCAAGGTCCTCGCCGAGCTCACCGGAGCGCCCGTCACCACCACCCTGATGGCGCTCGGCGCGTTCCCCGACAGCCACCCGCTGCACGTGGGAATGCCGGGCATGCACGGTGCGGTCACCGCCGTCACCGCGCTGCAGAAGGCCGACCTGATCGTCGCCCTCGGCGCCCGTTTCGACGACCGCGTCACCGGCAAGCTGGACAGCTTCGCGCCGTTCGCGAAGGTCGTCCACGCCGACATCGACCCGGCGGAGATCGGCAAGAACCGCACCGCCGACGTGCCGATCGTCGGGGACGCCCGCGAGGTCATCGCCGACCTGATCCAGGCCGTGCAGAAGGAGCACAGCGAGGGCCAGACCGGCGACTACAGCGCCTGGTGGAAGGGGCTCAACCGCTGGCGCGAGACCTACCCGCTCGGCTACGACCAGCCGGAGGACGGCTCGCTCTCCCCGCAGCAGGTCATCGAGCGGGTCGGCCAACTCGCCCCCGACGACACGATCTTCGCCGCGGGCGTCGGCCAGCACCAGATGTGGGCCGCGCACTACATCCAGTACGAGAAGCCCGCCACCTGGCTGAACTCGGGCGGCGCCGGAACCATGGGCTACGCGGTGCCCGCCGCGATGGGCGCCAAGGCCGGCGCGCCGGACAAGCCGGTCTGGGCGATCGACGGCGACGGCTGCTTCCAGATGACCAATCAGGAGCTCACCACCTGCGCCCTGAACAACATCCCGATCAAGGTCGCCATCATCAACAACGGCGCTCTCGGGATGGTCCGCCAGTGGCAGACGCTGTTCTACAACCAGCGTTACTCGAACACGGTGCTGCACGCGGGCCCGGAGGGCGACACGCCGCCCAACAAGGGCACCCGCGTCCCCGACTTCGTCAAGCTGTCCGAGGCGATGGGCTGCTACGCGATCCGCTGTGAGCGCCCCGAGGACCTCGACAAGTGCATCGAGGAGGCGAACTCGATCAACGACCGTCCCGTCGTGGTCGACTTCATCGTCCACGAGGACGCCATGGTGTGGCCGATGGTCGCCGCCGGAACCTCGAACGACGAGGTCATGGCCGCGCGCGGCGTCCGCCCCGACTTCGGCGACAACGAAGACGACTGAGAGCTGATCGGAAGAGGGAACACGCACCATGTCCACCAAGCACACGCTCTCCGTCCTGGTCGAGAACAAGCCCGGCGTGCTCGCCCGGATCACCGCACTGTTCTCACGCCGCGGCTTCAACATCGACTCGCTCGCCGTCGGTATCACCGAGCACCCCGACATCTCGCGCATCACCATCGTCGTGAATGTCGAGGGACTCCCGCTCGAACAGGTCACCAAGCAGCTCAACAAGCTGGTCAACGTCCTGAAGATCGTCGAACTGGAGCCGGGCGCCGCCGTCCAGCGCGAGCTCGTGCTCGCCAAGGTCCGCGCCGACAACGAGACGCGCTCGCAGATCGTCGAGATCGTCCAGCTGTTCCGCGCCAAGACCGTGGACGTCTCGCCCGAGGCCGTCACCATCGAGGCCACCGGCTCCAGCGACAAACTAGAGGCGATGCTCAAGATGCTGGAACCCTTCGGCATCAAGGAGCTCGTCCAGTCCGGGACCATCGCGATCGGCCGCGGCTCGCGCTCCATCACCGACCGGAGCCTGCGGGCGCTCGACCGCACGGCCTGAATCGGCCTGATCCCGGCATTGTCCAGCTCGCATAGCGAGACCTGAAAACTTTCCGTCCTTTGCCCGCCGTACGGTGGGCGCAGGACCAGCAATACCGCAAACAAGGAGAACCCCAGTGGCCGAGCTGTTCTACGACGACGACGCCGATCTGTCCATCATCCAGAACCGCAAGGTCGCGGTGATCGGATACGGCAGCCAGGGCCACGCCCACGCGCTGTCCCTGCGCGACTCGGGCGTCGACGTGCGCGTCGGTCTGCACGAGGGCTCCAAGTCCAAGGCGAAGGCCGAGGAGCAGGGCCTGCGCGTGGTCACCCCCGCCGAGGCGACGGCCGAGGCCGACGTCATCATGATCCTGGTCCCGGACCCGCTTCAGGCCAAGGTCTACGAGGAGTCCATCAAGGACAACCTGAAGGACGGCGACGCGCTGTTCTTCGGTCACGGCCTCAACATCCGCTACGACTTCATCAAGCCGCCGGCGGGCGTCGACGTCTGCATGGTCGCCCCCAAGGGCCCGGGTCACCTGGTGCGCCGCCAGTACGAAGAGGGCCGCGGCGTTCCGTGTATCGCGGCGGTCGAGCAGGACGCCACCGGCAAGGCCTTCGAGCTGGCGCTCTCCTACGCGAAGGGCATCGGCGGCACCCGTGCCGGCGTCATCAAGACGACCTTCACCGAGGAGACCGAGACCGACCTGTTCGGTGAGCAGGCCGTGCTCTGCGGCGGCACCGCCGCGCTGGTCAAGGCGGGCTTCGAGACGCTGACCGAGGCCGGCTACCAGCCGGAGATCGCGTACTTCGAGTGCATGCACGAGCTGAAGCTCATCGTGGACCTCATGTACGAGGGCGGCCTGGAGAAGATGCGCTGGTCGGTCTCCGAGACCGCCGAGTGGGGCGACTACGTCACCGGCCCGCGGATCATCACGGACGCCACCAAGGCCGAGATGAAGAAGGTCCTCGCCGAGATCCAGGACGGCACGTTCGCCAAGAACTGGATGGACGAGTACCACGGCGGTCTGAAGAAGTACAACGAGTACAAGACCCAGGACGAGAACAACCTCCTGGCGACCACCGGCAAGGAGCTGCGCAAGCTCATGAGCTGGGTGGACAACGAGGAGGCGTAAGCCTCTCGGGAGCGGGGGGGGGGGGGCGGGCCCGGGCCGGGGCGGCCCGCCCGGGCCGCCCCCAGGCCGCCGCCGGGGGCGCCCCGGCCCAGGCGGGCCCCCCCCGCCCGCCAGAGCCGCGCCGGGCGCGGGGCCGCGCCGC
>NZ_JBIWKA010000010.1:0-298733 GCF_044765445.1 Streptomyces sp. NPDC102467 | reverse complement strand
AAACAACCACCCCCCCCCCCCCCCCCCCGCTGGACCCCCCCCACCCGCCCGGGGGGGCCCCCCCCCCCCCCCCCCCGGGGGGGGGGGGGCGGCCCCCCGCCCCCCCCCCCCCCCCCCCGCTCTCCATGGGTTCGCCCACATGGTTGTCCATGGTGTCCAGCCACGGACGAGTGATCCTTCCAGGGAGGCGCAAGACGGCCTCCCCGGCGCCACTACACTGCTGAACTAAATTCGCGTCGGGCCCACAGCGTCGTGCGTCTTCCACGCGGCCATGCACCCACCCTCCACCGCTTGCGGCCGTCGGGACGGCCGTCCGCATTGGGACTTGTGAGGACTCACGTGAGCACTGCCAACGGCAAACCCGTCGTACTCATCGCTGAAGAGCTGTCGCCCGCGACCGTCGACGCGCTGGGCCCGGACTTCGAGATCCGGCACTGCAACGGCGCGGACCGCGCCGAGCTGCTGCCCGCCATCGCCGATGTCGACGCGATCCTGATCCGCTCGGCCACCAAGGTCGACGCCGAGGCCGTCGCCGCCGCGAAGAAGCTGAAGGTCGTCGCACGAGCCGGCGTCGGCCTGGACAACGTGGACGTCTCCGCCGCCACCAAGGCCGGCGTGATGGTCGTCAACGCGCCGACGTCGAACATCGTGACCGCCGCCGAGCTGGCCTGCGGTCTCCTCATCGCCACCGCGCGCAACATCCCGCAGGGCAGCCAGGCCCTCAAGGCCGGCGAGTGGAAGCGCAGCAAGTACACGGGCGTCGAGCTCGCGGAGAAGACCCTCGGCGTCGTGGGCCTGGGCCGCATCGGTGCCCTCGTCGCCCAGCGCATGAGCGCGTTCGGCATGAAGGTCGTCGCCTACGACCCGTACGTGCAGCCCGCGCGCGCCGCGCAGATGGGTGTGAAGGTGCTCTCCCTCGACGAGCTGCTCGAGGTCTCCGACTTCATCACCGTCCACCTGCCCAAGACCCCCGAGACGATCGGCCTGATCGGCGACGACGCGCTGCACAAGGTCAAGCCTTCGGTGCGCATCGTGAACGCCGCGCGCGGCGGGATCGTCGACGAGGAGGCGCTGTACTCGGCGCTCAAGGAGGGCCGCGTCGCCGGCGCGGGCCTGGACGTGTACGCGAAGGAGCCCTGCACGGACTCCCCGCTGTTCCAGTTCGACCAGGTCGTCTGCACCCCGCACCTCGGCGCCTCGACCGACGAGGCGCAGGAGAAGGCGGGCATCGCCGTCGCCAAGTCGGTGCGCCTCGCGCTCGCCGGTGAGCTGGTCCCGGACGCGGTGAACGTCCAGGGCGGCGTCATCGCCGAGGACGTCAAGCCGGGCCTGCCGCTGGCCGAGCGCCTCGGCCGGATCTTCACCGCGCTCGCGGGCGAGGTCGCGGTCCGCCTCGACGTCGAGGTGTACGGCGAGATCACCCAGCACGACGTGAAGGTGCTCGAACTCTCCGCGCTGAAGGGCGTGTTCGAGGACGTCGTCGACGAGACGGTGTCCTACGTGAACGCTCCGCTGTTCGCGCAGGAGCGGGGCGTCGAGGTCCGGCTGACCACGAGCTCCGAGTCGCCCGACCACCGCAACGTGGTCACGGTGCGCGGCACCCTCAGCGACGGCCAGGAGGTCTCGGTCTCCGGTACGCTCGCCGGCCCCAAGCACCTGCAGAAGATCGTCGCCGTCGGCGAGTACGACGTGGACCTGGCGCTCGCCGACCACATGGTCGTCCTGCGCTACGAGGACCGTCCCGGCGTCGTCGGCACCGTGGGCCGCGTCCTCGGCGAGTCCGGGATCAACATCGGCGGCATGCAGGTCGCCCGCGCCGACGTGGGCGGCGAAGCCCTCGCCGTGCTGACCGTCGACGACTCGGTCCCGCAGAGCGTTCTCACCGAGGTCGCCGCGGAGATCGGCGCGACGTCGGCGCGCTCCGTCAACCTCGTCTGAGGTGCTTCTGTAGCAGTGCGAGGGCCGGGTCACCTACAGGTGGCCCGGCCCTCGCGCATGCGGCGGCAGGCTCTCAGCCGGGCGCGCTGGTCTCCGGCTCGATCAGGCCCTCGCGGTAGGCGATGCCGACGGCCTCGGTGCGGCTCGCGGCGCCCAGCTTGGCGAGGATGTTCGAGACGTGGACGCTCGCCGTCTTGCCGCTGATGAACAGCTCCTCGCCGATCTGACGGTTGGTACGTCCCCGGCCGAGCAGCCGCAGCACGTCGCTCTCCCGGGCGGTCAGGGCGGCGATCAGCCCGGCGGCCGGTGCGTCGGCGAGGCGGCCCCGCCGGATCAGGGCGTCCAGGGCCTCGCGCAGCGGCACGGCGCCGAGCAGCACCGCGGTGGACCGGGCCGCGCGTGCCTGCTCGGCGGCCTCCTCGCGGCGGTCGGCGGTGAGCAGGGCCTCCGCGAGCCGCCGCTGGCACCGGGCCAGCTCGTACGGCTCGCCGTAGCCGGACGCCGTCACGGCCCGCTTCCAGGCCTCGACGTCCGGGCCGGTGGCGGCACGCACTCCTTCGGCCTCGGCGCGGGCCAGCCAGGCCAGGCCCTCGGGCCCCTGCCGGGTGCCGTCCTCGCCGTGGGCCGCCGTGCTCCGGGCCAGTTCCACCAGCTCGGTGGCGATCTTCGCCCAGCGGGCGGCGCCTGCCGCATCGCCGGACAGACGGGCCTCCTCCGCCGCGTCCGCGACCGCTGCCAGGGTCAGCGCGGCGAGCCGCACCAAGGCGTCGGGCCGCTCGGAGCCGGCGCCCTCCACGAGCCGTTCCACGGAGGCCCGCATCCGGCGTACGCATTCCTCGGCGTCGCCGCGCAGCGCCGCCGCGTCGGTCAGCACGACGCTCGCGACGAGCGCCGCCATCCAGTCGGCCGGGCCGTCGATCAGCGCGCGGGCCCCGGCGACGGCCGCGTCGAACTCACCGCGGGCCAGGGCCACGTACAGCGCGGGCGCGGTGGTGAACCCGCCTGCGGCCGTGAGCAGTTGGGCGTCGGCGGCGGCCGCCCGGGTGCACTCGTCCCAGCGGCCGAGCGTGTAGAGGAGTACGGACTGCAGGTAGCGCAGTTCCAGGGAGTACGGCGAGGAGAGGAGCCCGGCGCGGCGGGCGCGGTCGAGGCCGTCGGCGATCCAGCCCAGGCACGCGTCCAGGGCGCCTGCCTCGTAACAGCCGATGGCGAGGTTGTAGAGAGCCCGCATCTCCACCGGGAGGTTTCCGGCTGTGCGGGCCAGCTCGCGGGCCCGCAGCAGCTGTTCCCTGCCCTGCGCCGTACGCCGGTTGTGCGCTTCCAGGCCGACCAGCGAGATCATCAAGTCGGCCTGGGCGTCGGCCAGTCGAAGCCGCTCGGCGATGGCGAGCGCCTGCCGGGCGACCCGCTCGGCGTCCTCGTCGCGCCCCACGTACCGCGCGGCCATGACATGGGTCGCGGCCGCCCACACCCAGGTGTACGAGGGCGGTTCGGCCGGGATCAGCGCGAGCGCCTCGCTGCTGTACGTGAACGCGGCCTCCAGGTTGTCGATCCGCATCAGGTTGCCCGCGAGGGTGTAGCGCACCCGGGCGGCGAGTTCGGAGTCGGCGTCCGAGCCGGCCCGCGCGAGCGCGGAGCGGGTGAGCTGGACCGCGCGATGGGGCTCGCCTGCGCGGGCGGCGGCGGCCGAGGCGCGCAGCGTGAGGGTGACCGTGTCGCTGTGCTCCGGGAGTGCGGACGCGTCGACCACGGCCCACAGTTCGAGTGCGGTCTCCAGGTGGCGCAGCTCTTCGGCGGGCGCGCGGACGCGCTGGGCGTGGTCGGCGGCTTCGAGGGAGGCGGCCAGCGCGTCGGCCAGGTCATGGCTCTCGCGCGAGTGATGGGCGCGCTCCGCCGCGTTCTTCTCCGAGCGGCCCGCTCCGGCGAGGAGCCGGGCGAAGACTCCGTGCAGCCGGACCCGCTCGCCGGGCAGCAGATCCGTGTACACGGCCTCGCGGGTGAGGGCGTGCCGGAACGAGTACGTGGCGTCGTCGCCCGGCAGCAGCAGCTGGCGCCCGACCGCTTCGCGCAGCGCCGACTCCAGCTCCTCCTCCGGCAGTTGTACGGCGTCCCGCAGCAGGTCGTGCCCGACCCGGCGGCCCGCGACGGCGGCCGTGCGCAGGACCTGCTGGGCGGTCTCGGTCAGCTGCTCGATCCGGATGAGCAGGACGTCCGCCAGGCCGCTGGGCATGGCGGGGGAGCCGGGGCTCTCGTCGCCGGGCAGCGCGGCGAGCAACTCCTCGGCGTAGAAGGCGTTTCCCTCGGCGCGGTCGACGATGTGGCGGACCGTGCTGTCGGGGACGGGCTCGGTGCGCTGCGCGCGGACGAGCCGGGCCACGTCCGCGTCGGGCAGCGGGCGCAGTTCGAGGCGGTCGACGGCGGGCAGCCTGACCAGCTCGGCGAGCAGCGGCCGCAGGGGGTGGCGGCGGTGCAGGTCGTCCGCGCGGTACGAGGCGAGGACCGCGAGGCGGTGGGGCGGGCCGCCGGGTGCGGGCCGCTGCAGGACGCCCCGGCTGAGCAGGAAGCGGAGCAGGTCGCGGGAGGACTGGTCGGCCCAGTGGAGGTCTTCGATGACCAGCAGGAGCGGGGCCAGGACGGTGAGGTCGGCGAGGAGTCCCGCGACGCCCTCGAAGAGCTGGAGGCGGCTGCCGGGGTCGGGCGCCGGCCCGCTTCCCGAGCCCCTGCCGAGCAGGCGGTCCACGGCGGGATGCCCGGCGAAGGCCGGGGCGAGCCGTTCGTCGTCGGCGGCCGCGCCGAGGATCTCCGTGAACGGGAGGTAGGGCAGGCCCACGTCCCCGAGGTCCACGCAGTGGCCGGTCAGGACGGTCGTGCCGGTGGCGGCGGCGTGTGCCGCGGCCTCGGTGAGCATGCGGGTCTTGCCGACGCCGGCGTCCCCGGCCAGCAGGACGGCGCGGGGGTCGCCGGCCGCGGCGCGCTCCAGCACGCCGGTGAGCCGGGCGAGTTCGTCCGCCCGGCCGATGAACGGCGTATCGAATGTCTGTGCCACGGGCTCATCCTGGCACGTTCCGTCGGGAACGCCCGTGGTCCGGGCCCCTGGTGAGCGGGGCCCGGCGGACGCGTGTCAGACCGTCGTCGCGTCGGAGACCGCCTGCTCGGGGGCGGCTGCCGTCGCGGGGTCGCGCACCGCCACTTTGCGCAGGGTCACCGCGGCGAGGACGGCGGCTGCCAGCAGCAGGACCGTTCCCGCGATCGCCGCCGCCTGCATGCCGTGGGTGAAGGCCTCCCGTGCGGCGGCCGTCAGGGCCCGGCCCGCGTCGCCCGGCAGCTGTCCGGCGACCGCGAGCGCGCCGCCCAGGGTCTCGTGGGCCGCGGCCGGGGCGCCGTCGGGGATGCCGTGGCGGTAGACCGCCGTGCCGATGGAGCCCAGGACCGCCATGCCGAGGGCGCCGCCGAACTCGGCGCCCGTCTCCAGGAGGGACGCGGCGGAGCCCGAGTGGGCGACCGGGACGGTGCCGAGCGCCAGGTCCATCATCTGGGACATCACGGTGACGATCCCGGAGGCGAGGACCCCGGCGCCGGCCAGGACGAGCCAGAGCGAGTCGGTGCCGGCGAAGGCCAGCAGGGCGTATCCGCAGGCACCGAGGGCGAAGCCGGCGGCGACGACATGGGCACGGTGCACGCCCTTCGCGACGAGTTGCGCCGAGACGGGCGCGGCCACCCCGACCAGGACCGTGGGGAGCAGCGCCCAGAGCGCGGCCGCCATGGAGCTCTTGCCGAGGACGGACTGGAGGTACTGCGTGGTGAAGAACGCCGAGCCCATCATCGCGAAGGAGGAGACGAGGTTCAGGACGACGGCGGGGGCGAATCCCCGGCCGCGGAACAGGGCGGGGGAGATCAGCGGCGACTTCGTGGTGCGCTGCCGGTGCACGAACAGGGCGGCGAAGAGCAGGCCCACGGTGATCGAGACGACGTAGCGCACGTTCCAGCCCTCGGACGGGATCTCCTTGATTCCGTAGATCACCGGCAGCACGCCCGCGAGCGACAGCGGCACGCTGAGCAGGTCGAAGCGGCCGGGCTCCGGGTTCCTGGACTCCGGCAGCAGGAAGGGGCCGAGGACCAGGAGCAGCACCATCGCGGGCAGGTTCACGAGGAAGACCGAGCCCCACCAGAAGTACTCGACGAGGACTCCGCTCATCACCGAACCGAGCGCGATGCCGCCGGTCATGACGCCCGACCACATGCCGATCGCCTTCGCGCGCTGGCCGGGGTCGGTGAACATCGTGCGAATGATCGCCATGGTGGACGGCATGAGGGTCGCGCCACCGACCCCGAGGAGCGCGCGGGCGGCGATGAGCGTCTCGGCGCTGTTCGCGTAGGCGGCCAGGACGGAGGCGGTGCCGAAGGCGGCGGCGCCGAGCAGGAGCAGCTTGCGGCGGCCGATCCGGTCGCCGAGCGAGCCCATCGTCATCAGCAGGCCCGCGAGCACGAACGCGTAGATGTCGAAGATCCACAGCTGCTGGGTGCCGCTCGGCGCCAGGTCCGCGCTGATCGCGGGGATCGCGAAGTAGAGGACCGAGACGTCCATCGAGACCAGCAGCAGCGGCAGCATCAGCACGCCGAGGGCGGTCCATTCACGGCGCCCCGCAAGGGAGTTGGGGGGCGCGGTGTCGTGCGTCGGGTTCGTCATGGCAGGAACTGTACGAGCGTCTTAAACACTTGTCTAGTACGGTCGTCTAAGACAAACGTCTGGATCCTGGGTAGGGTGAGGGCATGGGACATCGCGAGGATCTGCTCGAAGGCGCCAAGCGCTGCCTGCTGGAGAAGGGGTTCGTGCGCACGACGGCGCGCGACATCGTCAAGGAGTCGGGGACGAACCTGGCGTCCATCGGCTACCACTACGGCTCGAAGGACACGCTGCTCGCGCAGGCCTACGTGGCGCTCGCCGAGGGGGCGTCGGACGAATGGGGTGTACCGCAGGAACTGCCGGGCGCCGACGGCTCGTTGGAGCGTTTCCGCGCCGTCGTGGCGGGCATCACCGACAGCCTCGGCAAACCCGGCTCCATCTGGCATCTGAGCATCGAGCTCGTGACGATGGGGGACAAGCTCCCCGTCGTACGCGAGTACTTGGCGGCGGCTCAGCGCGAGGCGGGCCGCGGCTTCATCGGCATGATCATGGGCGGCGAGGAGCCGCCCGCGGACGACCCGAGCGTGGACACCCTCGGCAAGTTCTTCTCGGTACTGGTGCTGGGGCTGATCGCCCAGCACACCTTCGACGCGGAGTACTCCCCGAGCGCCGACGAACTCACCGAAGGCTTGCGGCAGTTGATGGCGTCCGCCCGGAAGGCGGAGTAGGCGCGTGCCCGAGAACCACGGCCCGGTGGACCGCCTGATCGAACGCCTGCCACCCCCGGCCGGAACCGTCGACGGGCAGGGGGACTGGGCCGCCGCGGAGCGGACGCTGGGTACCCGGCTGCCGGACGACTACAAACGGCTGGTGGAGACCTACGGCCGCGGCGACTTCTGGGACGAGCTGTGTCTGTGCACCCCGTTCGGCGACACCAACCCGGCCCGGCTCGCGGCGGACCTCGCCGAGGACTACGGCCCGCTGCGGGCGAGCGCGCCCGAGGACTACCCGTACCCCCTCTTTCCGGAGCCGGGCGGCCTGCTCGCCTGGGCGGTGACCGACAGCGGGGGACACGTGTGCTGGCTGACCGAGGGGGCGCCCGAGTTCTGGTCCGTGGTCGTGTGGTCGCGCGACGACGACTACGAGCACTTCCCCTGCGGAGCCGCCGAGTTCCTCGACGGATGGACCTCCCGCCGCCTCTCCAGCGAGATCCTCGACATCGAACCGGATCTTGCCCCGTGGTTCGACGCGGGCTCGCGCGAGACCACGTCTACGTCCGGCTCGGTGAAGGGGGTCCGCCCTACGCCGAGCGGCTGCGCGTCCTGCGCGACGCCCTCGGCCCCACGGCGGACCGCGGCTCCTACGAGTACAACGGTCACCGCCAGGACCACTTCGTTGGTAGCCGACGACGCCCTTGTCCTTCGCGAGCGCGATCAGCCCGGGGAGGAAGCCGGTACGGTCGGTCGTGCTGTGCAGGATGGTGGGAAACCGCACGATCGAAGAGCGCACTCCCCGCTCGGCGAGGCCGATCACGGCGAGTTCCACGACGTTACGAACGCGCGGGGTGCCCTTGTGCTCATCGCCGCTGGGAAGGGCTGGGTCATCCTAGGTGGCCGGTCGGCCCAAGCTCCCGAACAGCGGGGATGCCATGCTCCCCGCCGCGACCAGCGGCTTTCCGGTTCCTTCGAGTGCCTCGCCGTACGCGAGCACGATCGGAAGTTCCGCGGCGGCCACGGCGTCGATCCCGCCGGAGGGAAGCAGGTCCTGCCGGTTCGCGACGTGGACGACGCCGTCGGAGTCCGCGGCCGCCTCCTTGAGCCCGTCGAGATCCTCGAGGTCGCCGCGGCGCACCTTCGCGCCGAGCGCGGACAGCGCCGCCGCGGCCGTGGCCGATCGGGCCAGGCCGGTGACCTCGTGCCCGGCGGCGATGAGCTCGGGGACGATGTACGAACCGGAATGGCCGGTCCCGCCAGTGACGAGAACGCGCATGCTGCTGGTCCTTGTGATTGATGTGGGGCGAGAAGTGGTGGGGGGCGTGCTCAGGCGGAAGTGTTGACGCCGAGGGTGAAGTTGAAGCTCCCCGCGCCATGGCGGCCCAGGCCCATCATCACCAGGCCCGTTCCCTCCAGCCAGCGCGCCATTTCCAGGGCGCCGGTGTCCATCGGCCGCAGCCCGAGGCTCTTGATGAATGCCGACACCGGCGCCTTAAAATGTGGCAGCTTATGAGCGCTGCCGTTTCACGGAACGGTTGATCAGTCCGACTGACGGCAGCAGCGCCAACGGGGGGTACGCGGCCACCGTAATTCCGAAGGAATTGAAATGCGGAACCTAGAAGGACTCAGAGCCGCGCAGCCTTGAGCCCCATGTGCAGCAGCAGCCGGTCCTCGCCCTCGTCCAGGTCGAGGCCGGTGAGTTGTTCGACGCGGGAGAGGCGGTAGTAGAGGGTCTGGCGGTGGATGCCCAGGGCCGCGGCCGTGCGGCCCGCCTGGCCCGCGCAGTCGAGGAACACCTCGGCGGTGTGCGCGAGTTGGCGGTGCGCGGGGGCGAGCAGCGGGGTCACCGCCGGGTCGTGGGCGGCCTCCGCGGGCAGCGCCGTGAGCAGCCGGTACGGGCCGATCGCCGACCACTGGGTGTCCGGGCCGAGGCGCGGGTTGGCCAGGGCTGTGCGGGCCGCGGCCGTCGCCTCGTGCCAGGCGGCGGCGAGCTCGGCGAGATCCGTGCGGGGCGCGCCGATGCCCGCCGCCACCGCGTCCGAACCGGCCCGCGCCCGCAGCTTCGCCGCCGCCGTGAGCGCGGGGGTGAGCACCTCCGCCGAACGGAGCCGCACCAGCAGCGCCAGGCACTGGCCCGTCACACCCCAGGGCACCGTGCACAGCGCGTCGGCGGCGGGAAGCGTACGCACGGACGGGGCGTCGTCCGGTTCGGCATGGGGGTACCCCCTGCTCGAGCGCAGCCGAGAGCTTGGGGAAGGCCAGGGCGCGACGCAGACCACCGTGTGCAGCCCTTCCGCGCGGCTGCCGAGTGCCGTGCGCAGCGCGGCCACCGCCATGTCCCGCTGCCAGCCGCGCTCGGCGGTCAGGACGGAGTGGAACTCGCGGGTGAGGTCGGCGCCCGCCTGCGCCTCGTCCGCCAGCTGCGCGCCGATCCGCCCGGCCACCTCCATCGCCGCGTCCAGCTGGTCCCGGGTCGGCCCCGGGTCGTCGTCGAGCAGCCATACGTAACCGAGGACGATGCCCCGGTGCCGTACGGGAAGGCAGACACGGCCTCGGTAGACCCCGGCCTCCGGCGTCGCCGGGATGCGGACCGGTTCCGTGGCGCGGGCGATGCCGAAGCCCTCGAACCAGGCGCGAACGGCCGGCGTGGAGCCGCGCGTGAGGATCGAGCGGGTGCGGACCGGGTCGAGGGCCGAGGCGTCGAAGTCGGTGTCGGCGTCCCCGTCGCTGAGCTGCGCTCCGAAGGCGATCAGCCTGAAGTCACGATTCTCCAAGGTCGCGGGCGCGCCGAGCAGCGCCGAGATCTCGTCGACCAGTTCCTGGTAGTCGCCTTTCACCCCGCCATTCTCGCGCACCTCACGCGTCCCTTCCGTGTCTCTTCATACATGTGTCTGAGGTGGCGACCACAGATGCGTGACAGCTGTCGATGGCACAGCATCGGAGGGATCCATAGATTTCACGGTGGTTCCCCGTGCCGTTCCCGCTTTGCGGTGATTCGGCCTCTCCGTACTCATGCTCCATGGAGGTGCCCCGTGCTGGCTCCCCTGATCCTCGCCGCGTCGCGCAGCGACAAGATGCGTTCGTTCGTGTCGGCGGCGCCGGGCACCAAGCAGGTCGTCGACCGGTTCATCGCCGGTGAGAACGTCGACCAGGTCGTGCCGGTCATCCAGGACGCCACCGCGAAGGGCCTCGAAGTCACCCTCGACGTCGTCGGTGAGGACATCACCACCGTCGAGCAGTCGCACGCCGCCCGCGACGCCTACCTGGAGCTCATCGGCCGCCTCAAGGAGCTGGGCCTGGGCGCCAGGGCCGAGATGTCCGTGAAGCTGTCCATGTTCGGCCAGGCCCTGGAGGGCGGCCACGAGCTGGCCCTCGCCAACGTCCGCCAGGTCGTTATCGCCGCCGCCGCCATCGGCACCACGGTCACCCTGGACGCCGAGGACCACACCACCCTCGACTCGATGTTCGCCATCCACGAGGAGCTGCGGAAGGACTTCCCGCAGACGGGCTGTGTCATCCAGGCCTACCTCTTCCGCACCGAGGACGACGCCCGCCGCCTCGCCGCCGCCGGCAGCCGCGTCCGCATCGTGAAGGGCGCCTACAAGGAGCCCGCCGAGGTCGCGTACCAGGACAAGGCCGAGACCGACAAGGCGTACGTGCGGATCATGCGCGTCCTCATGGAGGGCTCCGGGTACCCGATGATCGGGTCCCACGACCCCCGCCTGATCTCCATCGCGCAGGAGCTCGCCAGGACCGCAGGGCGCAAGCTGGACGAGTACGAGTTCCAGATGCTGTACGGCATCCGCAGCGACGAGCACCTGCGGCTCGCCGCGGAAGGACACCGGATGCGTGTCTACACCGCGTACGGCACCGACTGGTACGGATACTTCATGCGCCGCCTCGCGGAGAAGCCGGCCAACCTGCTCTTCTTCGCCCGCTCGATCCTCACCAAGGGCTGAGCCACTTTCTTTCCGGCCCCCTCGCAGGCCCCCACTGCTTCCCGATAACTCCCCGACCCCCCGAAGGAGATACGGACCCATGACGCTGGACGCCGTGACCCAGGTCCCCGCCCCGGTCAATGAGCCGGTGCACGGCTACGCCCCCGGTTCGCCCGAGCGCGCCCGCCTGGAGGCCAAGCTCAAGGAGCTGGCCGACAACCCGATCGAGCTGACCTGCACCATCGGCGGCGTGCGTCGGATGGGCGGCGGCGAGCGCTTCGACGTCGTGCAGCCGCACAATCACAAGGCCGTCATCGGTACGTACGCCAACGCCACCGCGCAGGACGCCCAGGACGCGGTCGACGCCGCCCTGGCCGCCGCCCCGGCCTGGCGCGCGATGGCGTTCGACGACCGCGCCGCGATCATCCTGCGCGCCGCCGAGCTGCTCTCCACCACGTGGCGCGAGACGCTGGCCGCCTCGACCATGCTGGGCCAGTCGAAGACCGCGCAGCAGGCCGAGATCGACACTCCCTGCGAGCTCGTCGACTTCTGGCGCTTCAACGTCCACTACGCCCGCAACCTGCTCGCCGAGCAGCCGCCGGCCAACTCCACCGGCGTGTGGAACCGCATGGACCACCGCCCGCTGGAGGGCTTCGTCTACGCGATCACGCCGTTCAACTTCACGGCCATCGCGGGCAACCTGCCGACCGCCCCCGCCCTCATGGGCAACGTGGTGGTCTGGAAGCCGTCCCCGACGCAGACGCACGCTGCCGTCCTGCTCCTCAAGCTTCTGGAGGAGGCCGGTCTCCCCAAGGGCGTCATCAACCTGGTGACGGGTGACGGTCTCGCCGTCTCCGAGGTGGCCCTGAACCACCGCGACCTGGCCGGCATCCACTTCACCGGCTCGACCAAGACCTTCCAGCACCTGTGGAAGACGGTCGGCAACAACATCGAGAAGTACCGCACGTACCCGCGCCTCGTCGGCGAGACGGGCGGCAAGGACTTCGTCGTCGCCCACCCGAGCGCCGACCGTGCCGTCCTCAAGACGGCCCTGACCCGCGGTTCCTTCGAGTACCAGGGCCAGAAGTGCTCCGCGTCCTCGCGCGCCTACATCCCGGCGTCGATCTGGAACGACGGGTTCAAGGAGGAGTTCGCGGCCGAGGTCGACGGCATCACCATGGGTGACGTCACCGACCTGTCGAACTTCATCGGCGCCGTCATCGACGAGCGCTCCTTCGCCAAGAACAAGGCCGCGATCGACCGCGCGAAGTCGGACGACACCTGCACGATCGTCGCGGGCGGCACGTACGACGACTCCGTCGGCTACTTCGTGCGTCCGACGGTCGTCGAGTGCACGGACCCGGCCAACGAGGTCTTCACGACCGAGTACTTCGGTCCGTTCCTCGCCGTGCACGTCTATGAGGACGACCAGTACGACGCCATGCTGGAGCAGATGGAGTCGGCGTCGGACTACGCGCTGACCGGCTCGGTCATCGCCAACGACCGCGCCGCCGCGGCCCACACGATGGAGAAGCTCCGCTACGCCGCGGGCAACTTCTACATCAACGACAAGTCGACCGGCGCCGTCGTCGGCCAGCAGCCCTTCGGCGGCGGCCGCGCGTCCGGCACCAACGACAAGGCCGGCGCCCCGCAGAACCTGATGCGCTGGACGCTGACCCGCGCCATCAAGGAGACGCTGGTCCCGCCGACGGACTACCCGTACCCGCACATGGGCTGATGCCCGACCCGGTGGGCGCCGCCGCCCACCCCTGAGCGACCGCCCTCGGCCAATGGGCCCCACCCCGGCCGAGGGCGGTGCTGTGTGCTCAGCAGATCAGCAACTTCCTTACTGGATCGGAGAGTTCAGCGGTCGCAGGTGGTGCGTCCGGGGTGCCAGCGGCAGGCGAGCGCCGCGAAGCCGCCGTCGGCCACCACGGGTACGGAGAGCGTGTCCGTGCCGCCGACCACGCGCGGGGTGCGCACCAGGCCCGACGGGCCGTCCGTGACCGTCTCCACCAGCCAGCGGCCGGCGCCGAGCCGCAGGGGTACGTCGACGGTGCGGGCCGCGCCCGCGAACGTACCGCCGATGAACCACCGCCCGGCCGCCTCGCGCGCCAGCACGGCCGCCTTGCCCGGGTCGCCGACGAGCAGCTTCGTGGCGTCCCAGGCGCGCGGCAGCTGCTCCAAGTAGCCGCGGGCGACGGGCCGTTGGTCGTACGACTCGGGGGTGCCCGCGAGGTTGGTGATGCCTGACTCGTACAGCACGCTCAGGCCCAACTCGCCCGCGTCGGAGTTCACGTTCGGGCGGTAGGGGCGGTGGAAGGCGCCCGGCGTGAAGTCCATGGAGCCGATCGCGTTGCGGGTGAAGGGGAGCACGGCGAGGTGCTCGGCGGTGTTGGTGCGCTTCTCCTCACCGCCGACGCCCTCCATCGTCATCACCTGCGGCCAGGTGCGCTGCACGCCCTTGGGGATGGTGGAGCCGTGGAAGTTGACCATGAGGTGGTGCTTCGCCGTCGCCCGCAGGATGTCGTCGTACCACTTGAAGCGGGTCTGCGACTCCGAGTCCATGAAGTCGATCTTCACGCCCTTGACGCCCCAACGCTCCAGCGTGGAGAGCCACTTCTCGCGCTCGACCGGGTCGGTGAGCAGCGTGTAGTGCAGCCAGACCTGGATGCCGACGCCACGTTCACGTGCGTGACCGACCAGCTCGGGCATCCAGTTGCGGGTCTGCCACTCGGGGTCGATCACCTCCCACTGGCCGGGCAGGTAGTACCAGCCCGCGTCGACGACCTCGTAGGGCCAGCCGCGCTCGGCCGCGTAGTCGACGTACTTCTCCTGCGCCGCCAGGCTCTGGCCCGCCTCCTTGCCGCCGGCGAGCCAGGTCCACAGGGCAGGACCCGGCTTGATCCAGGAGGTGTCCTTGACGCGGGAGGCCGGTGCCAGGTCGTCGATCATCGTCGACTCGGTGACCGTCGCGAGGGAGCCGGTGATGATCGCGCGCCAGGGGGTGGCGAGCTGCTTGCCCGCGGTGACCTGCACCGGTTCGTTGTTCCACAGTCCCACGCCGTACGACGACGAGCCCGCGGTGTGCGTGAGGCGGGCGCCCGCGTAGCTTCCGGAGAGGTCGGATTCGGCGATCAGCGCATAGGTGGACCCGGTACGGAACAGGCCCTGCATCGAGTAGTCGGCGCTGGGCGCCCCGGCCGCCGTGTACTGCTTGAAGGCGTTCTCGTTGTCCTGGCGGTACACGCCGAGCCAGGCGTCCGTGTCCGCGGGGAACGTGAAGGACGAGGCCTCACGCAGAACGTTGCCGGTCGCCGCCGTGGTGGCGCCGGGGAGCCGGTAGCGGTAGGCGATGCCATCCGATGTTTCCCGGACCACCAGGTCGAGCCGGGTGCCTGCGGCGCTCTTCGCCCGCAGGTGGTACGTGGTCTCGCGGGCGTGCACGTGGCGGACGCGTGCCTTGCCCGTGGTGGTGCGGTACGTCTCGTCGACTGTTCGGCTGTCGCGGCCGGTGAGCTTCAAGTCGGCGCTCAGGTCGGCGTGTTCGGTGATCAGGCCGACCGGGGACGGGGTGACGACCTGCACGCCGTTCCGGCTGACGGCGAGCGTGGGCCTGCCCGTAGCCGGATCGAGCGCGACGGTCGCGGTGGGGGTGTGTGAGGAGGGGGCGGCCGACGCCGGCGGGTCGGCGGAGGAGGCCGCCTGGGCTGCGGGCGGGGCGGTGCACAGTGCTGCGGTGAGGACCGCTCCCAGGGTCAACAGTGTTGCTCGTAGGGGGAGTTGGGGCGTCAACGGGTCACTCCGATCCGTGAGACATCCGATGAATCGGAGCATGGAGGGGGCGAGCGGGGCCCGTCAAGGTGGGTGACACGCATTTCGTTCGGATCGCTGACCGTGGTTCATGTTCGTGAACCCCTTCGTGAACCCGTTCGTGAACCCCTTCGTGCGTCCTTCGTGGACCACGGGATCCCTCACGATCGGCCCTCGCCTTGAGTACCGTGTCCCGGTGACCATGCTGCGTACTGCCCACACCGCCGACCTCGCCGCCGCCGAACTCGCCGCAGCCCGAGCCCTGTTGGACGAAGCCTTCGACGGTGACTTCTCCGACGCCGACTGGGCGCACGGCCTCGGCGGCGTGCACGCCCTCGTGCACGACGACTCCGGCGTGCTCCTCGCTCACGGGTCCGTCGCCCAGCGGCGCGCCGTGCACGACGGGGAGACCTTGCGCGTCGGTTACGTGGAAGCCGTCGCCGTACGCGCCGACGTGCGGCGCGCCGGGCTCGGCGGGCGGGTGATGGGCGCGCTGGAACGGGTGATCCTGGGCGCGTACGACGTGGGGGCGCTCTCGGCGTCGTCCGACGGGGCGCCGATGTACCTGGCGCGCGGCTGGGCCCGGTGGAGCGGCCCGTTCGCGGCGTACGGTCCGGGCGGGGTCGTCCGGCTGCCCGCCGACGAGGACCCGCCGTTCCTCTTCCCCGCGCTGGCCGCCCGCGCCCTCGACCCGGAGCGCGAGCTGCTCTTCGACTGGCGGGACGGCGACCTTCTCTGAGCGGCCTGTCGCCCACTGGCCGAAACAGCCCCTCTGCGTGGCCTGATCCGCGCGCTCAGAGGGCTGAAGGCGTGAAGCCGTCTCAGATAGTAGGAAGTCCGAGTAATTGTGGAGACAGAAGCAGCGATCCGTCCTAGCTTTGTAGAAGCCGAACGTATCGCTTACCTGGCGAATGGCGGACGCGAGCCGGAGCACCTCGCAGGCAACCCCTGCCGCTCCCCGCTCTCCGCCCCTTCCGGCCCTGAGAAATCCCCATAATCTCAAGGAGTCGATCCGTCATGGCCACTGCTACGCCCGCCCGCCGCCGCGTCCGTCACGTCTCCCCTTCGAGCGAAGCCGACCGGCAGACCGCCAAGATCGCCGCCGCCGCCCTCCAGCGCGCACTGGACCGCAGGGACAACGGCGGCGAGACCGGCCACTAGAGCCTTCTTGCGGTCAGGACCCCCGCCGTATCTCGAAGTGGTCGACGCGCCGCCCGTCCTGGGCCAGGGCCGACACCTTCAGGCGCGGGTGCGCGCCACTCTCCGCGTCCACCTTGAGCAGGGAGAATCCGCGGTAGCGCACCCGTGACCACTCGACGGTCTCGGTCCTGGACCGCTGTCCCCTCTTCCACACGAGGCTGTCGACGGACTCGTGGTGGTGCTCGTGTCCCTCGTAGCTCTCCTTGCTGCCGGGACGGAAGCCGTACAGGTCGCGGCCGCCGCCGCCCGCCGTGACGTACACGATGCCGTCACGCGTGGGGTCCGTCGTGCCGCCGACCGGCACGGCCCGGCCCACCGCG
Organism: Streptomyces sp. NPDC102467; assembly: GCF_044765445.1. Lineage (NCBI taxonomy): Bacteria > Bacillati > Actinomycetota > Actinomycetes > Kitasatosporales > Streptomycetaceae > Streptomyces > Streptomyces sp. NPDC102467. The sequence goes on along the minus strand of NZ_JBIWKA010000010.1, from coordinate 282,187 downwards.
CCGTCCTTGACGGCGTCGGTCCGCTCGTAGACGTGGTTGTGCCCGTTGATCACCAGATCGACCTGGTGACGGGCGAACAGCGGCAGCCACGCGGCCCGCACCCCGCCGTCCGAGGCGTGCGTGGACGTGGAGTACGCGCAGTGGTGGAAGAAGACGACGACGAAGTCGACGGTACGGGAGGCCCGTAGCGCGCCGAGGGTCTTGTCGAGCCATGCCGTCTGCCGGCCGTCGCTGTGGCCGAGGTTGGCGGGGATCTCGTACGAGATGTCGTTCGAGTCCAGCGCCACGACGCCGACGTTGCCGTAGACGAAGGAGTACGCACCCGGTGTCGAGCGTGCGTCGAACCCGCTGTCCGGCAGCGACCAGCGGGCCAGTTGGCCGCCGTAGCCGTCGGGGGAGTACCAGACCTCCATGTCGTGGTTGCCGGTGGTCACCATCCAGGGCACGGTCCGCGCGACCTGCTCGTTCTGCTTGAGGAACAGGTCCCAGAACGCGGGGTCGTAGCCGTCCGACGTCTTGCCGTGCCCGGTGCCGTCGGCGTAGCAGAGGTCGCCGGCGTGCAGATGGAACGCGGGGTCCTGGCGCAGCACGAGGTGGTCGCTCGCCGCCGCCGCGCTGCCGACGCCCTGGTCGCCGAAGGCGGTGAAGGTGAACGCGGCGGGGTGCGCGGGCGCCGTACGGAAAGCGGAGACGGTCGGGCGGTGCTCGGCGGACGCCGGGTCGAAGCCGTCGTGGCCGACGCCGTAGTAGTACGTCGTGCCGGGGCGCAGCCCGTCCAGGGCCGCGTGCACATAGAACTGGTCGAGCGCGAGACGCACCCCGTCGGCCCCCGGAGTGTGCAGGCCGCGGACCTCGGCCTCGATCTTCCGGCCGAGGTCGCCCGGTTCCGTGCCGACGCGGACGTACGGGTTCTGCACCGCGACCGGCGTCTGCCAGGAGATCCGCAGCTGCGTCCGCGGGTCGGCCCCGAAGGCGAGATGGCGGCCGAAGGGCGGGACGGCGGAGCCCGGCGCCCCGGATGTCGCGGCGGCTCCCGCCCGTTCCGGCGACCCGCCGGACGAACAACCGGTGAGCAGGCCGCCCGCCACCGCGCCCGCCGTCACCAGGGCGCGCCGCCGCGTCAGCCTGGTGCGCACGTACTCGTACTGCTCGGCCATGCTCATCCGGCGCGCGAGCCGCGGTGGGATGCCGAAGTCAGGGAGGTCCATGTCGATGAAGTTCCCTCCGCACCCCAACGCCCGCTCTACGTAGGGGTGAACGCACGCTGTCGGGATGGCGCCGCCCGACGGACCGAGGTCCGCATTCTGGACATGGCGTGTCATCCCATGGGACACGGAGTACGGTGCGGGACATGTCTCGCAGCATCAATCTCGCAGTGATCCCCGGTGACGGTATCGGCCAGGAGGTCGTGGCCCAGGGTCTGAAGGTCCTCTCCGCCGTGCTTCCGCAGGATGTGAAGCTGGAGACCGAGGAGTTCGACTTCGGCGCCAAGCGGTACCACGCGACCGGTGAGACGCTCACCGACGCCGACCTCGACGCCCTCAAGAAGCACGACGCCATCCTGCTCGGCGCCATCGGCGACCCGTCGGTCCCCTCCGGTGTCCTGGAGCGCGGCTTCCTGCTCAAGCTCCGCTTCGCCTTCGACCACCACGTGAACCTGCGGCCCAGCAAGCTGCTCCCGGGTGTCGCGACGCCGCTCGCCGGTCAGCCCGCGATCGACTTCGTCGTCGTCCGCGAGGGCACCGAGGGCCCGTACACGGGCAACGGCGGCACGATCCGCAAGGGCACCGAGCACGAGGTCGCCACCGAGGTCTCCGTCAACACCGCCTTCGGTGTCGAGCGCGTGGTCCGGGACGCCTTCGCCCGTGCCCAGGCCCGCCCCCGCAAGAAGCTCACGCTGGTCCACAAGAACAACGTGCTGACCTTCGCGGGCCACCTGTGGACGAACGTCTTCAACAGGGTGGCGCAGGAGTTCCCCGAGGTCACCACCGACTACATCCACGTCGACGCGGCGACGATCTTCCTCGTCACCGACCCGGCCCGCTTCGACGTGATCGTCACCGACAACCTCTTCGGCGACATCATCACCGACCTCGCCGCTGCCGTCTCCGGCGGCATCGGCGTCGCGGCCTCCGGGAACATCAACCCGAGCCGCGAGTTCCCCTCGATGTTCGAGCCCGTGCACGGCTCGGCCCCGGACATCGCGGGCCAGGGCAAGGCCGACCCCACGGCCACCGTCCTGTCCGTCGCGCTGCTCCTGCGTCACCTCGGCTACGAGACCGAGGCCGCCCGCATCGAGACGGCCGTCTCCGCCGACCTCGGCGAGCGCGGCGCTGCCGTCCGCTCGACCGAAGAGATCGGCGACGCGCTCGCCGGCCGAGTAGCCGGCTGACCCGGCGCTCACCCTGTTACAGCAGAAGTCGCCGGGTCGCATCACGCACCCGGCGGCTTCTTCTGTGCGGCCCCGGGTGTCACCATCAACCCTGGGCCGCACCACGCACCACCGCACCCACCAGGCCCGTTTCGAGCACACCTCCCCACGCGCGATAATCGAACGTGGGCCGCGATGTACGTAGAAGCTCGGACGTCCTAGTACAAGGAGTGCAGGCGTGAACGCGGTCCGTCACAACCAACGGTGAAGGACACGCAACCATGACGACGCCCACGATCGAGCTCAAGCCCTCGAACACCCCGCTGTCCGCCAAGGAGCGCGAGGCGATCCTGACCAACCCGGGGTTCGGCCGCCACTTCACCGATCACATGGTGACGGTCCGGTGGACCGAGGGCCGCGGCTGGCACGACGGGCAGCTCACGCCCTACGGTCCGCTCTCCCTCGACCCGGCGACGAACGTCCTGCACTACGCGCAGGAGATCTTCGAGGGCCTCAAGGCCTACCGCCAGCCCGACGGCACCGTCGCCACGTTCCGCCCCGACATGAACGCCAAGCGCTTCCAGCACTCGGCCTGGCGCCTGGGCATGCCCGAGCTGCCGGTCGAGACCTTCGTCGAGGCCTGTGACCTGCTCGTCCAGCAGGACAAGGAGTGGGTGCCCGCACACGGCGGCGAGGAGTCGCTCTACCTGCGGCCGTTCATGATCGCGACCGAGGTGGGTCTCGGCGTGAAGCCCGCGAGCGAGTACCTCTTCATCGTCATCGCCTCGCCGGCCGGCGCTTACTTCCCGGGCGGTGTGCAGCCCGTCTCCATCTGGCTCTCCGAGGACCGCGTGCGCGCCGTCCCGGGCGGCGTCGGCGACGCCAAGACCGGCGGCAACTACGCGGCCTCGCTGCTCGCGCAGGCCGAGGCCGCCGCCAAGGGCTGCGACCAGGTCGCCTACCTCGACGCCGTCGAGCACAAGTGGGTCGAGGAACTGGGCGGCATGAACCTGTACTTCGTGTACGGGGACCGGATCGTCACGCCGACGCTCACCGGCTCGCTGCTCGCGGGCGTCACCCGCGACTCGCTGCTCTCGGTCGCCGAGGACCTCGGCTACAAGTCCGAGGAGTCCCGCGTCTCCATCGAGCAGTGGCAGGCCGACTCCGCCTCGGGTGAACTCACCGAGGTCTTCGCCTGTGGCACGGCCGCCGTCATCACCCCGGTCGGCACGGTCAAGCGCGCCGGTTCCGAGTGGCAGCAGTCGGGCGGCAAGGCGGGCGAGGTCACGATGAAGCTGCGCAACGCGCTCCTGGACATCCAGCGCGGCACGGCGAAGGACCCGCACGGCTGGATGCACCAGCTGGGCTGAGCTCTCGTGAGCCGGTTCTGCGGCCGGCCTCACCCTGATGTCAGGCCTGCGCGGCGTCGAATCCCGCGAACATGTCGTGCAGCTTCTGCTGCGCGTCCGGGCCGAACATCAGGGTGAGGTTGCCCGCGGAGTCGGCCGCCGTCTCCGCGCCGCGCGGGAAGAGTTCCTTCTCGTACGAGGTGAGCGCGGCCTCCGCGTCGCCGGGGTGGCCGACGATCGCGCGGGCCAGCTCGGCGCCGTCGAACATGGCGAGATTGGCGCCCTCGCCGGCGAACGGCGACATCAGGTGCGCCGCGTCGCCGAGCAGGGTGACGCCCGGCATCCGGCTCCACTCCGTGCCGATCGGCAGTGCGTGGATCAGGCGCGGCACCAGCGCGCCCGCGGCGTCCGCGATCAGGGCGCGCAGCCGGTCGTCCCAGCCGTCGAAGAGAGCGAGCACGGCGGCGCGCGCGGCCTCCGTGTCGGCGAAGTCGATCGTGCCGAGCCACTCCTCGGGTGCCTTCACCGCTACGTAGGTATGGATGCGGCCGTCGCCCTCGCGGTGCGTCAGCAGGCCCTTGCCGTCGCCGAGGGTGAAGCTGCTGCCGCCGCCGATGAACGCGGCGAGCTCCTCGAACCGCTCCGCGCCGGGCAGCACATCGGCCTCGACGAACGAGATGCCGGTGTATGCGGGCCGGGCGTCGGTGAGCAGCGGGCGCACCTTGGACCAGGCGCCGTCGGCGCCGATCAGCAGGTCGGTGGTGAACCTGCTGCCGTCGGCGAGGGTCACCAGATGGCGTCCGGGGACGTCCGTGGGCTCGGCCCCCGTGACCTTCGCGCCCCAGCGGATCGTGCCGTCGGGCAGCGACTCCAGCAGGATGCGGCGCAGGTCGGCGCGGTTGACCTCGGGGCGGCCGCCCTCGCCGTCGTCCGTGTCGTGCCGGCGCAGCGTGCCGTCCGGGTCGATCATCCGGCTCTCCTCGCCGCCGGAGAGGACGATCGCGCGGAATTCCTCGTACAGGTGCGCCGCGCGCAGGGCGGCCTGGGCCGTCTCCTCGTGCAGGTCGAGCATGCCGCCCTGGGCGCGTGCGCCGGCCGAGGCGTCCAGGTCGAACAGGGTGCAGGCGATGCCGTTGACGTGCAGGACGCGGGCGAGCGTGAGGCCGCCGAGCCCGGCACCGATGACGGCGATGGGGTGGTGGGGGTGTCCTGGGGGGTGGGGGTGGTCATGGCATTCATGGTGGCCTCCTTGGTTCGTAGCTGCCCTTTCACCGTAACGAACATGTTCGTAACGAACAAGTTCGTCTAGCGGTGTGGAGACCCCAGAATGTGCCGAAGGGTGCTTGTCAGGCGTCCGTGACCTGCGGTTCGGGCGCTGCCGCGATGCCCGCGATCAGAGCGGCGAACCCCCAGTCGAGGCGCGACGACGGCGCCCCCGCGACGAGCGTCGTGGAGAGCCGGGCGAGCTCCGGATGCCGGGCGGGGGAGGCGGCGGCGATCGCGGCGGCCGTGGGGTCCATGTGGTCCTCCGCGCGGCCCGCGTGCTCGGCCGCGGTGGCCGTCGCGTACATCAGGAGCAGGTCGATGCCCCAGGCGGCCCGCGCGTCGGAGACGCCGCCCGCCAGGAGCAGCGACAGCAGGGCCTCCACCAGGTCCAGGTAGTGCTCACCCGCCGGGCGCACGGTCAGCGCGGAGCGGGCCAGTGACGGGTGGCGGAACAGCATGTCGAGATACGAGGTGAGCAGCGCGGTCAGCCGGTCCCGCCAGTCGCCCGACGCGTCCCGCGCGGGCGTCAGGTCCACCTCGGCGAGCAGCGCGTCGAGCACTGCCGCGTGCAGTTCGTCGGTGTTGCGGACGTACACGTACAGCGAGGCGGGTCCGGTGTCGAGCTCGCCCGCGAGGCGGCGCATGGTCACCTTGCCGAGGCCCTCGGCGCGCAGGACGCGCACGGCGGCGGCGACGATGCCGTCCCTGCTCAGGGCGGGTTTCGCGGGTCGCTCGCGGCGGCTGCGCGGGGGCTGGGCCGCCGGGGTGCTGTTCGAGTCGGGGCTGTTCACGGGGTCACGGTAGCCGCCGGGAAGCGGTTAGAGTGGCGTTCAAACCTTTTAGAATGCCGTTCAAACCATGAAGGGGTGTGACAGCGTGCGACTGACCCCGACCGAGCGCGACCGGCTGCTGCTGTTCGGCGCGGCCGAACTGGCGAGGGCCCGGAAAGCGCGCGGGCTCCGGCTCAACGTGCCCGAGGCGACCGCGCTGATAGCGGACACGGTCTGCGAGGCGGCCCGGGACGGGCGGCGGCTCGCGGAGGCGATCGAGGCGGCGCGCTCCGTGCTCGGCCCCGACGAGGTGCTGCCCGGCGTCGCCGATGTCGTCACCGAGGTGCACGTGGAGGCCGTCTTCGACGACGGTTCGCGGCTCGCGGTGGTGAGCGACCCGATCGGGGCCGGGGAACAGGGTCTCGGCGACCGGGCCCCGGGCGCGCTGCTCCCCGGCCCCGATCACGCCGACGTGGCTCCGCGCTCGACGCTCACCGTCACCAACACCGCGACCGTCCCCATCTCCGTGACCTCGCACTTCCACTTCTTCGAGGCCAACCCGCGCCTCGACTTCGTACGGGCACGGGCGTACGGGATGCGGCTCGCCGTGCCCGCCGGGTCGTCCGTGCGGTTCGGCCCAGGGGAGAGCGCCGAGGTCGGGCTCGTCCCGATCGGCGGTGCCCGGGTCGCCATCGGCTTCGCCGGTCTCGTGGACGGGCCGCTGGACGCACCCGGCGCCCGTGAAGAGGCGCTGCGCCGCGCCGCGGCCTGCGGCTACCTGGGCATTCGTGACGTTCTCGACGAGGAGGCGGACCGATGAGCCGCCCCGGAGGGCACCCCGCGGAGGCCCGCCGCCTCACCCCGCATGAGTACGCGAGCACGCACGGCCCGCGCGCCGGCGACCGGCTCCGGCTCGGCGACTCCGGGCTGACGATCCGGGTGGAGTCCGACTCCCAGGCGTACGGCGACGAATTCCTCGCCGGGTTCGGGAAGACCGCGCGCGACGGGCTGCACCTGAAGGCGGCCGCGGTCCGTGACACCTGCGACGTCGTCATCAGCAACGTCGTCGTCATCGACGCCGCGCTCGGCATCCGCAAGGTGTCCATCGGCATCCGCGAAGGGCGCATCCACGCGATCGGCCGCGCAGGGAACCCGGACACCCTCGACGGCGTCGACGTCGTCGTCGGCACGGGCACGTCCATCGTCTCCGGCGAAGGGCTCATCGCCACCGCCGGAGCCGTCGACACCCACGTCCACCTGCTGTCCCCGCGCATCATGGAGGCCTCCCTCGCCTCCGGTGTCACCACGATCATCGGGCAGGAGTTCGGCCCCGTCTGGGGCGTCGGCGTGAACTCGCCCTGGGCGCTCAAGCACGCCTTCTCCGCCTTCGACGCCTGGCCCGTCAACATCGGCTTCCTGGGCCGGGGTTCGTCCTCGCACCGGGCGCCTCTGGAGGAAGCGCTCGCCGAGGGCGGCGCCTGCGGGTTCAAGGTGCACGAGGACATGGGCGCACACACCCGCGCGCTCGATACCGCGCTGCGCGTGGCCGAGGAGCATGACGTCCAAGTCGCCCTGCACAGCGACGGGTTGAACGAATGCCTGTCGGTGGAGGACACGTTGAAGGTGTTGGAGGGGCGGACCATCCACGCCTTCCACATCGAGGGCTGCGGCGGCGGTCACGTACCGAACGTGCTGAAAATGGCCGGAGTCCCGAACGTCATCGGGTCCTCAACCAACCCCACCCTGCCCTTCGGCCGGGACGCCGTCGCCGAGCACTACGGCATGATCGTCTCCGTCCATGATCTGAAGACGGACCTGCCCGGCGACGCCGCCATGGCCCGGGACCGGATCCGCGCCGGGACGATGGGCGCCGAGGACGTGCTGCACGACCTGGGCGCCATCGGCATCACCTCGTCCGACGCGCAGGGCATGGGGCGGGCGGGCGAGACCGTCCGCCGTACCTTCGCGATGGCCGGGAAGATGAAGGCCGAGCTGGACGAGCCGGATCTGTCAGGCGTCGGCCACGACAACGAGCGCGTCCTGCGCTACATGGCCAAGCTGACCATCAACCCCGCCATCGCGCACGGCCTCTCGCACGAGATCGGCTCGATCGAGCCCGGCAAGATGGCCGACATCGTGCTCTGGCGCCCCGAGTTCTTCGGTGCGAAGCCGCAGCTCGTCCTCAAGTCCGGCTTCCCCGCGTACGGCGTCGTCGGCGATCCGAACGCGGCCACCGACACCTGCGAACCGCTCGTACTCGGGCCCCAGTTCGGCGCATACGGTGCCACGGCCGCCGAGCTGTCCGTCGCGTTCGTCGCGCAGGCCGCGGTCGACCAGGGCAACGACGGGATGCCCACGCGCCGACGCCGCGTCGCCGTGCGCGGCACCCGCGGCATCGGCCCGGCGGACCTGCGCCTCAACTCCCTCACCGGAGCGGTGGATGTGGACCAGCGCACCGGCCTCGTCACCCTCGACGGCGAACCGCTCGGCTCCGAGCCGGCCGAGTCCGTCTCCCTCAACCGTCTCTACTTCCTCTGAGGACCTCATGATCTATCTGATGCCGCCCGAATGGGCGCCGCACGAGCGCACCTGGATGGCCTGGCCCGGCCCCAACCCGACCTTCGCCGACGAGGGGGAGCTGGCCGAGGCACGCGCCGCCTGGGCCGCGGTCGCCCGCGCCGTCCGCCGGTACGAGCCGCTGACGATGGTGGTGGGCACGGGTCAGCTCGACACGGCCCGCGAACTCCTCGCCGACGGCGTCGAGTTGGTGGAGCGCGATCTCGACGACGCGTGGATGCGCGACATCGGCCCGACCTTCGTCAAGGACCGGACGAGCGGTGAACTCGCCGCCGTGGACTGGACGTTCAACGGCTGGGGCGCCCAGGAATGGGCCCGCTGGGAGCAGGACTCCAGGATCGCCCGGCACGTCGCCGACCTCACGGGCGTGCCCGCGCACTCCTCGCCGCTGGTCAACGAGGGCGGCGCGATCCACGTGGACGGCGCGGGCACGGTCCTGCTCACCGAGACGGTGCAGCTCGACCCGGACCGCAACCCGGGCTGGACCAAGGAGCGGGTCGAGGCCGAGATCCATGCCCGGATCGGCACCTCGAAGGCGATCTGGCTGCCGCGCGGGCTGACCGGCGACTACGGCGAGTTCGGCACCCGCGGGCACGTCGACATCGTCGCCGCGTTCGCCGCGCCCGGCGTGGTGATGGTGCACTCCCAGCGCGATCCGGCGCACCCGGACTTCGAGGTGAGCCGCGAGATCATCGGCCTGCTCACCGGGCGGACCGACGCGCGGGGGCGCCCCCTGGAGATCGTCGAGATCCCCGCACCGGCCGTGCTCGCGGACGACGACGGCTGGGTCGACTACTCCTACATCAACCACTACCTCTGCAACGACGGCGTCGTCCTGTGCGGCTTCGACGACCCGCGCGACGAGGAGGCCGCGGCGCTCTTCCGCCGCCTCTTCCCGTCCAGGGAGGTCACCCTCGTCGACGCCCGGGCGATCTTCGCGGGCGGCGGCGGCATCCACTGCATCACGCAGCAGCAGCCCGTGGCAGGGTTCTGACGTGACCCGTCGACGCGTTCGCACCCCCGCCCCGCCCCTGGACACCGTGCTCGCCGCGACCATGGCGATGATCGCCGAGAACGGTCTCGAACGGCTCACCATGGCCGCGCTCGGCCGCGAGGTCGGCATGAGCAGCGGGCACCTCGCCTACCACTTCGGGTCCAAGGACGAGCTGCTGCTGCGGACGCTGGAGTGGAGCGAGGGCCGACTCGGGGACGAGCGAGCGCAGTTGCTGGCCGGATCGGGCGGTGCACGGGAGCGACTCGACGCCTACGTGGACCTGTACGTGCCCGGCGGGCCCCGCGACCCGCACTGGACGCTCTGGATGGAGGTGTGGAACCGCTCGCAGAGCGCCGCCGCCGGCATCTCCGCCCGCGCCCGGCAGTCCGCCATCGAGGGCGCCTGGCACCACGACCTCGTGGCGCTGCTCGCCGAGGGGATCGCGCGCGGCGAGTTCAGCGAGGTGGACCCGGACCGTTACGCGGCACGCCTGAGGGCGCTCCTCGACGGGTTCTCCATCCACGTGGCGATCGGCCTTCCGGGAGCGGAGCGGGGCCAAGTGCTTGCGCACGTAAGGGAGTTCCTCGACGACGGGCTGGCCGACCCCGTCGCCTGAAAAGGGCTGTCTCAGCAGGGCGCGAAGCGCACCGGGGTACCGGGCACCGCCTGAGCCGCGGCGGCCAGGGCCGGTTCGGGCACCACGGCGATCACCGGGTAGCCGCCGGTCGTCGGATGGTCGTGCAGGAAGACCACCGGGCGGCCGTCCGGCGGCACCTGGACCGCGCCGAGCACCATGCCCTCGCTGGGCAGTTCACCCGCCGACTCCCTTTCCAGGGGTGGGCCTTCGGTGCGCAGGCCGATGCGGTTGCTGTGCACCGAGACGGTGTACGTCGCGGTCAGGAAGGTCCGCAGCGCCGCCTCGGTGAACCAGTCGGAGCGGGGGCCGAAGCGGGCCGGCAGCACCAGCTCCGCGGGGGGCGCGGGCCAGGGCGCCGCCGCGGGGAGCGCCGGGGGAGTGGCGTGGGCGGCCCCGCCGACGGGGAGCAGGTCGCCCTGCGCGAGCGGGGCCGGGCCGAGCCCCGAGAGGAGGTCGGTGGAGCGGCTGCCTAGCACGGGTGGGACGTCGATGCCTCCGGCGACGGCCACGTAGGAGCGGATGCCTGCCGTGGCCGGGCCCGCGTCGAGTGTGGCGCCGGCCGGGACGCGGACCGGCGTGCCCCAGGGGGCGGGGATTCCGTTCACGGTGACCCGGCACGGGGCTCCGCCGATCACCAGGGTGACGTCCGCGTCCGGGCGCAGGGCGCAGCCCGTGAGGGTCGTCTCCAGTACGGCGGTGTCCTCCGGGTTGCCGGCCAGTCTGTTGGCCAGGTGCATCGCGGGGGCGTCCAGGGCGCCGGATCGCGGTACGCCGAGGTGGGCGTGGCCGGTGCGTCCCGCGTCCTGGATCGTGGTCAGGGCTCCGGGCCGGGTGACCGTCAGTTTTGTCGTCATCGCTCGTTCGGCTCCGGCTGCTCGCCGTGGCGTGGTGCGTGGGTCGCCGACTGATCGTCGTCGGTGGCGGGTCGCGCCCCGCGGCGGAGCCGCTGATCGATACGGTCCCGCGCTCCTGAAGGGGCGAATCGCACCCGGGATCCAGGGGACAGGAGGGCAGCCTGCTCTCGCGACGGGTCCCACAACCGGGACGGATCCGGCATCGTGCCGATTATTTGCCAGCCGCCCGGGGTCGCCCTCGGGTAGACCGCCGAGTACGGGCCCGCCAGGGCCACCGCGCCCGCCGGGACCCGGGTGCGCGGGGTGTCCCTGCGCGGGACGTGCAGTTCCGGCGGGAGGCCCGTCAGGTAACCGAAGCCGGGGGCGAAGCCGCAGAACGCGACCCGGTAGGTGTACGAGGCATGGCGCGCCGCCACCTCGTCCTCGGGGACACCCCACCGTGCGGCGACGTCGGCCAGGTCCGGGCCGTCGTACACGACCGGGATCGTCACCACGTCACCGTCGGCCGGGGGCGTCGCGGGGATGTCCCAGGTGGTGAGCTGCCGGGTCAGCGCGGCCGGATCGGGGACGCCGTCGAGCAGTACCGTGCACGCGCCGGGCACGATCTCGGTGACCGGTGGCAGGGTGCCCGCGGCCCGGCGTCGCAGCAGCTCCGCGTGGAGGGCGCCGGTGCGCTCGGCGTCCGGCAGTTCCACCAGGAGCGCGTGCCGCCCGGCGGGCCGGACCACGAGGTCTGCGAGGTTCGCGAGGTCTGCGGTCACGCGAACGCACCCACCGTGACCCCGGCCTCGGCCAGGGCCGCGCGCACCCGCGCCGCGATCCGGGCCGCGCCCGGGGTGTCGCCGTGCACGCACAGCGAACGGGCCGCGACCGCGACCGGCGTGCCGTCGATCGCCTCGACGCCGCCGTCCACGGCGAAGCCGACGGCCCGGCGCACCACCGTGTCCGCGTCCTCGACGACCGCGCCCGGCTCGCGGCGCGGCACCAGCGTGCCCTCCGCGGTGTACGCGCGGTCGGCGAACGCCTCCCGTACGGGGTGCAGGCCCGCCTCCTCGGCGGCGGCGAGCAGCCGCGACCCGGGCAGGCCGAGCACCGGCAGGTCGCCGCCCGCGAGGCGGACCCCGGCCACCACGGCGTGCGCCTGCGCGTCGTCGCGCACCGTCCGGTTGTAGAGCGCGCCGTGCGGCTTCACGTACGTCACCTCGGCTCCGGCCGCCTGGGCGAAGACCCGCAGCGCCCCGATCTGGTAGGCCACCTCGGCCGCCAGCTCGTCCGGCGGTACGTCCATGGCGCGGCGCCCGAATCCGGCGAGGTCCCGGTAGGAGACCTGCGCCCCGATCCGCACCCCCCGCTCGGCGGCCAGGTCGCAGACCCGGCGCATCACGGAGGGGTCGCCGGCGTGGAAGCCGCAGGCGACGTTGGCGCTGGTCACGACAGAGAGCAGGGCCTCGTCGTCGGTGAGGGTCCAGCGGCCGAAGCCTTCGCCGAGGTCGGCGTTGAGGTCGATCACGCCTGGGATTTCGTCCTGGATCACCTGCTCAACGTAAGCGATCGTTCAACAATCCGACAAGAGGTGGTTTTGATGGGTGATGCGCCACAACCTCTTGTTCGATCGTTCAACGATCACCTAAGGTCCCGTGCATCCCCCATGGAAGCGGAGTCTCCGTTTTCATGCCTTCCCCGTGCCCTCGTCCTGAAGAAGGCGGCCGCATGATCGTGCTTCTCGGCGTGCTCGTGGTGATCCTCGGATTCGTCACGCGCCGCAATCCCGTCCTGGTGGTCGGCGTGGCCGGTATCGCCACCGGACTCCTCGGCAAGATGAACCCGCAGGAGATCCTCGCCGCCTTCGGCCACGCGTTCGCCGACAGCCGGTCGGTCACCGTGTTCGCCATCGTGCTCCCGGTGATCGGCCTCCTGGAGCGGTACGGCCTGCGCGAGCAGGCCCGCACCCTCATCGGGAAGCTCGGCAAGCTCAGCGCCGGCCGCTTCCTCACCGTCTACCTGCTGGTCCGCCAGGTCACGGCCGCCTTCGGGCTCAACAACCTGGGCGGCCCGGCGCAGACCGTGCGCCCGCTCGTCGCGCCGATGGCCGAGGCCGCCGCCGAACGCACCATCGGGGGGAAGCTCCCCGACAAGATGCGCGAGAAGGTCCGCTCGTACTCGGCCTCCGCCGACACCGTCGGCGTCTTCTTCGGCGAGGACTGCTTCATCGCGATCGGCTCGATCCTGCTGATCACCGGCTTCGTGAACTCCACCTACCACCAGGAGCTCGAACCGACCCAACTCGCCCTGTGGGCCATCCCGTTGGCCGTCTGCGCCTTCGTCATCCACGGCGCCCGGCTGCTGCTGCTCGACAAGCAGCTGGAGCGCGAGATGGCGCTCGCCGCCGCCGAGAACGACCTCCCCCTGCCGCCGCAGACGCCGGGACAGTCCCGTGAGGAGTCCGCCAAGTGATCAAGGTCGAATGGCTCTACTGGCTCATCGGTCTCGTCTTCGTCATCATGGCCGTCCAGATGGCGCGGGACGTCAGCAACCCCAAGCGCTGGACGTCCGCGGCCTTCTGGGGACTGCTCGGACTGACCTTCCCCTACGGCACCGGTGTCGTCGAGGGCGGCGCGAGCTGGACCCTGCCCGCCGAACCGCTCGGCGTCGCCGTCCTCGCGCTGATCGTCCTCGCCGGGTTCAACTTCATCGGCAAGGGCGTGCCGGTCACCACGACGCAGGAGCAGCGCGAGGCCTCGGCGGCCCGGCTCGGGAACAAGCTCTTCATCCCGGCCGTCACCATCCCGATCGTCGCCATCATCTGCGCGTCCTTCCTCGACGAGTCGGGCCTCTTCGAGACCGGCAAGGCCACGCTGATCGGGCTCGGCCTCGGCTGCATAGTGGCGCTGGTCGTCGGCATGCTGGTGACGGGCGAGCGCAAGGTCTCGGTCCCGATCCACTCCGGCCGCTCGATGCTGGAGGCGATGGGCTCGGCCCTGCTGCTTCCCCAGCTCCTGTCGGTGCTCGGCTCGATCTTCGCGGTCGCCGGGGTCGGCACCCAGGTCGGCAAGATCGTGAACGACGTCCTGCCCGACAACTCCAAGTACTTCGCCGTGGTCGCGTACTGCGTCGGCATGTTCCTGTTCACCGTGATCATGGGCAACGCGTTCGCCGCGTTCCCCGTGATGACCGCGGCGATCGGCTGGCCCGTACTCATCCAGCAGATGCACGGCAACGAGGCGGGGGTGCTCGCCATCGGCATGCTCGCCGGCTTCGCCGGCACGCTCTGCACGCCGATGGCCGCCAACTTCAACATCGTCCCGGCGTCGCTGCTCGAACTGAAGGATCAGTACGGGCCGATCAAGGCGCAGTTGCCGACGGGTATCGCGCTGCTCGTCTGCAACATTGTGATCATGGCCGTCTTCGCGGTCTAGCCAGTAGTCCAGTTCAGGAGGCATGTCGATGACCCGGGTCCTGCTCACCGGCTTCGAACCGTTCGGCGGGGAGTCCGTCAACCCGTCGTGGCAGGCGGCGGAGCTCGTCGCCGCCGCGCCGCCGGACGGTCTCGCCGTCACCGCGGTGCAGCTTCCCTGCGTCTTCGGGGAGTCCCTGACCGCGTTGCGCTCCGCGGTCGAGCGGGTGCGGCCCGAACTCGTGGTCTGCCTCGGCCAGGCGGGCGGCCGCACCGGCGTCACCGTCGAACGGGTGGCGATCAACGTCGACGACGCGCGCATCCCCGACAACGCGGGTGCCCAGCCGATCGACGAGCCCGTGGTGCCCGGCGGGCCCGCCGCGTACTTCTCTTCCCTGCCGGTGAAGGCGTGCGTGGCCGCGATGCGGGGTGCCGGGGTTCCGACGGCGCTCTCCAACACGGCCGGCACGTTCGTCTGCAACCACGTCGCGTACGGCCTGGGTCATCTGCTGGCGACCGAACTCCCCGGCGTCCGGGGCGGTTTCGTCCACGTCCCCTGGGCCCCGTCCCAGGTCCCGGACGGTAACGCCGCCGCGCTGCCCGCGGAGCTGGTGGCGACCGGTATCCGCGCCCTGCTCGCCGTTGCCGCCGAAACCACGACGGACATCCGCGTGACCGAGGGCGCGACTCACTAGCGCCGTGGGGTCTGGGCGGGTCGCAGGTTGTTCGCCGACCGTGCCCCGGTGGGGACTTCTCGCGCAGTTCCCCGCGCCCCTGAAATGCGCACTGCGTGCGCCATTTCATCGGGCGCGCATCACGCGCCCCATGGAGCAGCGGCGAAGCCGCACGCCCTAGGGGCGCGGGGAACTGCGCGCTCAGCCCCCACCGGGGCCGCGGTCGAAGGACCTCCTAGGGGCGCGGGGAACTGCGCGCTCAGCCCCCACCGGGGCCGCGGTCGAAGGTCCTCCTAGGGGCGCGGGGAACTGCGCGACCAGCCACGACGAACGCGCACCCGGCAACGAACCCGCCCCCGGCAGACGCATCCCCGCAAACCGACCCAGAGAGGCCACCCCATGCTCACCCCGGAGGAAACCGCTCAGCTGGCCACCGCCAACGTGACCCGCGAGTTCCCCAACTTCCCCGCCCACCTGGTGACAGCCGCCACCGAGAACACCCGCCCCAGCACCCTGCACCCGGCCTTCTACGGCGCCTACGACTGGCACTCGTCCGTGCACATGCACTGGCTGCTCGTACGGACCCTGCCGCAGCTGTCCGCCGACACCACAGCCACGTACACCGACGTGCTCGACCGGCACCTCACCCCCGCCCACCTCGCCACCGAGGCCGCCTACCTCCTGGACAGGCCGGGCTTCGAGCGGCCCTACGGCTGGGCCTGGCTGATCGCGCTCGCCGCCGAGTGCAAGGACACCCGGTGGGGCGCCGCGTTCGCGCCCGCCGTGGACGCCGTGGAGCGGCTCCTCACGGACTGGCTGCCGAAGGCCACGTATCCCGTGCGCCACGGCATCCACACCAACAGCGCTTTCGCGCTCGGCCTGATCCTGGACACCGGCGCGGCGGCCGGTCTCACGGCCGCCACCCTGGAGAGCGTCCGCACCCGCCTGCGCGGCTGGTTCGCCGACGACCACGACGCGCCCGCCCACTGGGAGCCCTCGGGCCAGGACTTCCTGTCGCCCGCGCTCAGCGAGGCCGACGCGATGCGCCGGGTCCTGGGCGCGGAGGAGTTCGCGGCGTGGCTCGACCGGTTCCTGCCCGCGCTGCGCACCGGCGAGCCCTGCGCCCTGCTCGACGTGCCGGTCGTCTCCGACCACGCCGACCCGTGGATCGGCCACCTCCTCGGCCTCGCGCTCTCCCGTGCCGCCGCCCTGCGCGCGATCGCGGGCGCGCTGCCGGACGGGCCGGTACGGACCCGCCTCACCGAGGCCGTCGACGCCCATCTCGCGGCGGGCCTCCCGGCCGTCGACAGCGGCGACTTCAGCACGGACCACTGGCTGGCCACGTTCGCGGAGCTCGCCCGCCGTCCGTGAGACCGCCGACCGTGAGCCGTCCGTAACCGGTCGTGAACTCAATGAACGCAAGTACGCGCGATCGTTGCGCGGCGCACCCTTGTCACGCGGCCCGGCGGTCCTCCATCGTGGCCCCCCATGGGACGAGAGCAATGGAAGAAAGTCCTGGTCGGATCGGCCGGGAACATGGTCGAGTGGTTCGACTGGTTCGTGTACGCGAGCTTCGCGACGTACTTCGCCGGGGCCTTCTTCCCCGACGGCAACCCGACCGCGCAGCTGATGAACACCGCGGGCATCTTCGCCGTCGGCTTCTTCATGCGCCCGGTCGGCGGCTGGCTGCTCGGCCGGGTCGGTGACCGCAAGGGCCGCAAGGCGGCGCTGACCCTCACCGTGACGCTGATGTCGGCGTCCGCGGTCCTCATCGCGGTCGCGCCGACCTACGGCGTCGCGGGGTACGGCGGCGCCGTCGTGCTCCTCATCGCCCGCCTCCTGCAAGGGCTTTCGGTCGGCGGCGAGTACGCGGCCAGCGCCACCTACCTCACCGAGGCGTCCGACCCGAAGCGGCGCGGCTTCGCCTCCAGCTTCCAGTACGTGTCCATGACAGCGGGCCAGATCGTCGGCCTCGGGCTCCTGATCATCCTGCAGCGCACCCTGTCCGACGACGCCCTGCACGGCTGGGGCTGGCGCATCCCGTTCATCGTCGGCGCGCTCGGCGCGGCGATCATCTTCTACCTGCGCCGCAACATGCTGGAGACCGAGGTCTACGAGGAGTCCGCCGACGCCGGCACCGTGGCCGGTGACGACAAGGGCAGCATGAAGGCCCTGTGGGCGCACCGGCGCGAGGCGTTCCTCGTCATCGCGCTCACCATGGGCGGCACCGTGGCGTACTACACGTACACGACCTACCTCACCAAGTACCTGTCCAACTCGGCGGGCCTCAGCAAGCAGACGGCGACCCTCGTCTCGTTCTGCGCGCTCATCGTCTTCGCCTGTCTGCAGCCGCTCGCGGGCGCGCTCTCGGACCGCATCGGCCGCCGTCCGCTCCTGATCACGTTCGCCGTCGGCTCGACCTTCCTGACCGTGCCGATCATGACGCTGCTGCAGCACGCGGGCTCGTTCTGGCCGGCGCTCGGTCTGTCGCTGCTGGCGCTCGTCATCGTCACCGGCTACACCTCCATCAACGCCTGCGTGAAGGCGGAGCTCTTCCCGACCGGTATCCGCGCCCTCGGCGTCGCCCTGCCGTACGCCATCGCCAACGCCCTGTTCGGCGGCACCGCCGAGTACGTCGCCCTGTGGTTCAAGGACGGCGGCATGGAGTCGGGCTTCTACTGGTACGTCGCCGGATGCGCGGCCGTGTCGCTGATCGTCTACCTGAGCATGCGCGAGACCCGCGACATCGACCTCAATCGAGTGAAGCCGACGGACCCCGCAGTGCAGCCGGAGCCGGCGACTTAAGGACGCCTGTTCGCATCGTGAGACCACAGTCCGGGGCCGCCCGGGCTGTGGCAGACTGCGGTCGTGCTCTCGTTGGCAATGATTATTGGCAGCAGGCGCGCCGGTCCGCAGTGACCGCCACGTACGACCACGTACGGGCGGACACCGTCGTCCTCGACCCGCGCGCAGACCTCTCGCACCCGCGAGAGGTTTTTCTCGTTTCTGGCCCACCCCATGCCAGGCGGAGAGCGCGCGGGATCATTGATGGACGGTGGAGCCGGTCATTCCGGTAGACCGAGATCCCATACAGGAGCCAGATCAGCATGAGCAGCAGCACCGGCGAACGCACCAGCGAAACCGACGATTCCTTCCACGTCTTCGACACGACGCTGCGCGACGGCGCACAGCGTGAGGGCATCAACCTCACCGTCGCGGACAAGCTGACCATCGCACGGCACCTGGACGACTTCGGCGTGGGCTTCATCGAGGGCGGCTGGCCCGGCGCCAACCCCCGCGACACCGAGTTCTTCGCCCGCGCGCAGGAGGAGATCGACTTCCAGCACGCGCAGCTCGTGGCGTTCGGCGCGACGCGCCGCGCCGGCGCAGAGGCGGCGCAGGATCCGCAGGTCAAGGCCCTCCTCGACTCCGGCGCCCCGGTGATCTGCCTGGTCGCCAAGTCCCATGACCGGCATGTCGAACTGGCCCTTCGCACGACCCTCGACGAGAACCTGGAGATGGTCCGCGACACCGTCTCCCACCTCGTCGCCCAGGGCCGCCGGGTCTTCGTCGACTGCGAGCACTTCTTCGACGGCTACCGCGCCAACCCCGGGTACGCGAAGGCGGTCGTACGGGCCGCGCACGAGGCGGGCGCCTCGGTCGTCGTGCTCTGCGACACCAACGGCGGCATGCTGCCCGCGCAGGTCCAGGCGATCGTGCACACCGTGCTCGACGACACCGGCGCCCGGCTCGGCATCCATGCCCAGGACGACACGGGCTGCGCCGTCGCCAACACCCTTGCCGCTGTCGACGCGGGCGCCACCCACGTGCAGTGCACGGCCAACGGCTACGGCGAGCGCGTCGGCAACTCCAACCTCTTCCCGGTCGTCGCGGCCCTGGAGCTCAAGTACGGCAAGAAGGTCCTCCCCGACGGCTCGCTGAGCGAGATGACGCGTATCTCGCACGCCATCGCGGAGGTCGTGAACCTCACCCCGTCCACGCACCAGCCCTACGTGGGCGTCTCCGCGTTCGCCCACAAGGCGGGCCTGCACGCCTCCGCGATCAAGGTCGACCCGGACCTGTACCAGCACATCGACCCCGACCTCGTCGGCAACCGCATCCGGATGCTGGTCTCCGACATGGCGGGCCGCGCCTCCATCGAGCTCAAGGGCAAGGAGCTCGGTGTCGACATCTCCGGCGACCGCGAGCTGGTCGGCCGCGTCGTCGAGCGCGTCAAGGAGCGCGAACTCAAGGGGTACACGTACGAGGCCGCCGACGCCTCCTTCGAACTCCTCCTGCGCGAGGAGGCCGAGGGCAGGGCCCGCCGCTACTTCCGCGTCGAGTCCTGGCGGGCCATCGTCGAGGACCGCCCCGACGGCACGCACGCCAACGAGGCGACCGTGAAACTGTGGGCCAAGGGCGAGCGCATCGTCGCCACGGCGGAGGGCAACGGCCCGGTCAACGCCCTCGACCGCGCCCTGCGCGTCGGCCTGGAGCGCATCTACCCCCAGCTCGCCAAGATGGAGCTGGTCGACTACAAGGTCCGCATCCTGGAGGGCAAGCACGGCACGTCCTCCACGACCCGCGTCCTGATCTCCACGGCCGACGGCGCCGGAGAGTGGGCCACGGTGGGCGTCGCCGAGAACGTGATCGCGGCGTCGTGGGACGCCTTGGAGGACGCGTACACGTACGGCTTGCTCCGCGCCGGGGTCGAGCCGGTCGAGTAGCTCAAGCTCGGGGGCGGGGCTCGGGGCTCTGCCCCGGACCCCGCTCCTCGATCGCCGGAGGGGCCGGATCTAAGCCTGCCCCCCGCTCCACGTGAAGGTCGCCGACGTCTTGCCCGGCAGGGAGTAAGTGGCGTGCTGCCCGCCCCAGTTGACGGTGACGTTCTTCGCGCTCGACGCGTCGTTGTAGGCGATCAGCGCCTTCGAACCGTCCGGGTTGCGCCACGCGACGTTCGGCACGGTGGTCGACGCGGTCGAGGCGATCCGCGACGCACCCGGCCGCACGAACTTCGTCAGGTGCCCCATCGTGTAGTACTCGATGTTGTAGTCGACCTGCCCGGAGCGGCCGTCCCCGTTGTGGACGGTGATGAGCCCGTCGCACGTGCCGCAACCGCCGTTGTGCGGGCCCCTGTTCTGGTCCACGGCCAGCGACCACTTGGTCACCGACTTCGCCCAGTTACGGGTGTAGTCGATGATGTTCGTCATGTCCTCGCGCTGCTGGTTCGCGATCCAGGTGCCGCCGGAGTGCTCGGTCTGGAAGGCGCCCAGCTGCGGGTACTTGTTGTGGATCTCGGTCTGTTTGGCGACGTCACCGCCGTAGCCGTGCCAGGCGATACCGCCGAAGTTCGGGTGGGAGCGCACGGCCGCGTCGTCGACGGTCGGCGCCGCGTACGCGTCGTAGGTGTCCCAGTTCCAGTCGTGCGCGAGGACCTTGGTCTTCACGCCCGCGCCCGCCAGCTTCGGCAGCAGCTCGCTCTTGGTGAAGTACGCGAGCCCGGAGCCGTTCCAGCTCATCGACGGGTACCCGGAGCAGCACGTCGGCTCGTTCTGCGCGGTGACGTAGTCGATGGGGACACCGGCCGCCTGGTACGCCTGGATGTACTTCACGAAGTAGCTCGCGTAGGCCCCGTAGTCCTCGGCCTTCAGCCAGCCGCCGTTGAGCTGCCCGCTGTCCTTCATCCAGGCGGGCGCGGTCCACGGCGAGGCCATCACGGTGGCGGCGGGGTTGAGCTGCTTGGCCTGCTTGGTCAGGGGCAGCACGTCGGCCTGGTCGTGCGCGAGGGAGAACTTGGCCAGCGACGGATCGCTCTGCCCGGCCGGTACGTCGTCGTACGTGTACCCGGAGCGGGCGAGGTCGGAGCCGCCCATGGGGTTGCGGATGAAGGAGAGCCCGATGCCCTCGGTCGGCGAGAACAGCTTCTTCATCGTCGCGTCGCGGGTGGCCCCCGACAGGGCGCCGCTGCTGTTCATCAGCCAGGCGGCGGTGTCGGTGAAGGAGGCGCCGCCGCCGGTGAACGTCTGGTACTTGGTGTTCTCGTCGACGGTGATCGCGGTGCCGCTGCCGCCGGTGCCCGACTGGAACGAGACCGGGGTCTGCTGCTGCAGCCCCCGCGTGACATGGCGGCCGCCGCTGTCGTCGGTGGTGGTGAGATAGACGGAGACCTGTTCGCCCGCGGCGTGCGCCGTGGTGGCGCCCGCGCCGGCGAGGCCCGCGGTGGTCAGGGCTCCGGCCAATAGCAGTCTGGTCAGGCGTGCAGCGCGGGTGGGGGGTTTTGTGGGGGTGCGCACGATGCCTCCTGTATCCCAACAGTCAACTCTCATGGCTTATTTCAAGACGTGAGTTAAAGGGCGTTCCATGCCCGCGTCAAGACTTCACGTCGCGAACGCCCCGATCCGTCATTCACACCCCGGCTGGGTTAGCGTCGAGGTATGAGGCCCCTCCTCGCGGCCCTCGCCGCTCCGCTGCTCGCCCTCGGCGCGACGCTCACCGTCGCGCCCGCCGCCTCCGCCGCGACGGACGTCTCCACCGTGGCGGACGCCCTCGAAAAGAGCCCGGTCTATGTCGATCCGGCCGCCGCCGGGGGCCTGACCTCGACGGATGTCGACGCGCTCAAGAAAAAGATCAAGGATGCGGACAAGCCGGTGATGGTGGCGGTGCTGCCCGCCGACTTCCCGAAACAGGACCTGTTCAACGACCTCCGTACGAAGACGGGGGTCGTCGGCGTGTACGGGGTGCGGCTCGGTGACGCCTTCGACGCGCGCGCCGATCACCAGGTCATGTCGAACGACGCCGTTCACAACCTGACGACGAGTGTCCGCGGCGAGCCGGTGAAGCGGCAGCTCGACGACTTCGTCGACACGGCGGTCCGTACGGCCAAGGGCTCGGCTCCGTCGTCCTGGGGCGGCGGCGACAAGGCCGGCGGGGGGTCGCACGCCGGTGCGCTGATCGGCGTCGGCGTGGTCGTCGTGGCCGGTGGCGCGGGCGTGTACGCCCTGACCCGCCGCAACCGGCGCCGCCGCGAGGAGGAACAGCGCCAGGCCCTCGACAAGCTGCGGGTCGTGGTCGACGAGGACATCACCGCGTTCGGCGAAGAGCTCGACCGGCTCGACTTCCATCCGGCGGAGGCGGGCGCCGACGACGCGATGCGCGCGGATTACGAGCGGGCGCTCGACGCGTACGAGAAGGCCAAGCAGTACATGGCCGCTGCTCAGCGCCCCGAGGACGTCCGGGGTGTCACGCAGGCGCTGGAGGACGGCCGTTTCTCCCTCGCCCTGCTGGCCGCCCGCCGCGAGGGCCGCCCGCTGCCGGAACGCCGGGCGCCGTGCTTCTTCGACCCGCGCCACGGCCCCTCGGTCGAGGACGCCCGGTGGACACCGGCCGGCGGGGCGCCCCGCGAGGTCCCGGTGTGCGCGGCGGACGCGACCCGGCTGCGGGACGGGGTCGAGCCGATGGTGCGCACGGTCGACACCGGCGCGGGTGAGCGCCGCCCGTACTACGACGCGGGCCCGATGTACGGCCCGTGGGCCGGCGGCTACTTCGGCGGCGGCATCCTGCCCGGCCTGCTCGTCGGCACGGTGCTCGGCTCGATGATGTCGAGCCCCGCGTACGCCGCCGACTACGGCTCCGGGTACGGCGACTTCGGCGGCGACGCCGGGTACGACGGCGGCGACTACTCCGGAGCGGACTTCGACTCGTCGGACTTCGGCGGCGGCTTCGGTGACGGAGGCGGCGGAGACTTTGGCGGTGGCAGCGGCGGCGGTGACTTCGGGGGTGGCGGCTTCTGAGCGCCGCGCGGGGCGTTCCTAGTTCCGGCTGAGCGCCCGCGTCACTCCGGCAAGCACGGTCGTCGTCAGCACCCAGCCGAGGGCGATCAGTAGGTACGCGAGCCCCTGGACGCCGCCCTCGGCCCAGTGCCAGCCGTCCCGCTGGCCGAGCCCGCCCACCGGGATCAGCAGGTCGAGCGTGTACGCGACCGGGTTGAACGGTGCGCCCTCGCCCGCCTTGTTCGGCAGGGGAGTATGGGTGTGGAAGACGAGCGAGCCGAGCAGGGTGAGCAGCATCAGCCAGATCCCGGCGATCCACGGCCGGTACCCGTACCCCACGGTCGCCTCGAGCAGCCAGCCCCACACCCGCCCCAGCGGGCGCTGAGTGCCGCGCCGTCTTCGCTCCCGCACCAGCAGGACCCGCCGCGCCTCGTCCTCGTGCCCCAACCTCCGGTAGTACGCGGCCAATTGCTCGTACGGCTGCGGTGCGAACGCGGGCTGCAGGCGCAGCCACGCCAGCCGGTTCGCGGTGTCCTCGCGCTGGGTGGCCGCCGACGACTCCATCCAGTCGTACGTCAGGCCGTCCAGACCCAGCGGGGCGCGCCACGTGGCCGGCCGGTCCTGGATGCGGGTCGCGCGGGCATTACGCAGGTTCACGCCGCCAGCAGGCGGTCGGGCGAACCGCAGGTCCAAAGCCTCCACCTGCGCGCCGACCGCCATCAACGACGAGCCCACGCCGAGGAGTTCGGCATCATGGAACGTCAGCAGGTCCTCGATCCGCGCCCCGCGCAGCCGCACCCGCCCCTCGGCCCGGAACCCCTCGTGCAGCCGGACCGTCGAAGCCCGCACCCCGTCCCCGTTGAACGCGATCTCCTCCGGGGCGCCGACCACGATCCGGGCCCCGCGCATCCACAGCCCGCCCGCCAACTCGGCGCCCGGCACCAGCACTTGGCCGTGCGCGACGAACCCGTTCTCGCAGAAGACTCCGCCCTGGATGACGAGACCGCCCGCGTTCAGCGCGATCTCCTCCGTCGTGACCAGGTGCGCCCCGTCGAGCCGCAGCCCGCCCGCTATGTGTGCGTGGACGATGTTCACCGCGCCGCGACGGCCCCCGGTGATCGTCGACCCCCGCAGGTCGAGCCGCCCGCCGATCTGCGCGGTCGGCGCCACGAACCCGGGCAGCACGCAGTCGGTGACGGTGAACGCCAGCGTGCTCGCGCCCTCCAGCGTCATCGGCCCGTCGAACCGACACCCCTCGAACCGCACCAGCCGCCGGATCTCGGCCCCGTCCAGCGCGAGCGCTCCCCGTACGCGGGCGCCCCGCAGTATGTAGGGGTCCGGCCCCGCGTCAGGATCGAGAATCTCCCGTCTGACACTCTCGGCGCTTACGCTCCGCTCAGGGGCGGGTGGCATGGGTGCGCAGGAATGCGGTCCAGGTGTCGGGGGTGACGGTGAGCACGGCTCCGGTGGCGGGGTTGTTCTTGGAGTCGCGGATGTGGATGGCGGTGGGGTGGGTGGCGACCTCCAGGCAGTTGCCGCCCTGGTCGGTGCTGTATGGCGACTTCCGCCAGCCGCTAGCGACCTCGAGACAATTGCCGCCGTTGTCGCCGCTGTAGGTCGACTTCTGCCAGTCGCAGGCGACTTCGAGGCAATCGCCGCCTTGGCTGCCGCTGTAGCTGGACTTGAACCACGCGAGGTCGGTGGTTGCGCGGCCGTGTGGTCGTGCTGCGGTGTCCATCATGCTCCTAGCAGTCCGTCCAGCAAGCGTGCGCTCTCGTCGGGCGATAGTGCCTGTGACCGCAGCATTCCATACTTGAGTTGGAGCGAGTGCACCTCGTCGGCGTCTTCGACGAGGGCGCTGATGCACTGGTCCTCCAGGTAAGCCACGCTGTCGTGGTCGACCGTCTCGACCAGCACCATCGGGCCGCTGAGCCCGGCGTGCGGTCGCCGCAGAGTAGGCATGATCTGGATGCCCATGCATTGGAGTTCGCCCAGTTCGACAACCCGACGGACCTGCGCCCGCATCACATCCGGGTCGCCGACGGGGCGGTGAAAGGCCACCTCCTCGATGATGAAGTTGCACCAAGGCGGGTGCTCACGCTCCCAGATCGCCTGCCGCTCCAAACGCCCGGCGAGCCAGTCCTCCAGCGTCTCGTCCTCGATCGGCGGATAACTGGAATCGAAGACTGCGCGCATGTACTCCGGCGTCTGCAGTAGTCCGGGCACGACCTGGGTCTCGTACGTCTGGATCGCGCGCGCCTGCTGCTCCAGCTCCACCAGATCGGCCACGAATAGCGGGAACTTCTCCCGGGCTGGAATCTTGGCCACCGCGACCTTCAACGAGCCCCGGGTATCGAAGAGTTCATCGAGAGACTCGGCCAGCGCCAGGCTAACCGGCCTCCGCCCCTGCTCGATCGACGCCACCTTGTCCTGACTCACGCGCAGCCGGTCGGCCAACTCGGCCTGCGTCATCCCAGCGTGCTATCGGTAGTTGGCGATCTGAGCCCCGATCGCATGCCACGAAGTCACCTGCTTCTTCAAAAAATACGCGCACCGTTCCCCTCCTCAACCCGTCCCGACCGGCGCGGACTCGTACAAATGCAGATGTACGACCTGCCGCGCTGCCGAAGCGCATCGCACAGGCGCAACAGTCACCGCATGGATCAACACCCGCTGCAGCGCGAGGCGTTCTACCGACGCGAACGCAAATCGATCCCCACGGCTCGCGCGTTCACGGCGTGGGCCCTTGACGACTGGCATGCAATTGAACGCTGTGACGATGTACTCCTGTGCGTGAGCGAACTGGCGACCAACGCACTGCTGCACGGCACCCCGTAGGGCAGAGGTTTCCGGCTGCACATCGCGATGTGCGAGCACCGGGTCATCCGGATCGAGGTGGAGGACAGCGGAGACGGCACGGTCGCCGCCGACGCACCGGGGCCCGAGGCCGAACATGGCCGCGGGCTGCACCTCGTGGCGGCGCTCGCCGACAAGTGGGGCATCGCCGGGCGAAACCCGGGGAAGATCGTGTGGTGCGAGTTCGGGAGTCAGTGACGTGCGGACCCGGGCTCCAACTCCTCCCGCCGAGCCTTGGGAATCCGGGACCCTTCCCCGTACATCCACTGCGACAACGCGACCCGCAACCGCTGCACGGCCCGCACACGCCGCCGCACCCCGTGTTCGTCCGTGTCCGGGAGGGCTTCCAGCGCGGCAGGCTGCTCATGCTGGGTCAGGCGGTACAACTCCCCGGCTTCCAGGGGCTCGTGGGCCTCCACGTACTCACCGTGGGGCAGGCGCTTGATGATCCCCGTCTCCCGCCCGTGCAGCACCTTGTCCCGGTCGCGGCGCTGCAAGCCCAGGCAGATCCGTTTCGTGACGACGTACGCGAGGACGGGTCCGGCGATCAGCGCCACCCGCGCGAACCAGGTGATGGCGTTCACGGAGAGGTGGAAGCGCGTGGCCCAGAGGTCGTTGCCGCCGGCCCCCATCGCCACGAAGAACCCGGTCAGCCAGGCGACACCGAGTCCCGTACGGACAGGCCGATTTCGAGGCCGGTCGAGAAGATGGTGTTCGCGGCGGTCGCCGGTGATCCACGCCTCGATGAACGGCCACACCCCGATGAGGGCCAGCCACAGCGGGAACGCGACGAGCGGGACGAGAATGCCGAGGTTGAGGGTGTGGCCCCAGTAGGCGATCTCCCAGCCGGGCATGACGCGCACAAGACCCTCCGCGAATCCGAGGTACCAGTCGGGTTGCGCGCCGGTGGAGACCTGGTCGGGGCGGTAGGGCCCGTACACCCAGACGGGGTTGATCGACGCGATGGCCGCGACCACCGCCACCACCCCGAAGACCAGGAAGAAGAAGCCGCCCGCCTTCGCGACGTAGACGGGGAAGAAGGGCTGGCCGACCACGTTGCGCTCGGTCTTTCCCGGGCCGGGGAACTGGGTGTGCTTGTGGTAGAAGACGAGGATCAGGTGGGTGACGACGAGCGCCGCCATGATGCCCGGCAGCAGGAGCACGTGGAGAGAGTAGAAGCGGCCCACGATGTCGTTGCCGGGGAACTCGCCGCCGAAGAGGAAGAACGAGAGGTACGTCCCGACGATCGGGACGGAGAGCGTCATGCCCTCGATGAGGCGCATGCCCGCCCCTGACAGCAGGTCGTCGGGGAGCGAGTACCCCAACAGGCCCTCGAACAGGGCGAGAAAGAGCAGCAGCCAGCCGAACAGCCAGTTCAGCTCCCGGGGCTTGCGGAACGAGCCGGTGAAGAAGTGCCGCATCATGTGCACGAACATCGCCGCCACGAAGATCAGCGCGGCCCAGTGGTGGATCTGCCGGATGAGCAGGCCGCCGCGCACGTCGAAGCTGATGTCGAGCGTCGACGAGTACGCCTCCGACATCCGTACGCCGCTCAGCGGCACGTAACTGCCGTTGTACTGAACCTCGTTCATCGAAGGATGGAAGAAGAGCGTCAGGTAGACGCCCGTCAGGATCAGGATGATGAACGTGTAGAGGCAGACCTCGCCCAGCAGGAACGACCAGTGGTCGGGGAAGACCTTCCGCAGGTATTTGCGGCCCAGGCCGTAGATCCCCAGCCGGCCGTCGGCCCAGTCGGCGATGCGCTCGGACATGAATGCCTCCCGTCGGTGCTCACAGTTGTGACGGTGGGGGACGGGTGGAATGTGACATGTGCGCGGAGTTTGTGAGCCAGGTCACGCGGCGAGTGGGGCAGTTGACGGAAGGTTGGGTCGGCCTCAACAGCGGGCTCGCGGTGATCGCCCGCATCTCGGAGATCGAGGACCTTCCGGGAGAGGAGCAACAAGTCGGCTACGCAGGGGAGTTGGTGTCCGGGCCCGTCCGGGTCGCGTTCCGCGACGTCGTCTTCCGGTACGACGAGACCCGCGCCCCCGCGCACGACGGCGTCACCTTCGAGGCCCCGGCCGGCGGCCTCACCGCGCTCGTCGGCCCGTCCGGCGCCGGCAAGTCCACGGTCTTCGCCCTGCTGGAACGCTTCTACGACCACGACTCCGGCAGCCTCACGGTCGACGGCCGCTGCATCCGCGACTGGCCCCTGCCCGCTCTGCGCGCGGCACTCGGCTACGTGGAACATGGCGCGCCCGTCCTCGCGGGCGCCCTGCGCGACAACCTGCTGTACGCGGCCCCCGAGGCGACGGACCACGACGTACGGGATGCGGTGTCCCGTACCCAACTCGATGATCCGGTGGCCCGGCTCCCGGCAGGCCTCGACACCCCTGTGGGTCACCGTGGAGTACTGCTGGTGATCGCGCACCGGCTGTCCACGGTCGTCGACGCGGACCGCATCGTCGTACTCAAAAAGGGGCGCGCACGTGCCCAGGGAGCCCACCCCGAGCTCCGCGAACGGGGCTGCCGGAACGCCGAGTTGGCGGCCACGCAACTCGTGACCGCCTCAACTCGCTGAACACCCCGGCAGGGTCAGGCGTTCTTGATCGCCGAGATGTCGAAGGTCAGCTTGATCTTGTCGGAGACGAGGACGCCACCGGTCTCCAGCGCCGCGTTCCAGGACAGGCCCCACGCGGAGCGCAGGATCTCGGCCTTGCCCTCGAAACCGGCGCGCTCGTTGCCGAACGGGTCCTTCGCCGAGCCGTTGTACTCAAGGTCGATGGTGAGCGGCTTGGTGGTGCCCAGGATCGACAGGTCACCCGTGATGCGGTAGTCGTCGCCGCCCAGCGCCTCGACGGACGTCGAACGGAACGTCATCGTCGGGAACTCGTCGGTCTTGAAGAAGTCCGCGCTCTTCAGGTGGCCGTCACGGTCGGCGTTGCCCGTGTCGATGCTCGCCATCTGCACGTCGAACGAGGCGGAGGACTTGGCGGGGTCCTCGCCGTCCAGGTGCAGCTCGCCGGTGAAGTCCGAGAAGGCGCCCTTCACGTTCGTCACCATGGCGTGCCGGGCCACGAAGCCGAGCGTCGTGTGCGCGGGGTCGACCGTGTAGTCGCCGGTGACGGCGGCCAGGTCGGGGTTGACCGCGGCGGGGGTCGCGGTGCCGGTGTCGGTGGTCTCGTTCTTGCGGCCGAAGATGCCCATGACGTGCTCCTTGGGGGGACGGGCGGCACGGTGGATGCCGGATGATGTTGAACGTTGAACTATCAACAGAGACGACTCTAGCGCGGAAATGTTCAACCTTCAACATCATCCGCAGCGTGTTTCTGCGATTACACCCCGATTGCGCCCGGGGATCGCGTAGGCGCTCTTCCGGACGCGCGTAGAACCGGGCACCATTCCCTTGCTCCACCTGCATCACAGCCGTCCCACAGCCAGCACGGTCAGCACGGTCAACAGCAGGAAGGAACTCCCCATGCGTATCCGCTCGGCACTCACCGCGCTCGCGCTCACCACCGGCGCCCTCGTCGCCCCGGGCTTCGGCGTCCTCGCCGGCGCGACCGACGCCTTCGCCGCCACCAAGATCAGTCACGCCACCGCGACCTCGATGTTCAGCTCGGTCGGCGTCACCTGGTCGTCCTCCGGAGGCTGTTCGAACCGCAACAACGCGACCTGCACGTCCTTCGACCAGCTCAACCTCGCCACCGCCCAGGGCGCCCAGACCCTCAAGGGCGCCACCGGCTGCGCGCTCAACATCACCGGCGGCACCGAGACCGGCCACGCGAGCGGCACGTACTCGCACTGGAACGGCTACAAGCTCGACTTCGGCAAGAGCACCTGCGTCACGAACTACATCAAGAACACCTTCACCTACATAGGGCTACGCGGTGACGGCGCTCCCCAGTACAAGTCGGGCTCCGGCAACATCTACGCCGACGAGGGCAACCACTGGGACGTCCTCTACTACAACTGCGGCGGCTGCTGAGCTCGCACCTGGGCGGAGCTAGCGCGCGGCGAGACGCTCCATGAGGGCGGCGCCGCGCGCCAGCAACTCCCGCTCCTCGCCGGTCAGTTCGGCCTCGATGGCCTGAGCGAGCCAGCCGGCCCGGCGGCCGCGCTCCGTTTCGAGCGCGGCCCGTCCGGTGTCGGAGAGCTCCACCAGGTGCTTGCGGCCGTCCGTGGGGTGGGGGCGGCGGGTGATCAGGCCCTGCTCCATCAGCAGGCCCACGGCGCGGGCCATCGACTGGGGGCGTACGCGCTGGTCCGCGGCGAGGTCGCTGGTGGTCATGGCGCCGTCGCGGTCGAGGACGCCGAGCACGGCGACCTGCCCGAGCGGAATCCGGTCCTCGTGCTTCACGCGCCGCGTGAGCTTGCCCATCGCGGTACGCAGTTCGGCGGCGACGGCGGCGGATTCCGGGGTGGGCATACGGAACTTTAACCCGCCGGTATCCAGCGAAACCGCACAGCCGACCTGCTGAGCCACGCTGTGCAGCGAGACTGAACAGCACAACTGAACAGAGTGACTGAACAGCCTGACTGAACAGCAATGCTGTAGAGTTTCGCTCCGTCGGGCTCAGCGCCAGCGTCGTCGCAGCCGGGGTCCGGCACGTGACAAGCGAAGGAACTCCCATGCCCGCACCGGCACTTGATTCCACCGTCAAGGACACCGCTGTTCGTTCCGTCACCGCCCGCGCCGTCCTCGACAGCCGCGGCAACCCCACCGTCGAGGTCGATGTCGTCCTCGCCGACGGCTCCCTGGGCCGCGCCGCCGTCCCCTCCGGCGCCTCCACCGGCGCCCGCGAAGCCGTCGAACTGCGCGACGGCGAAGCGGGGCGCTGGCACGGCAAGGGCGTCGACCGGGCGGTGGCGCACGTGAAGGGCGAGATCGCGGCCGCGGTCACCGGGCGCGACGCCGACGACCAGGCCGGTCTCGACGCCACCCTGATCGCCCTCGACGGCACCCCCACCAAGTCCAGGCTCGGCGCCAACGCCCTGCTCGGTGTCTCGCTCGCCGCCGCCAAGGCCGCAGCGGCGGCCCACCGGCTGCCCCTGTACCGCTACCTCGGCGGGGCCGACGCCCGCGTCCTGCCCATGCCGATGATGAACATCGTCAACGGCGGCGCCCACGCCGACAATCCGCTGGACTTCCAGGAGTTCATGATCGCGCCGGTCGGCGCGGCGACCTTCGCCGAAGCCGTCCGGATGGGCTCGGAGGTCTTCCACACGCTGCGCCGCGACCTCCTCGCCGCCGGCCACTCCACCGGCGTCGGCGACGAGGGCGGCTTCGCGCCCGCGCTGCGCACGGCCGAGGAGGCGCTCGACTTCGTCATGGCCGCGATCGAACGCACCGGATACCGGCCGGGCGCCGACATCGGCCTCGTCATGGACCCGGCGTCCTCGGAGTTCTACCGCGACGGCGTGTACGCGTACACCGGCGAAGGCGTCCGCCGCACCTCGGCCGACCAGGTCGACTACCTGGCCAAGCTGATCGACGCCTACCCCGTGGTCTCCGTCGAGGACCCGATGGCGGAGACCGACCTCGACGGCTGGCGGGAGCTGACCGCCCGCGTCGGCGACCGCTGCCAGCTCACCGGCGACGACGTGTTCTGCACGAACGAGGCGTTGGTCAGGGAGGGCATCAGGACCGGGGTGGGCAACGCGGTCCTGGTCAAGGTCAACCAGATCGGTACGCTGACCGAGGCGCTCGGCACCGTCTCCGCGGCCCGCCGGGCCGGCTGGGCCACGGTCATCTCGCACCGCTCGGGCGAGACCGAGGACACGACGATCGCGGACCTGGCGGTGGCCACCGGCTGCGGCCAGATCAAAACGGGTTCCCTGTCGCGCTCCGACCGCACGGCCAAGTACAACCGGCTCATCCGGATCGAGGAGGAGCTGGGAGCGAGCGCCGTCTACGCGTGTACCCAGTAGCCGAAAAGCGCGCTTCCGCTGCGGAGTGTGACGGGTCTCTCATGCGGCATCTTTGTACGACCTCTACAAGCCGACAGGGTCTTGAGCAGTAACTTCAGCTGCACGCGGCCCGGGTTCTGTTCAGGGCTACCAGGAAAACGAGCCGGAGACTGTCCGAAGTCGACGGCCCGTTTTCCTTGGTCGGCTTCGTAAGGTCACTACATGACCGTTTTGGACGAGACCGCCTCCACTCCAGGGGACGAGCCCACCGACGCCCGTGGGCGCGTTGCCGAGCTGCACGCGATTCGTGAGCAGGCGGTGCGCGGACCCAGTGAGAAGGCGACCGCGGCCCAGCGTGCCAAGGGCAAGCTGACGGCGCGCGAGCGTATCGAGCTGCTGTTGGACGAAGGGTCGTTCAACGAGGTCGAGCAGTTGCGCCGGCACCGCGCGGTCGGCTTCGGCCTGGAGGCCAAGAAGCCCTACACGGACGGTGTGATCACCGGCTGGGGCACGGTCGAGGGCCGGACGGTCTTCGTCTACGCGCACGACTTCCGGATCTTCGGTGGCGCGCTGGGCGAGGCCCACGCCACGAAGATCCACAAGATCATGGACATGGCCATCGCGGCCGGTGCGCCGCTGGTCTCGCTGAACGACGGCGCGGGCGCCCGCATCCAGGAGGGTGTCAGTGCCCTTGCCGGGTACGGCGGCATCTTCCAGCGCAACACCAAGGCGTCCGGTGTCATCCCGCAGATCAGCGTGATGCTCGGCCCGTGCGCGGGTGGCGCGGCCTACAGCCCGGCTCTCACCGACTTCGTGTTCATGGTCCGCGAGACCTCGCAGATGTTCATCACCGGACCCGACGTGGTCAAGGCGGTCACCGGCGAGGAGATCACCCAGAACGGCCTGGGCGGCGCCGATGTGCACGCCGAGACCTCGGGCGTCTGCCACTTCGCCTACGACGACGAAGAGACCTGCATCGCCGAGGTCCGCTACCTCCTGTCGATGCTCCCGCAGAACAACCGCGAGAACCCGCCCACCGTCGACTCCGACGACCCGGCGGACCGGCGCGGCGACGTCCTGCTGGACCTGGTCCCGGCGGACGGCAACCGCCCCTACGACATGACCAAGGTCATCGAGGAGCTCGTCGACGACGGCGACTACCTGGAGGTCCACGAGCGCTGGGCGCGCAACATCATCTGCGCCCTGGCCCGCCTGGACGGCCAGGTCGTCGGCATCGTCGCCAACCAGCCGCAGGCCCTCGCGGGCGTCCTGGACATCGAGGCGAGCGAAAAAGCTGCCCGCTTCGTCCAGATGTGCGACGCTTTCAACATCCCCATCGTGACCCTTCTCGACGTCCCGGGCTTCCTTCCCGGGGTCGACCAGGAGCACGGCGGGATCATCCGGCACGGCGCCAAGCTGCTGTACGCGTACTGCAACGCGACCGTGCCGCGGATCTCGCTGATCCTGCGCAAGGCGTACGGAGGTGCCTACATCGTCATGGACTCCCAGTCCATCGGCGCCGACCTCACCTACGCCTGGCCGACCAACGAGATCGCCGTGATGGGCGCCGAGGGCGCGGCCAACGTGATCTTCCGCCGGCAGATCGCCGAGGCCGAGGACCCCGAGGCCATGCGCACCCGCATGGTCAAGGAGTACAAGGCCGAGCTGATGCACCCGTACTACGCGGCCGAACGCGGCCTGGTCGACGACGTCATCGACCCCGCCGAGACCCGCGAGGTACTCGCCCGCTCCCTCGCGATGCTGCGCACCAAGCACGCCGACCTGCCGTCCCGCAAGCACGGCAACCCGCCGCAGTAGCGGCACCTACTCGTAGGAGACCTGCCCCTATGTCCATGCCTGACATCCGTGTCGAGAAGGGCCACGCCGAGCCCGAGGAGGTCGCGGCCATCACCGCGATCCTGCTGGCCCGCGCCGCCACCGCACCTGTCGCGCCCGCCCGCGGCCGCGACAAGGCCGGCTGGCGCCGCCTGGAGCGCCAGTACGGCTTCCGCGCGCCGCACTCCTGGCAGGGCTGAGCGCCTGTCTCCGGCCCGCCCGCGCCCCGCAGAAAGTGAGCCCCGCCCGAACCGGGCGGGGCTCACTTTCTGCGTGCGTCAGGCGCCTACTCAGTCGAACTCGCCGTGCAGCGCCCCCAGCCTGAAGGCCTCCCACTCCCGGGCGTTGAACCGCAGGACGAGTCCTCGCGGGTCCGCCGGGTTGCGCATGGCCACTCCTCCGTCTCCGAGCGCGGCGACCTCCACAGGCCCGTCCGCGGGGCCGCCCGGGGCGCTTCGCCACTGGACATCGGAGAGGTCGAGAGAGTACAGGTGTGCCTTTTCCCGCTCGATGTCGAAGTCGATCTCGATATCGGAGGAAAGGGTGTCCGTCGTTGGCGTGCTCATAGCGACAAAGCCCCCGAGTTTACGCCTTCAACAAATGCCAGCCATGCTGGGGAATCGAAGACGATCGCTCCGGACTCCCGGTTCTTCGTATCGCGGACCGCCCGCAGGTTCGAAGATAGTGTTGCGTGTTCGACACATCCGTTGGATGCGCCGCTGAAAGTGCTCTTGTGCCACACCGCTGACCCGATTTCGAGGTATGCCGCGGTGGGTGCGGAAGTGGGGGGCATCACGACCCGCTTTCATGCTTGATTCGGTCTTTGATGTACTGACGGGACTGGGCCGGAGAAAGTGCGCCGGCCGTCAGGTCGTCCCAGGCCTTGGTGTACATCTCCACGTCGGGGCGTTGCTCAAGGAGCGTGCCACCGGTCATATGCTCCAACCATGCCACCTGTACCGAAGGTTCTCCGCGCATGGTGAAGAGCGTGTACGGAGCGTACTGCGCCAGAGGCAAGGTTATGTCCAGGGGCAGAACCTGGATGGTGACATTGGGCAACTCACCTGTTTCTATCAGGTGTTCAAACTGTTCATCGATCAACTCTTGCGGCCCGGGAATCCGGTGCAACGCGGCGGTGTCGATGACAACTCTCAGGCGGAATTCTGCAGACCCGCTGAGTAGATCCTTGCGCTTCAGTCGAGTCTTCACAAGGGGTTCGACTCGATCCGCTTCCGCTCCTGCGGTGAATATCTCACGCATATATGCCTCTGTCTGCAACAGCCCAGGTAGCACCGACGGTTCAAAAGACCGCACGAGCGAAGAATCCGATTCCAGCGTCAGGTAGTCGCGCAAGTCGTCGCTGAGGAGCGGCCCTTGTCCGGACCACCAGTCGACCTGGTGGACGTCCTTGGCCAGCCGCTTGAGGTTGGCCCGCTGCTTCTCGTCCACGACACCGTACAGATTGAGCAAAGTTGTCAGATCCAGCTGGCGAATGCCGCGTTTGCCCGTCTCGATCTGACTGATTTTGGGTTGTCCGCACTCGAGTGCCAAGGCCGCGTCGTTGACCTTCAGGCCGGCATCGGTGCGCAGTTGGCGCAGCTCGGCACCGAGGCGGCGGCTGCGCATGGTGGGCATCTCGCTCTGGGACATGGCCACATGATGTCCCGCCCCTTCCGGCCACACAACTGTCATATGCGTTTCCCTCCCAACGGCATAGTACTCGAGCGTAATACTTGCCTCAGCAATACTTTCGGATACATG
Organism: Streptomyces sp. NPDC102467; assembly: GCF_044765445.1. NCBI lineage: Bacteria > Bacillati > Actinomycetota > Actinomycetes > Kitasatosporales > Streptomycetaceae > Streptomyces > Streptomyces sp. NPDC102467. The sequence goes on along the minus strand of NZ_JBIWKA010000010.1, from coordinate 247,169 downwards.
ATGCTCACGCAACGTGCAGTGTCTGCAAGCGAGTTGACCGCTACGCGACCCCCGGAGGGGTAATGCCGGACCAGCCAACGGATGAGGTCGATGTGATCGATCGGCCGTGTGCGATCCGTATGGAGTACAGCCCGCAACGCCTGGAGCAGATCCGCAGGATCGTGGGCGCCCGCCTGCGCTGCTGGGGGCTGCAGAAGCTGGTCTACGACACCTCGTTCGTCGCGACGGAGCTGTGCAGCAACGTGCGGCACTGTGACGACAGCATGTTCGAGTTCGTCATGCGTCGGACCGACGGTGGCGTCCGCCTCGAAGTGACGGACTCGTCGCCCGAGTTGGTGGTGATACCCACCGAGCCGCCCGACTTCATGTCGACCGGCGGCCGAGGCCTGTTCCTGGTGGCCGCCCAGGCCTCCGCGGTCGGTATGACCCCGACGCCCACCGGAAAGGTGGTGTGGGCCGAACTGGCGCTGGGCGACGTCGACACCGACGTGTCCGGCTGACCGGGCAGGCCCTTTCCGGGCCCGCAGGGAGCAATCCGACGCCACCGTCGCCACTGTCCTACGGGGCAGCGGCGACGGTGGCGTCGCTGTGTGTCTGTGCGTATGCATTCGAATCCTCTGCGTGTTCGCTCAGGGGCGTGCGGATCCCCGCGATTCGACCGGGTGGTGCCGGGGCCGGTGAGCGAGAAGAGCGGCAGGCATCCGCGTGCTGGGCCCTGTGAGAGGGCGACACGGAAGGGCTGGGCCCGTCCTCGCGCGACCGGTTCTGCATCGACCGGTGAACGCGGGTGTGGACGCGACCGAAGGACACGCACGAGCCGGCTCCGTCTGTGCGGAGCCGCGTGTCCGGTGGGTGCGTCCGCGCCGGGGGCCTGGGCGCGCCTTCCGCGCGGGGCGGAAGGTGGTGCGGGGAACTCCTCGCGCCGGATGGCTGCCAGGAGTTGCCGAGGAGCGCGGCTGCGAGCAGCTACGGGTGTGCGGTCTCCGTGACGAGGCAGGAGAGCTTGCGGATGCCGCGGTGGGCGGCCGTGCGCACGGCACCGACGCGCTTGCCGAGGATGCCGGCCGCGCGCTTGGCGTCGAGTCCGACGACGGCGAGCAGCATCACTGCCTCCGCCTGCTGGCGCGGAAGCTGGGCCACCAGGGCCATGGCCCGCTCGGTGCCGATGGTGCTCAGGGCCTGCTCGGACGTGTCGTCCGGGGCGGGCCGTTCGCCCATCTCCGAGACGTCGTCGATGGACTCGGGGCGGCGCTTGCGCCAACGGATGTGGTCCAGCGCCCTGTTGCGCACGATCCGATTGCACCAACCGTGGAAGCCCGCGCCGTCACCCCGGAACTTGTGCAGGTCCCGGGCGATCTGGAGCCAGCTGTCGGAGAGCACGTCCTCGGCTTCCGTCACGCCCACCAGGGCGCGCGCGTACGGAAGGAGTCGGGGCTGCAGCATCTCGTAGACGGTACGGAAAGCCCGTTCGTCGCCTTCCTGTGCCTCGCGAAGCGCGTCGTGCAGCGGGTGCTGCTCCGAGGCACAGGCACTTCCCGGCGGCTCGGGCCGCGGACTTGGAGGCCTTTCGGGTCTCGCCACGACGGCACCGACTCTGGTAGCCCTGGCGCCCGGGTGGGACAAACTCATCGGATGGCTCCGCTTCCTGCTCTCATATCGCCCTTAGTTAGGGCGGACATCGCACATCGTCCCGCCCCCACAAGGTGAGCGCGAGAGCGAGCGAAATCATCACAGTGGCAGGTATGCAGATCCGGTCAGACTCGGTACCGGACATCTCGGACGAACTCAACCTATAGCCAAAGGTATTACTGCCCGTACGCGCAAGTGTCCGGACACAACACGCATGTGAGGGACGTGCGGACCTGGCCGGAGGAGACCGCCCGAGCATGGCCGAGAGGTGGCGCCGGATTCCAATTGGCAACGACGGCGCGGAGAACAGAATCGCCCCGCTGGTGCACACCAGCGGGGCGAAGGTACAAGACGGACCATGGTCCGGCTAGCGCAGGCGCGCCATCAACGCGTGCTCGACCAAGGTGATCAACGAAGACTTTGCATCTGCACGGTGTCGCGCGTCCGTCGTGATGATCGGGGTGTCCGGGCCGATCTGCAGCGCTTCACGGACCTCGTCAGGGCCGTAGGGCTGGCTGCCGTCGAAGCCGTTGAGGGCGATGACGAACGGCAGGCCGGAGTTCTCGAAGTAGTCGACCGCCGGGAAGCAGTCCGCGAGGCGGCGCGTGTCCACCAGGACGATGGCGCCGATCGCGCCGCGCACCAGGTCGTCCCACATGAACCAGAAACGGTCCTGGCCCGGCGTGCCGAACAGGTACAGGATCAGATCCTGGTCGAGCGTGATGCGGCCGAAGTCCATGGCGACCGTCGTGGTCGTCTTGTCCCCGGTGTGGGTCAGGTCGTCGATGCCCGCGGACGCGGACGTCATGACGGCCTCGGTGCGCAGCGGGTTGATCTCCGACACGGCGCCGACGAACGTCGTCTTGCCGACGCCGAAGCCGCCCGCCACCACGATCTTCGCGGACGTGGTGGAGCGACTTTGAGCAACCGGCCCTCCGCTAGAGCTTGCGAAGTCCACTGAGCACCCTTTCGAGCAAGGTCACGTCTGGCTGGCCGCCGGCGCTGTCGTCGCCGCCGGGCTGATGGATGGCGACCAGGCCCGCTTCCGCCAAGTCGGCGACGAGAATCCTGGCCACGCCGAGGGGGATGGTGAGCAGGGCCGAAATTTCGGCCACCGACTTGATCTCTCGGCAGAGATGGCAGATCCGCTGGTGCTCGGGCAGTTGGCCCTGCAACTGGTGCGGCTGCGCGGTGGTGTGCACCAGCGCCTCGATGGCGAGCTGGTAGCGCGGCCTGGTGCGGCCGCCCGTCATGGCGTACGGGCGCACCAGGGGATTGTTGGCGGCGGGCGCGGGCCTCGCGTCAGGACGCGGCTGCGGCTGCACGGGCTGGATGCGGGGCGCGGGCGGCTGGTCGTAAGGACCGGGCTGCCGGGTGGGCCGGGCGTGGCTCGGCGTGGAGGGGAAGTTGTACCGGTTCTGCGAACCATCGTCACGACCCGCGCCGGGCTGACCCTGACCCTGGGCAGGGCCGTAGGGCGGCCAATGGGCCGACGAACCGCTCGGGGGTGTTGCTGAACCAGACACGTACTCCTCCTCCGACTGCGCTGGGCACCATCACTGTGGAGCCGCGTCCCGAAACTTTACGGCCACGAGGCGCGAAAACGCACCGCCTGTCTGTTAGTTGAGAAGGCTTCCCTGGAGCTCCGCACGCAGGTCGGGCGTGAGAACCGAACCCGCACGGTCGACAAGAAGGGCCATCTCGTACCCAACGAGACCAATGTCCGCCTCGGGGTGTGCAAGGACGGCAAGAGAAGAACCGTCGGATACGGACATGATGAAGAGGAATCCTCGCTCCATCTCCACAACTGTCTGGTTCACCGCGCCTCCCTCGAAGATGCGGGACGCGCCCGCGGTCAACGAGGTCAGTCCCGACGCGACCGCCGCCAGCTGGTCGGCGCGGTCACGGGGGAACCCTTCGGACATCGCCAGAAGAAGTCCGTCGGCGGAGACCACCACGGTGTGGGACACCCCGGGGGTGTTGTCCACGAAGTTCGTGATCAACCAGTTCAGGTTCTGTGCCGCCTGGCTCATCGGGCTCACACTAACGCTCCTGGGAGTAGGTGCTGTCAGGGCCACCGGGAAACCCGCTGTCCTGGCCGTTCATCGTCACTACGGTCACTGCTGCTCGCCACTGCCTTCACTGCGCCCGCGCTGCACGCCCCGGCGCAGATTGCTCAGCCTGCCCCGCACATCCTCGGGGGCGCGGGATATCTGCGGTCCGCCCTGCGGCGTCGATTCCGCGGTGCCCTCGATCAGGTTGGCCTTGGGTACCCGGCGCGGCAGCCCGGACGAGGTGACCCCGCCCGCCGTCGGCTGCTTCAGCCGCTCCGCGCGCCCCCAGCGCTCGTCGTTGGACGAACGCCAGCTGTCGTCGGTGGCGGCCACTGCGCCCTCGGTGGCCTCGGTGGCCTGGGCGGCCTCGTCCTGCGCCGGTTCCTGACGCTGGGAGGCGCTGGAGCCGCGGCGCGGGAGGCCGGCCTCGGTCAGATCGTGCGAGACGGAGGGGGAGGGACCGGCCGCCATCCCCGTACCGGTGGTAGCACCCGGTTCGAAGCCTACGCTCTCCCGGCCCGTCGCGTCAGTGGCCTGCACGGATTCCGCTTCGGGGGAGAACGGCGTCCGGAAGTCGCCCTGGTAGCTGTCCCGCGCCTGCCAGTCGGCCTGCCGGACCGGCTGCTCGAACGCGTTGTAGGAATCCCGGGGAGATTCCGCATAGCCGTCCTGCGTGGCAGGGCCAGGAGTGTAGGCGTCCTGCTGACCGTGGTCGTAGCCCGGCTGCGCGGGGGCGAAACCGTCGTACGAGACCTGCTGCCGGTCGTCGTAGACGTCCTGCCGCTGATCCTCGTAGGAGATCTGCTGCTGATGGTCGTAACCGAGCTGCTGACCGTCGTACCCGGACTGCTCTGCGAAGGCCGGGTGGTTCGGCTGGTTCGGCTGGGAGTGCTGCGGACCCTCGGCGTCCTGGCCGTACGTCTGGGCCTCCAGGGCCGCACGACGCTCCTCCCGCATCAGGGAGCGGCCGACCGGGTCCAACTCGCGGGCGTCGTCCGGCACTTCGTAGCGGCTGTCGTCGAAACCGAGCTCGGCCGCGGTGCGCAGCGGCTCCTTCACGAAGACCGGCTCCTGCGGAATCATCGTCGAGACGGTGAACTCGCCCTCGCCCTGCTGCTGCCCGCTGCCGCCGTGCGTGATCGCGTCCGGGAGCATGACCAGCGACGTCGTGCCCGCCTGCTCGCCCGAGGGGCGCAGCTGGACGCGGATGCCGTGCCGGTCGGCGAGGCGGCCGACCACGAACAGGCCCATGCGCTGGGAGATCGCGGCGTCCACGGTCGGCGGGTTGGCCAGCTTGTGGTTGATGTCCGCGAAGTCCTCGGCGGTGAGGCCGATGCCCTTGTCGTGGATCTCGATCATGATGCGGCTGTCGGGGAGACGGGTCGCGGTGACGCGGACCTTGGTCTGCGGGGAGGAGAACGTCGTGGCGTTCTCCAAGAGCTCGGCGAGCGCGTGCACGAGGTCGGTGACCGCGCGGCCGTGGATGTCGGCCTCCGGCACGCCGGACAGTTCGACACGCTCGTACTGCTCGACCTCGGAGGTGGCGGCACGCAACACGTCCACCAGCGGGACCGGCTGGTCCCAGCGGCGGCCGGGCTCCTCGCCGGCGAGGACCAGGAGGTTCTCGCCGTTGCGGCGCATACGGGTCGCGAGGTGGTCCAGGCGGAAGAGGCTCTCCAGCTGGTCCGGGTCGGCCTCGTTGTTCTCCAGGTCGGTGATGAGGGTCAGCTGGCCCTCGATCAGCGACTGGTTGCGGATCGACAGGTTGGTGAAGATCGCGTTGATGTTGCCGCGCAGCAGGGCCTGCTCGGCGGCGAGCCGTACCGCTTCCCGGTGCACCTGGTCGAAGGCGCGGGCGACCTCGCCGATCTCGTCCGTGGTGTTGATCGGGATCGGCTGGACGCGGGTGTCCACGCGGCCCGGATCGGTGCGCGAGAGCTGGTCGACGAGCATCGGCAGCCGCTGCTCGGCCACGTCGAAGGCGGCGGAGCGCAGGCGGCGCATCGAGCGGGACATCTGGCGGGCCATCATCCCGGCGAGCAGGAACGCCGCGAGCAGGGCGATCACGACGGCGGCGCCGATGACGACGGCTTCCCGCTTCGCGTCGTCGGCGATGCCGGAGGCCTCGGTCACGGCCTTGTCGGCGAGGTCCGACTCGATCGTGCGGTACGCGTTGAACTTCGCGGTGTTGACCGCCCACCAGTTCTCCGCCGTCACGCCCTTCTGGGCGAGAGCGAGGCGGGCGCTGGGCTGAGTGCTGGGCAGCGCCACGATGTCGCCGACCATCTCGGTGGTGTCGGCCGGCGGCGGGACGTAGCTCGGGTCCTTCGCCTTGGCGGCGGCGGCCTGCTGGGCGCCGTCGGACTTCAGCTTCTTGATCGTGGCGTTGAGGTTGTCGAGGTCCTGCTGCGTACCGCCGCCCTTGTACTCCTCGAGAGCGATGCCCTCGAGGTAGGCGTAGCTGCCGAGCGCGGTGCGCTGCTTGGCGAACGTCGTCACGGTCGGACCGGGCTTCACCAGCAGGTGCATACCGATGGAGCGCTCCAGGGAGAGCGCCGCCTTGGTGAGCGAGATCGCGTAGACGGTGCGGCCGTAGCTGGTGATGTTTCCGGTGCCGAGACCCAGCTCGTTGGCGAACTCCATCAGCGGGTGCTGGATGGCGACATAGCCCTCTTCGGTCGCCACGCCGGGAAGCTTGGAGGTGTACGAAGCGGCGCGCAGCTTGTCCAGGCCGCCCTCGACCTTGGTGAACTGCGCCATGCGGCGCTCCAGGCCCTCCTTGTGCGGCATGTTCTGCGCCGCCGCGTGGAACTCGTCGGCGGCGGTGTCCGTCGCCGCGCGGGCCCGCACGACCTTGGGGTCGTTCTTCTTGCCCTGGAGCAGGGGCGCGGCGGAGACGTCGCGTTCCTGGATGAGCTGGTCGCCGTACTTCAGCGAGGCCTGGACCAGGCGCGCGGTGTTCTCGGCGTCCTGGGCCTCGTGCCAGGTGTCGATGGAGCTGTTCACCTGGAAGCCGCCCATGACCAGGCCGACCAGCACGGGTATGAGCAGGATCGCGTTCAGCTTCGTGGGCACACGCCAGTTGCGCGGCGACATCCGGCCGCCCGACGGCTTCAGTGGCGCCGTCTCGGCCTGGGCGGCCTGCGCCGCTGTGCGCGGCGGCGGGGTGAAGTTGCCCCGCGCCGACGCCGGCTCGGGACTGTTCTTGCTTCGCCTCACTCGACCAACAACCTCTCGGCGTCGGCACCTACGTTGTGCCGCTGTGTGTCTCCAGGCCCGTATCTACTGGGCAGTTCAGCGCATTCCAGCACGTCAGGAGGTGCACTCACAAACAGTCGGAACCGGAAGCTCCACGTGATGCATGCCCCAGATAAAACGGTCATAAAGAGCGAGCCCCGCCAAAAGGCGGGGCTCTTGTGCGCACAGTGGAACCGGCTGTGCGCGACGTGTGTCCGCACCCACGGAATTCTCTGTCGAAACGTTATGAACACAGCGGCCCCGCGTGTCAAAGCCCACAGGGGCCGCCGAAAGGGCCTACGACAACTGCCGTACGTATCCGGCCACTTGTCGGCCGAATTTCGACCGTTTCCGTCTACTTGAGACGAGCCATCAGAGCGTGCTCCACCAGCGTGATCAGCGCACTCTTTGCATCCGCACGGTGCCGGGCGTCCGTCGTGATGATCGGGGCGTCGGGGCCGATCTGCAGCGCCTCGCGCACCTCTTCGGGGGCGTACGGCTGGTGCCCGTCGAAGCCGTTGAGGGCGACGACGAACGGCAGGCCGGAGTTCTCGAAGTAGTCGACCGCCGGGAAGCAGTCCGCGAGGCGGCGCGTGTCCACCAGGACGACCGCACCGATCGCGCCGCGCACCAGGTCGTCCCACATGAACCAGAAACGGTCCTGGCCCGGCGTGCCGAACAGGTACAGGATCAGATCCTGGTCGAGCGTGATGCGGCCGAAGTCCATGGCGACGGTGGTCGTCGTCTTGTCCCCGGTGTGCGTCAGGTCGTCGATGCCCGCGGACGCGGACGTCATGACGGCCTCCGTGCGCAGCGGGTTGATCTCGGAGACGGCGCCGACGAACGTCGTCTTGCCGACGCCGAAACCACCGGCCACCACGATCTTGGCCGAGGTGGTCGACCGGGGAGCGGCCCCCGTGGCGCCGTCAGAGCTTGCGAAGTCCACTGAGCACCCTTTCCAGCAGCGTCACGTCCGGCGCGCCGCCGTTGTTCTCGTCGCCGCCTGGCTGGTGGATCGCGACGAGCCCGGCCTCGGCCAGGTCCGCGACGAGGATCCGGGCCACCCCGAGCGGCATCGACAGCAGAGCCGACACCTCGGCGACCGACTTCACCTCGCGGCACAGGTGGCAGATGCGCTGGTGCTCGGGCAGCAGCGTGCCCAGGGCTGAGGGGTCGGCGGTCGTGCTGACCAGCGCCTCAATGGCGAGCTGGTAGCGCGGCCGGGTCCGGCCGCCGGTCATCGCGTAGGGGCGGACCAGCGGCTGGTCGCCCTCAAAACCGTAGGCGGCGTGTGCGGCTGCGCTGCCGTACGGATCGTGAGGAGCGGTGGGCGGGGTCATGGATCCTCCGGGCGGGACGGCGGGGCGGGGGCCTGCCGTCTGAGGGTTGGCCGGTGGGGGGATTGTGACGGCCGTACGGTGACGGGACGCAGATCGGAAGGGGATTACGTGTCTTCTCTGGCTTCTGGGGCTGGTGGTGCACCAGACTTCAGGTGTGGCCGGGGTTACCGGTCGTCACCCCCGTCAGTGCAGCAGGGTTCCCTGCAGTTCTGCACGGAGATCGGGGGTGAGCACGGCGCCGGCCCGGTCGACGAGGAGCGCCATCTCGTACCCGACGAGACCGATGTCGCAGTCCGGGTGCGCGAGCACGGCGAGCGATGATCCGTCGGAGACGGACATGATGAAAAGAAAGCCGCGCTCCATCTCCACGACCGTCTGATTCACCGGCCCGCCCTCGAAGATTCTCGAGGCCCCCGCCGTCAGCGAGGTCAGACCCGACGCCACGGCCGCCAGCTGGTCCGCGCGATCGCGCGGAAAGCCCTCGGACATCGCGAGCAGCAGGCCGTCCGCGGACACCACGACCGTGTGGGAGACCCCCGGCGTGTTGTCCACGAAGTTGGTGATCAACCAGTTCAGGTTCTGTGCCGCCTGGCTCATCTGGCTCAACTAACGCTCCTGCTGGTGAGTGGGGCGGGGGTAGCTGCCGGTCTGGCCGGTGCCACCGGCCTGCCGGCCCTGCTGGATGCCCCTACGGAGATTGGTCAGCCGTCCGCGCACCTCGTCGGGTGCGCGTGAGACCTGAGGACCGGTCTGGTTCTGCTGCTGCTCCTGAGCCGTGCCCGCCACGAGGTTCGCCCGGGGCACACGACGCGGCAGACCCGAGACGGTGACGCCGCCCGCGGCGGGCTTGCGCACCCGCTCGGCCTGACGCATCAGCTCGTCGTTGGGGGACTGCCGCCAATTGGCCTGGGTCTGGCCGGAATCGGGGGAGGCGGGCGCCTGACGTGCGGGCGCCTGCGGACGCTGCTGGGCCTGCTGCGGGGCGGCCTGCTGAGCACCGCGCTGCGGCAGGGGGTGGCCCTGCTGCCCGAGCTGCGGATCCTGGTACTGACCCTGGCTCTGGCCCTGCTGGCCGTGGAACCAGTTCGTTTCCAGCGTGTCGTACAGCGGCGTGCGACCGTCGCCCGGCTCGCTGGCCGGCGGCAGGTACTCCTGCTGCGACTGCTGTGCCTGCTGCGGGACGCCCTGGTCCTGCCCGCCACCGCGCTGCCGCGGCGCGGCGGGACGCTCGTACTGGCCGGTGTTCGACGGGTCCTGCGGCCGCTCGTACTGCCCGGTGCCGGAGGGGCCCTGCGGCCGCTCGTACTGCCCGGTGTCGGACGGGATCTGCGGCCGGCCGTACTGCCCGGTGTTGGCCGGACCCTGGGGACGCTCGTACTGGCCGGTCCCGGACGGGTCCTGCGGTCGGCCGTACAGACCGGCGTCGGCCGGGTCCTGCGGGCGCTCGAACTGGCCCGTGCCGGAAGGGTCCTGGCGGTTCGGCAGGCCACTGTCCCGGAAGCCGTTGCCACCGGCGGCCGGCGCACCGTTCCCGTTCGGTATGCCGCCGAACACGTCGTTACGGACGAACTGACCGGTGCCCTGGCCCGGAACCTGGCCGGGGCCGGAGCGGGGCGCGGGAGGCGGCGCGTCGTAGTCGGGGCGGGCGAACTCGGCCGTGGCAGCCGGGCCCTGCCGCTCGTCCTGGATCCGCGGGAACTGCGACGTCGAGTCCGGCTCGTCGTGACCGCGCGGCGCGTCGAGGTTCGGCTGCGCGTTCTCGTCGCTCCAACTCGGCACGCGGGGCTGCGGGTTGCCGCCCGGCAGCTCGGCACGCGGCCCGCCGCGCGGAGGCAGCACCGGACGGCGGCGCCCCTGCTTCTCGGCCGGGTCGTTGTGCGTGCGCTGCTGCGGCGGGACGGGACCCTGCCCGACACCGTTGAAGGCGCCGGTGCCCGAACCGGTCGGGGCCTGCGGATTCTGCGGGCCCTGCGGGTTCTGCTGGGCGTGAGCGGGCTGGGGGGCCTGCGGACGCTGCGGCATCTGCGGATTCTGCGGTGCCTGAGGGCCGCGCTGCTGGCCGCCGTCGCGCGGACCCTGCGGGTTCTGCGGACCCTGCGGGTTCTGGGAGCCGCCGTCGCGGGCGGGGAGTGCCGCCCGGGGGCCACCACCGGCGCCGACCTGCGGCCGCGCCGCACTGGGCCCGGCGCCGAGGAGGCCAGGACCGCCGCCACTGGCGCCCGGCGCGACACCGCGCCGCGCACCGGCGGCACCGACGGCGCCGCCGGGGGCCTGCGCCGCGCCCGGGCCGCCTGCACCACCCTGACCGGGAATCTTCTTGCCGCCCTGGGCGACATCGACGGGCAGCATGACCAGCGCGGTCGTACCACCGGAGTCGGAAGGACGGAGCTGGATACGGATGCCGTGCCGCTGCGACAGCCGGCCGACCACGAACAGACCCATGCGGCGCGAGACCGACACGTCCACGGTGGGCGGCGCGGCGAGCCGCTCGTTGATGGCGGCCAGGTCCTCGGGGGACAGGCCGATACCCGTGTCGTGGATCTCGATCAGCACGCGCCCGTCGGGCAGCGCGTGACCGGTCACCTTCACCTTGGTCTGCGGCGACGAGAACGAGGTCGCGTTCTCCAGCAGCTCGGCGAGCAGGTGCACGAGGTCGTTGACCACGCGGCCGGCGACCTCGGTCGGGGGCACCGAGGCGAGTTCGATGCGTTCGTACTGCTCCACCTCGGACGCGGCGGCACGCAGCACGTCGACGAGCGGCACGGGCCGCGTCCACCGACGACCGGGCTCCTCACCCGCGAGCACGAGCAGGTTCTCACCGTTACGGCGCATACGGGTCGCGAGGTGGTCGAGCTTGAACAGCGAGGAGAGCTGGTCGGGGTCGGCCTCGCGCGACTCCAGCTCGGAGATGAGGGAGAGCTGGCGCTGGATGAGGCCCTGCGAGCGGCGCGACAGGTTGGTGAACATCGCGTTGACGTTGCCTCGCAGCAGGGCCTGCTCGGCGGCGAGGCGGACCGCCTCGCGGTGCACGTCGTCGAAGGCCGCGGCGACCTGGCCGATCTCGTCCCGGGAGTGCACACCGACCGACTCCACGGACGTGTCGACGTCCTGCGGGTCGGACTCGGACAGCTGCTTGACCAGCTCGGGCAGGCGGTCCTGGGCGACCTTGGTCGCGGTGTCCTGCAGCCGGCGCAGCGACCGGATCATGGAGCGGGCCACGACGAACGCGCCGACGAGCGAGACGCCGAGCACGAGCAGGATCAGCGCACCGTTGATGATGGCCGACTGCTCGGAGGAGTTGCGCAGCTCGCGCGCCTGCTGCTCCATCTGGTTGAGCAGCGTCAGCTCGATCTTGGACATCTCCTGGAAACGGGAGCTGTCCGCGTCGACCCAGTCCTTGTAGGAGCGCTTGTCCTGGGACCGCATGCCGTCCGACTTGGACAGGACCCGGTCCGCGTAGGTGTCCGCCGCCTTGATGGTGGCGTTGTTCTCCGTGAGCGGCTTCAGAAGCTCGCTCGCCACATCGGACCCGTAGACGTTGCGGAAGGAGTTGAGCGAGTTGTCGAGACTTTCGGCCGCGGAGAGACCGTACTGCCGGTCCGTCTCCGAGAGCTTGCCGAACTGGGAGCTGTTCGGCGGCAGGGCGGCGGCGATGATGGCGCGCTGCTCGGAGGCGTACTCCTTCGCGGAGGAGAACGCGGCGAGCGAGCGCGTGCGCTCGATCATTTCCGGGTTGCTGGTCGCCTGCGCCATGTCGGTGGAGAGCGACAGGAGGTTCTCGATGATGCGGCTGTACGCCTCGACGGTCTGCGACGTCGTCGCTCCGGGGGCGTAGGCGTCCTCGCGGACGCTCTTGAGCGTGGTGAGCTGCGACGCGATCTGCACGACGTGGTCGTGCACACCCGTCAGATTGGACTGGTTGTCGTCCTCGACGCTGAACGTCCCATCGAGGAACGTCGACCTGGCCCGGTCCGTCTTCGCTCGCGACGCCTTGATGCTGAAGTCGTCGGACGCCTTGGGGTTGTTCGACAGCGGCCCCGCCGACTGGTCGCGCTCGTCCTGCAGCGCCGACGCCAGGTCGGTGGCCTTCTTCGTCATCTCGGTCAGCAGCTTCATGTTGTCGAGCTGCTGAATTTCGTCGAGGGACTCCGAGATGCGTAGCGCGCCCAGCGAGGTCGCGGCGACCACGGGCAGCGTCAGCAGAGCGACCAGACGGGTCGAGATGCGCCAGTTCCGCAGGGCTATTCGCGGGCCGGGCCCGGTGGGCGCCTTGGCCTTGGCCGAGGGCGGCGCGGGCGTGGCCGAACCACCGGACGCACCGGCGTCGACGGACGCCGTGCGCCCCGGGTTCTGGGCGTGCGGGGGCTGGGAGCCGCCTGTTGTCGGACCGGTCCCGCCGCGCGGCTCCGGCTCCGCCGCAGCGCTGCCATCCCTGTTCTTACGTCCCTGCACTAGCGTCGCAACCTCTGGACCAGGCGCCCCGCCCGCATGCGCGGACAAGACGGTGTCGGCGTCGTTCGAAGGGCGACCTGAAACGCCCCCCTTGGTCGTGAGTGACCGGCGCTGGCTCCCCTTCCCCGCCGCACCTCGGCGCCGAGTCGCGCCCTGTGCGCCGGATCCATCCCGCGGCAGTCCCGGGAATTTCAGCACAGTGCAGGATCTCCAACAAGGGCCGAGGCGCACGTCGCACCGCCCGTGACCCCTTGTGAGGGGAGGGTGACGAGCCGTAGAAAGTGATCTAGGTGAAACGGGACATTGGCGGGCGTACCCCCCGCTTTCCGGGGGTGTCCCAGTCGCCATGATCGGGAGCGGAATAGTGTCTTCAGTGATGCAATGTCCGTTTACTACTGGCGAGTTGGCGGCCCGAAGTGTCCCATTTGGGGGCCCTCTCGTGAGCAAACTCACATGCAACTGATCACAACGTCCCGTCTTGAGGCGGGAACCGGATGTTTAGCCTGAAGCTTTACAAGCACAACTCAAGCCAACCGAAAAGGTTCCCAAGCGCAGCCATGAAGACGACGACGATGTTCCTCAACCTCGCCAACCCGCGGCGCACCACGCTGGCTCATCTCAAGGACGCCGAGGAGATCCAGGCCGCGCCGTTCCTGCCGGAGCACTCCACCGCGCTGCCGATGAATACGGCCAATCCGAAGCGCACGATCCTTATGGAGAAGCCGCAGTAGGGGCGCCGCGTTAGCCTGGAGCGGTCACATCCCACCCGGGCCCAACGCAAGAATGAGGGGCGCAGCCACCCGTGCGCATCGCCAGATTCTCCATCGACGGGAACGTCGCCTTCGGCGCGGTCGAGGGCGACAAGCCAGACGAGCTCGTCCTCGACATCATCAAGGGCATCCCCTTCGCGGACTTCGAGCTCTCCGGCACCAAGGTCCCGCTGAGCAAGGTCCGGCTGCTGCCGCCCGTGCTCCCGAACAAGGTGATCGCCTTCGGCCGCAACTACGCGGAGCACGCGAAGGAGCTGGGCAACGAGGTCCCCGACGCCCCCTTCGCCTTCTTCAAGCCGTCGACGTCCGTGATCGGAACCGGCGACGAGATCCAGTACCCCTCGTTCTCGCAGGAGCTGCACCACGAGGCGGAGCTGGCCGTCGTCATCGGCCGGATGTGCCGCGAGGTCCCGCCCGAGCGCGTCAACGACGTGATCCTCGGCTACACCGCGGCGAACGACGTGACCGCCCGCGACGTACAGAAGCGCGAGAAGCAGTGGGCCCGCGCCAAGGGCTTCGACACCTCCTGCCCGCTGGGCCCCTGGGTGGAGACGAACCTGGACGTGGCGGCCGCCTCCGACCTCGGCATCCAGTGCACGGTCAACGGGCAGCAGCGCCAGCTCGGCTCCACGTCCCAGATGATCACGTCCATCGCGGACCTGATCGCCAACATCTCCGAGGCAATGACTCTCCTCCCCGGCGACGTCATCCTCACGGGCACCCCGGAAGGGGTCGGCCCCCTGCAGATCGGCGACGAGGTCGCCGTCAGCATCGAAGGCATCGGCACTCTCACCAACAAGGTTGTCAAGCGTGGCTAGCGCACCCGCCCCCACCGTCCGTGTCCGTTTCTGTCCTTCGCCCACCGGCAACCCGCACGTGGGCCTGGTCCGCACGGCCCTGTTCAACTGGGCCTTCGCGCGCCACAACAAGGGCACCCTGGTCTTCCGCATCGAGGACACCGACGCGGCCCGCGACAGCGAGGAGTCGTACAACCAGCTCCTCGACTCGATGCGCTGGCTCGGCTTCGACTGGGACGAGGGCCCCGAGGTCGGCGGCCCGCACGCCCCGTACCGCCAGTCGCAGCGCATGGACATCTACAAGGACGTCGCGCAGAAGCTCATCGAGGCCGGCCGCGCCTACTACTGCTACTGCTCCACGGAGGAGCTGGACGCCCGCCGGGACGCGGCCCGCGCCGCCGGCAAGCCCTCCGGCTACGACGGTCACTGCCGTGAGCTGACCGCCGAGCAGAAGCAGGCGTACGAGACCGAGGGCCGCAAGCCCATCGTGCGTTTCCGGATGCCCGACGAGACGATCACGTTCACGGACCTGGTCCGCGGTGACATCACGTACGAGCCGGAGAACGTGCCGGACTACGGCATCGTCCGCGCGAACGGCGCCCCGCTGTACACGCTGGTCAACCCGGTCGACGACGCGCTGATGGAGATCACCCACGTCCTGCGCGGCGAGGACCTGCTCTCCTCCACCCCCCGCCAGATCGCCCTGTACGCGGCACTGACGGACCTGGGCATCGCGAAGCAGACCCCGCTCTTCGGCCACCTCCCGTACGTCATGGGCGAGGGCAACAAGAAGCTCAGCAAGCGCGACCCCCAGTCGTCGCTGAACCTCTACCGCGAGCGCGGCTTCCTCCCCGAGGGCCTGCTCAACTACCTCTCCCTCCTGGGCTGGTCGCTCGCCGCCGACCGCGACATCTTCACGATCGACGAGATGGTGGCGGCCTTCGACATCAGCGACGTCCAGCCGAACCCGGCCCGCTTCGACCTCAAGAAGTGCGAGTCGATCAACGGTGACCACATCCGGATGCTCGACCCCAAGGACTTCGCGTCCCGCTGCGAGCCCTGGCTGAAGGCCCCGGTCGCCCCGTGGGCGCCGGAGGACTTCGACGAGGCGAAGTGGGCGGCGATCGCCCCCCACGCCCAGACCCGCCTCAAGGTCCTCTCCGAGATCACGGACAACGTCGACTTCCTCTTCCTGCCCGAGCCGGCCTTCGACGAGCCCAGCTGGACGAAGGCCATGAAGGAAGGCTCCGACGCCCTCCTGCGTACGGCCCGCGAAAAGCTGGAGTCGGCGGACTGGACGTCCCCGGAGTCCCTCAAGGAAGCGGTCCTGGCGGCAGGCGAGGCCCATGGCCTCAAGCTCGGCAAGGCCCAGGCCCCGGTCCGCGTGGCGGTAACCGGCCGCACCATCGGCCTCCCGCTCTTCGAGTCCCTGGAGATCCTGGGCAAGGAGAAGACGCTGACCCGCATCGACGCGGCGCTGGCGAAGCTCGCGGGCTGAGCCACCGCGGCGGCACCACCGAACGGCCCGGCCGACGGATTCACTCCGTCGGCCGGGCCGTTCGGCGTTACGGTCATGACATGACGAAGCAGCTGAGGCGGGGGGCTGTCAGAGCCGTCGTCTGGGACATCGACGACACGATCTTCGACTACGCGACGGCCGACACGGCCGGTATGCGCGCCCATCTCACCGTCGAGGGCCTGCTCCACACCTTCGGCACGGCCGAGCAGGCGCTCGTCCGCTGGAAGGCCCTGACCCGTGAGCATTGGGCCCGATTCGAGGCGGGAGAGGCTGACTGGGAGGGGCAGCGCAGGGACCGGGTGCGGGCCTTCGTGGGGGAAGCGCTGGACGACGCGATGGCCGACGCCTGGTTCACCCGGTATCTCAAGCACTACGAGGCGGCCTGGAGCCTGTTCCCCGACACGGTGCCCGCTCTCGATGTCCTCGCCGGCACCTACCGGCACGCGGTCCTCTCCAACTCCTCGCTCCACAACCAGGACCGAAAGCTCCGTGTCCTCGGCGTACGCGACCGCTTCGAGGCCCTCGTCTGCGCGGCCGAACTGGGCGTCGCCAAGCCCGAAGCCGCCGCCTTCCACGCGGTGTGCGAGGAGCTCGGCCTGGCGCCGCACGAGGTCGCGTACGTGGGCGACCAGCCGGACACCGACGCGCGCGGAGCGGTCGAGGCGGGCCTGACCGGCATCTGGTTGGACCGGGCCGCGATCGGCGGCCGGCCCGAGCTCATCCGCATCACGAGCCTCGCTCAGTTGCCCCCGTTGCTGGCCCGGGATACCCGTTTTGGAGCGCCGGACTCCTTCGGGTAATGTTCTTCCTGCGCCGAGGGAAGCGAGCCGAAAGGCCGGGCCCCGGAAGCGTAAGCCGAACAAAAATCCCGCAAGGGGTTGCGTTCTGGTGGCCTATGGTGTAATTGGCAGCACGACGGTTTCTGGTTCCGTTAGTCTAGGTTCGAGTCCTGGTAGGCCAGCTCGCAGAGCTCATCTGCAAATCGTGGATCCCAGGTCCACAGGCCCCCGTTGTGTAGCGGCCTAGCACGCCGCCCTCTCAAGGCGGTAGCGCCGGTTCGAATCCGGTCGGGGGTACAGATCCTTCCCGCGAGGACGGTACGGGTAGCTCCCGCCGACCACGCGGTGACAATATCCGGCTGACGCCGGGTGGAGGATCGCTAGGGCCCCCGTTGTGTAGCGGCCTAGCACGCCGCCCTCTCAAGGCGGTAGCGCCGGTTCGAATCCGGTCGGGGGTACGGGTTGAATCCTCGGATTCAATCACATTGGTATATACCACCATGGCCTATGGTGTAATTGGCAACACTACGGTTTCTGGTACCGTCATTCTAGGTTCGAGTCCTGGTAGGCCAGCTCGCAGAGCTCATCTGCAACCGCGGAATCCGTTCCGCAGGGCCCCCGTTGTGTAGCGGCCTAGCACGCCGCCCTCTCAAGGCGGTAGCGCCGGTTCGAATCCGGTCGGGGGTACATCACGAAGAGACCCTTCCCCATGTGGGAAGGGTCTTTTTTGTGCGTGCGGCGGTCGGCCTGCCCCGGACACAACTCCGGCCGGTCGCTGCGGCGTTGAAGCGACCGGCCGGGAAGTGTCAGGAGAGCAAGGCGAGTTGTGCGAGTCAGCCAGTGCGGCGCAGGGCCTCGGAGAGGCGGCCGGCGGCGTCGATGACGGCCTGGGCGTGCATCCGCCCCGGGTGACGCGTCAGGCGCTCGATGGGGCCGGAGACCGAGACGGCGGCCACCACGCGGTTCGACGGGCCGCGCACCGGCGCGGAGACGGACGCGACGCCCGGCTCCCGCTCGCCGATCGACTGGGCCCAGCCGCGGCGGCGTACGCCCGACAGGGCCGTCGCCGTGAAGCGGGCGCCCTGGAGGCCGCGGTGCAGACGCTCCGGCTCCTCCCAGGCCATCAGGATCTGCGCGGACGAACCGGCTTTCATCGTGAGCGTCGAACCCACCGGGACCGTGTCCCGCAGCCCGGACAGGCGCTCCGCCGCGGCGACGCAGATGCGCATGTCGCCCTGGCGGCGATAGAGCTGGGCGCTCTCGCCCGTGACGTCCCGCAGATGCGTGAGCACCGGGCCCGCCGTCGCGAGCAGGCGGTCCTCGCCCGCCGCCGCGGAGAGCTCCGACAGGCGCGGGCCGAGAATGAATCGGCCCTGCATGTCACGCGCCACCATGCGGTGGTGTTCCAGGGCCACCGCAAGGCGGTGAGCCGTCGGTCTTGCCAGTCCGGTGGCCGCTACCAGTCCTGCGAGGGTTGCGGGCCCGGACTCCAGAGCGCCCAGGACAAGTGCTGCCTTGTCCAGGACGCCGACGCCGCTACTGTTGTCCATGCGTCGATACTCCCGTCTCACTCTGTGAAACGCAAGTTCCTTTTCCCGTGGAACTTGCCACTCTGTACGGACACCGGCCCGAGGACCAACGGGTCCGGCAGCCGACGTCCGGTACGAGGGGTACGAGCGACGGCGATCCGAATCTCTAGTTGGGCCGACGCACGTGGTCGGTCGGAGGGAAAGCGATGGGTAGGACACTCGCGGAGAAGGTCTGGGACGACCACGTCGTCCGGCGCGCCGAGGGCGAGCCCGACCTCCTCTTCATTGATCTGCACCTGCTGCACGAGGTGACCAGCCCGCAGGCCTTCGACGGTCTCCGTCAGGCGGGCCGCCAGGTGCGGCGCCTCGATCTCACCATCGCCACCGAGGATCACAACACCCCGACCCTCGACATCGACAAGCCGATCGCCGACCCGGTCTCGCGGGTCCAGCTGGAGACGCTGCGCAAGAACGCCGCCGAGTTCGGCGTACGCCTGCACTCGCTGGGCGACGTGGAGCAGGGCGTCGTCCACGTGGTGGGACCGCAGCTGGGCCTGACCCAGCCGGGCACCACGGTGGTCTGCGGCGACTCGCACACCTCCACCCACGGCGCGTTCGGCGCGCTGGCGTTCGGCATCGGCACCTCGCAGGTCGAGCATGTGCTGGCCACCCAGACGCTGCCGATGGCCCGCCCGAAGACCATGGCGATCACGGTCGACGGCGACCTGCCCGAGGGCGTCACCGCCAAGGACCTGATCCTGGCGATCATCGCGAAGATCGGCACCGGCGGCGGCCAGGGCTACATCCTGGAGTACCGCGGCTCCGCCATCGAGCAGCTCTCGATGGAAGCCCGCATGACCATCTGCAACATGTCGATCGAGGCCGGCGCCCGCGCGGGCATGATCGCCCCCGACGCGACCACGCTCGAATACCTCAAGGGCCGCGTCCACGCGCCCGAGGGCGAGGAGTGGGACGCCGCGGTCGCGTACTGGGAGACGCTGCGCACTGACGACGACGCGGTCTTCGACGCCGAGGTCTTCATCAAGGCCGACGAGCTCTCCCCGTTCGTCACGTGGGGGACCAACCCCGGCCAGGGCGCGCCGCTTTCGGCGCACGTCCCCGATCCGGCTTCGTACGAAGACGCTTCGGAGCGCTTCGCCGCCGAAAAGGCCCTGGAATACATGGGGTTGACCGCCGGGCAGGCGCTGCGCGACATCAAGGTCGACACCGTCTTCGTAGGTTCGTGCACCAACGGCCGGATCGAGGACCTGCGCGCGGCCGCGGCCATCGTCGGGGGCCGCAAGGTCGCCGACGGCGTACGGATGCTGGTCGTCCCCGGCTCCGCGCGGGTGGGCCTGCAGGCCGTCTCCGAGGGCCTGGACAAGGTCTTCAAGGAGGCCGGCGCCGAGTGGCGGCACGCGGGCTGCTCGATGTGCCTGGGCATGAACCCGGACCAACTCGCCCCCGGCGAGCGCTCCGCGTCCACGTCCAACCGCAACTTCGAGGGCCGGCAGGGCAAGGGCGGCCGTACGCACCTGGTCTCGCCCCAGGTCGCCGCCGCCACCGCCGTGCTGGGCCATCTGGCCTCCCCGGCCGACCTGTCCGACGCCGATGCCCGTACGCCCGCTGGAGTCTGATCAGCCATGGAAGCATTCACCACGCACACCGGCCGGGCCGTCCCGCTGCGCCGCAGCAACGTCGACACCGACCAGATCATCCCTGCTCACTGGCTCAAGAAGGTGACGCGGGACGGGTTCGAGGACGGGCTGTTCGAGGCCTGGCGCAAGGACCCCGAGTTCGTGCTCAACAAGCCCGAGCGCGCGGGCGCCACCGTGCTGGTCGCCGGCCCCGACTTCGGCACCGGCTCGTCCCGTGAGCACGCGGTGTGGGCCCTGCAGAACTACGGGTTCAAGACCGTGATCTCCGCCCGGTTCGCCGACATCTTCCGTGGCAACTCCCTCAAGAACGGTCTGCTGACCGTGGTCCTGGACCAGAAGGTCGTGGACGCGCTCCAGGACCTGGTGGAGAAGGACCCGCAGGCCGAGATCACGGTCGACCTCCAGGAGCGCGAAGTTCGGGCGGAGGGCATCACCGCCTCCTTCGAGCTCGACGAGAACTCCCGCTGGCGACTGCTGAACGGGCTCGACGACATCAGCATCACGCTGAGCAACGAGAGCGACATCGCCTCCTACGAGGCGAACCGTCCCGCCCACAAGCCGCGGACGATCCAGGTCTGAGCAAGGCTCATTCAGGCCACATCCGCAGGCCCGGTACCCCCAATCGTGCATCGGTTGGGGGTACTTCTGTGTGCGGCTCCA
Organism: Streptomyces sp. NPDC102467; assembly: GCF_044765445.1. NCBI lineage: Bacteria > Bacillati > Actinomycetota > Actinomycetes > Kitasatosporales > Streptomycetaceae > Streptomyces > Streptomyces sp. NPDC102467. The sequence goes on along the minus strand of NZ_JBIWKA010000010.1, from coordinate 226,745 downwards.
AAGGCCCCCGGCTGACCTGAACGGGTGGTCTCCGGCGTGTCTCAACTCCCTTGCATATCAAGGGTGTTCCTGGGGTACGCGGGTCTCGGTGTGGCTCTGACCGGGCACGTCGCGCACGGGTCCAGGAAGCCCTTGTGGGGCGGGAGTTACCCCCTGCGGAGGCGACAACTCGCCCCAGATGGCACAATCTGTGCATGGAACACGACGGCCAACTCCAGATGTACATGGCGGTCGCGAACCAACTGAAGGAAGCGCACGCCCGAGTGCGCGCACTGCAAGTCCCGGAGGGCGTACGGATGGCGCTGACCCGGAAGCTGCTGGCCATTACGGCTGCGGCCAAACACGATCTCGCTACTGCGGCAAGGCGTCTGGAGCGATTCAGTGCGGACCTCGACGACTTCGAAGAGGGCTCAGGCACTGAAGAGGAACTCTGAGACAGCCGAGTTCGTTGCGGCACAAGGGTGATTAGCCCGTTTCGCGTTTGATTTGCGGTATATATCTGCCTAACGTGCGAAAAAGCCGGGTCGAAAGACATTCGTTCCGGCAATGGTCTCCGAAGGGGAAGACGTGAACAAGGCGCAGCTCGTAGAAGCGATTGCCGACAAGGTCGGTGGCCGTCAGCAGGCCGCCGAGGCTGTCGACGCCGTACTCGACGCCGTAGTCCGTGCCGTGGTCAACGGTGACCGCGTCTCGGTCACCGGCTTCGGTTCGTTCGAGAAGGTGGACCGTCCGGCCCGTTACGCCCGCAACCCGCAGACGGGTGAGCGCGTCCGGGTCAAGAAGACGTCGGTGCCGCGTTTCCGTGCGGGCCAGGGCTTCAAGGACCTCGTCGCGGGCTCGAAGAAGCTCCCGAAGAACGACGTCGCGGTCAAGAAGGCGCCCAAGGGCAGCCTGACCGGCACTGCTTCGGCGACCGTCAAGAAGGCCGCTGCCAAGAAGACGACGGCCAAGAAGGCCGCCGCCAAGAAGGCCACGCCGGCGAAGAAGACCGCCGCGAAGAAGGCGACCACCGCGAAGAAGGCGGCCACCGCCAAGAAGGCGTCCGCGGCCAAGAAGGCCACGGCGACGAAGACCGCCGCTGCCAAGAAGGCGACGCCTGCCAAGAAGGCAGCCACCGCCAAGAAGGCCACGGCCAAGAAGACGGCGCCTGCCAAGAAGGCCACGGCCAAGAAGGCGCCCGCCAAGAAGTCGACGGCGCGCAAGACCACCGCCAAGAAGGCCACCGCCCGCAAGAAGTAAGGGCGTACGCCACCAGGCTGCTCACGCGCCGGGCCGGGCTCCCCTCGGGGAGCCCGGCCCGCGGCATGTCCGGGCCAGGGCGCCAGGGGAGCGGCCGGGTGGTTCAGAAGGTCTGCCGGGTGGTTCAGAAGGTCTGCAGGGTCACGAGCGCGATCTGCCGCGCCTCGCCCTCACCTTGGACCTCGATGCGTACCCGCTGGCCGGGCCGGAGCAGGCGCAGCCCGCCCGCGTCGAAGGCGGCGGTGTCGAACGGCAGCGGCGTGCCGTCGTCCAGCAGGACGCTGCCGGAGCGGGAATCGGGGTCGTACGTATACGCGGTGGCCTGCATGCAGGCAGCGTACTCAGTCCACCGTCAGCAGCCCGGTGGTGGCCTTGGCGGTGTACGGGCCCACGCCCAGCGCGAGTGCGACGCGCAGATCGTCGCCGGTGTCGACGTCCTGGCGTACGGAGTCCACGCCGTCGAGGAAGAGTTCCGCGGCCCCGGACGCGGTGTGCCGGGCGCGAGAAGCCGTGCCGAATGCGGGAAGCAATTCCGCACCGGGGGCCGCACACAAGAGAGTGGTCCCGATTCCGGCGGCATCGGGCAGAAATGCCCGCGGAAATGCGGCGGCCGCGGTGAGAACGCGGGCCAATTCGACGGGCCGCAGCGCAGGGAGATCGGCGTTCATGGCCACCACGGGCGCGGCGGGGCGCAAGGAACGTACGGAAGCCGCCCCATGGGAGAGAGCGGCGTTGAGGCCCGCCCGGGGAGAGTCGGGGACGACGCGGGCGCCCAGCGCCGTCAGTTCGCGCGCCGCGCGGGCGTCGTCCGTGACGACCACCACATCGCGTACCGCCCTACAGGCACCCGCGGCGGCCACGGTGTCCTGCGCGAACGCCAGGGCCAGGCCCGGGCGCAGGCCCCCCGCCGCGGGTGCCAGCCTGCTCTTGGCCCGTACCAACGGTTTCAGCGGTATCACCAGGGTCCACTGCACGTGCCTATTGTGACCTGTGCATGAGGTGCGGCTGTTCAGGCGGGCGTACGGTGTTCTCGACAGACCGGTGGCCTGGGGCGACACTTGTGCGGCCCGACGGGGTCCCACCTGTCAGGTCCTAGAGGAAGGTGTCCGAGTGTCCCGCCGCAGAATCGGCTTCTGGTACCGCTTCGCAGCGGTCCTCTGCAAACCGCCCCTGGTGGTTCTGTTCAAGCGGGACTGGCGCGGAATGGAGAACATTCCTGCCGACGGCGGATTTATCACCGCGGTGAACCACAATTCGCATCTGGACCCCCTCCTGTACGGCCATTTCCAGTACAACACCGGACGGGTCCCGCGTTTCCTCGCCAAGGACGGCCTCTTCAGGAAGGGGTTCGTGGGGGCGGCGATGCGCGGCACCGGGCAGATTCCCGTCTATCGCGAGTCCACGAACGCGCTGAGCGCCTTCCGCGCCGCGATCGATGCCGTGGAGCGCGGTGAGTGCGTCGCCTTCTATCCCGAAGGAACTCTCACCCGGGATCCCGAACTGTGGCCCATGACCGGTAAGACGGGCGTCGCGCGCGTCGCGCTGCAGACGCAGGCCCCGGTCATTCCCGTCGGACAGTGGGGCGCCACCGAAGCACTCGCGCCCTATGCGAAGAAGCCGCATTTCTTCCCGCGCAAGAAGCACTATGTCCTCGCCGGTGAGCCCGTCGACCTGACGCGTTTCTACGACAAGGAAATGACCCCGGATCTTTTGAAGGAGGCGACCGAGGCCATCATGACCGAGATCACCTCCCTGGTGGCGGACCTGCGCGGCGAGAAGGCCCCGCAGAGGCGTTACGACCCGCGCGAGGCCCGCATCGAGCAACGCCGCAAGTCGCAGGCGCAGAGCGGCAGTTCGGAGGAGAGCAAGTGACCCGACCCGTGAAGGCCGCAGTCTTCGGCAACGGTTCGTGGGGCACGGCCTTCGCCATGGTGCTCGCGGACGCGGGGTGCGAGGTCACGCTGTGGGGCCGCCGCCCCGACCTCGCCGAAGCCATCAACTCCACGCGTACGAACCCGGATTACCTGCCCGGCGTCGAGCTTCCCGCGGGTGTGCGGGCCACGGCCGACGTGGCCGAGGCCGCGGCGGACGCCGACTTCACCGTGCTCGCCGTGCCCTCGCAGACGCTGCGCGGCAACCTCGCCGAGTGGGCGCCGCTGCTCGCCCCCGACACCGTCCTCGTCTCGCTGATGAAGGGCGTCGAGCTGGGTTCGGCGATGCGGATGACCGAGGTGATCGAGGACGTCACCAAGGTCGGAGAGGACCGCATCGCGATCGTCACCGGTCCGAACCTCGCGCGGGAGATCGCCGCCCGGCAGCCCGCCGCCGCCGTGGTCGCCTGTCGCTCCGAGCCGGTGGCCCAGCGCCTCCAAGTCGCCTGCCACACCCCGTACTTCAGGCCGTACACGAACACCGATGTGGTCGGCTGCGAGCTCGGCGGAGCCGTCAAGAACGTCATCGGGCTCGCTGTCGGCATCGCGGACGGCATGGGCCTGGGCGACAACACCAAGGGCTCGCTCATCACGCGCGGCCTCGCGGAGACGACGCGCCTCGGACACGCGATGGGCGCCGACCCGCTGACCTTCGCCGGGCTCGCGGGGCTCGGCGACCTCGTCGCCACCTGCTCCTCACCGCTGTCGCGCAACCACACCTTCGGCACGAACCTCGGCAAGGGCATGACGCTCGCGGAGACCATCGCGGTCACCAAGCAGACCGCCGAGGGCGTCAAGTCCTGCGAGTCCGTGCTCGACCTGGCGCGCCGCCACGGTGTCGACATGCCCATCACGGAGACGGTCGTCGGCATCGTGCACGAGGGGAAGCCGCCGGTCGTCGCTCTCAAGGAGCTGATGTCGCGCTCCGCCAAGCCCGAGCGACGCTGAGCGACGGCGCCGCGGCTTGGCTCTGTTGGGCGCTGACTCCCGTACTACCAGCAGGTACGCTCAACGCGATATGAGCAGCGAGAACCTCCCCCAGAGCCCTGCGCCTTCAGCGTCCTCGGCGTCCTCGGCGTCTTCGGTGTCCTCCGCGTCCTCTGTGAGTGGGGCGGACGGGCACAAGCCGCGGGTCGCCGTCGTCTTCGGTGGTCGTAGCTCCGAGCACGGCGTCTCCGTCGTCACCGCCGGCGCCGTACTGCGCGCCATCGACCGCTCCAAGTACGACGTGCTGCCCATCGGCATCACGCGCGAGGGCCGCTGGGCGCTGACGTCGGACGACCCCGAGCGGATGGCCATCGCCGACCGCAAGGTGCCGGATGTCGCCGACCTCGCGGATTCGGCCGAGGGCGGCGTGGTGCTCCCCGTCGACCCGGCGTCGCGCGAGGTCGTCTACACCGAGCCCGGTTCCGTGCCCAAGGCCCTCGGCGACGTCGACGTCGTCTTCCCCGTGCTGCACGGCCCGTACGGCGAGGACGGCACGATCCAGGGGCTCCTGGACCTGTCCGGGACGCCCTATGTCGGCTGCGGTGTGCTCTCCTCGGCCGTCGGCCAGGACAAGGAGTACATGAAGCGGATCTTCACGTCCTTCGGGCTGAAGGTCGGGCCGTACCTCGTCGTCCGGCCGCGCGAGTGGGAGCACGATCAGGAAGGCACGCGGCGACGCGTCGCGGAGTTCGTCGGCGAGCACGGCTGGCCGCTCTTCATCAAGCCCGCGCGTGCCGGTTCGTCGATCGGCATCACGAAGGTCGAATCGTTCGAGGGACTCGACGAGGCCATGGAGACCGCCCGCGCCCACGACCCGAAGGTCATCGTCGAGGCGGCGATCGTCGGGCGCGAGATCGAGTGCGGCGTGCTCGAGTTCGAGGACGGGCCGCGCGCCTCCGCCCCGGCCGAGATCCCGCCGGTACAGGCCCATGACTTCTACGACTTCGAGGCCAAGTACATCGACTCCGCCGCGGGGATCGTGCCCGCGCCACTCACGCCGGAGCAGACGGCGGAGGTCCAGCGGCTCGCCGTCGCCGCCTTCGACGCCGTGTCCTGCGAGGGAATCGTGCGGGCGGACTTCTTCCTCGGGGAGGACGGCGAGTTCGTGATCAATGAGATCAACACGCTGCCCGGCTTCACACCGATCTCGATGTACCCGCGGATGTGGCAGGAGAGCGGGGTCAGCTATCCGGAACTGGTGGACCTGCTGCTGCAGGCCGCGCTGCGCCGGTCGACCGGGCTGCGGTAGGACTCCGTCCCGCGGACGCGCGCCAGGCGCGTCCGCGTCAGTCGGCGATCCCCTTCGGGATCGCCTTCGATACGGGCCCGGCCAGGTCCACCAGCGGGCCCGCGCCGCCCTGCGAGACCTGCTTTTTGGGGATCGTCAACTCCACGTAGGCGAGACGCCCGCCCGTCGTCACGCGCTGCGCGCCGTTGTCGAGTTCCTCCACCACCCACTCGACCCCGTCAACGGTCGCGGGCATGGTGCCCTTCTTCAGCACCGCGTCAGGCCAGCCCACACCGCAGCGCAGTATGATCGCCGGACTTCCCCAGGCCGCGGTCAGCTCGGAGTGCGGTTCGGGATCGTTGCGCTCAAGTCCGTCGACCTTCTGCGGCAGCAGGTCGTGCAGATTCCGGCACAGCTTGGTGACCTTCGCGTCCGGGGTGGGCACCGTCGCCGCGGGCGCGTCGTCCGTCGAAGCGCAGCCCGAAGCGGTGGCCATCAGCAGCGACAGCGCGGGCACCCCGATGACAGAGCGGACACGACGGATCCGGTGACGGAAAGAGTTCACCGGAACAGGGTAGACGGGGGCTACAGGTGGACGACCGGGCAGGTCAGGGTGCGCGTGATGCCGTCCACTTGCTGGACCTTGGCGACCACCATGCGACCCAATTCATCCACCGTGTCGGCCTGCGCGCGCACGATCACGTCATAGGGGCCGGTGACGTCTTCGGCCTGCATCACTCCTGGAATCTTCGCGATCAGCTCGGCGACAGTCGACGCCTTGCCTACTTCGGTCTGGATCAGGATGTACGCCTGTACCACGGAACCTCCAGGGCGGCCACGAGGATCATGTGGGGGAGAAGGGACGCCACGGTATCGCGTCGTCGCTCGTCGCGGGGAGACCCGGGGCGGCTGTGGCGTACTCACCGTGTGCACGGCGACCGCCCGAGGGATCGTGGAGGCAGGCCCATGAGAGAAGCTGAGGGCACGCCCATGACAGAAACCGTACCCATGACAGAGACGGCCCGCGACCGCAAGCAGGCCGTGGCAGAAGGGGCAGCACGCGCATGAAGGGCACCGTCGGCGAACTGGGGGAGTTCGGACTCATCCGAGAGCTGACCTCTCGGCTCACCACCACCCCGGCCGTACGGATCGGCCCCGGCGACGACGCCGCCGTGGTCGCCGCGCCGGACCGCAGAGTCGTCGCCAGCACGGACATCCTGCTGGAGAACAGGCACTTCCGACGCGACTGGTCCACGGCGTACGACGTCGGCCGCAAGGCCGCCGCGCAGAACCTGGCCGACATCGCGGCCATGGGCGCCGTGCCGACGGCCCTGCTGCTCGGCCTCGTGGTGCCCGCAGAGCTGCCGGCCTCCTGGCCGTCGGAGCTGATGGACGGATTGCGCGACGAGTGCCAGGTGGCCGGCGCCGCGGTGGTGGGGGGCGACGTCGTCCGCGGCGACACCATCACCATCGCGATCACCGCCCTCGGCGATCTGCGCAACCACGAGCCCGTGACACGCGGTGGAGCAGGGCCCGGTGACGTCGTGGCCGTGACCGGGTGGCTGGGCTGGTCCGCGGCCGGATACGCCGTGCTCTCCCGCGGCTTCCGCTCGCCGCGCGCCTTCGTGGAGGCGCACCGACGCCCCGAACCGCCGTACCACGCGGGCCCCGCCGCGGCCGGGCTCGGCGCGACCGCCATGTGCGACGTGAGCGACGGACTCATCGCCGACCTGGGCCATATTGCCGAGGCCAGCAAGGTCCGCATCGACATCAAGTCCGGGAACGTGGACGTGCCTTCCCAGATGAACGACATCGGGCAGGCCGTCGGTGTCGACCCGCTGCAATGGGTGCTGACCGGGGGAGAGGACCACGCCATCGTGGCCACCTTCCCGCCGGACGTGAAACTGCCCGCACGCTGGAAGGTGATCGGCGAAGTGCTGCACCCTTCGGCTCTGCCGCAGGTCACTGTCGACGGCGCGCCCTGGACCAGCAAGGGCGGCTGGGACCACTTCGGGGACGACAGCCCCGGTGGGGAGATCGAGTCATGACCGCTTCCACCTCTTCCTCTGCCCCCTCCTCCGCCCCCACCGCGCCTGTACGCGTGCTGACCGTCGCCGGGTCCGACTCCGGGGGCGGTGCCGGGATCCAGGCGGACCTGAAGACCATGCTCGCCCTGGGCACCCACGGCATGAGCGTCGTCACCGCCGTCACCGCTCAGAACTCCCTCGGCGTGCAAGGAGCCTGGGAGCTTCCGGCGGAGGCGGTACGCGCGCAGTACCGCAGTGTCGTCGACGACATCGGGGTGCAGGCCGTCAAAACGGGGATGCTCGCGTCGCCCGAACTCGTGGAATGTGTAGCCGAGTTGCTCGCGGGCACCGCGGCCCCGATCGTGATCGACCCGGTCGGCGTGTCCAAGCACGGGGACTCGCTGCTCGCCGCGTCCGCGCTGGACTCCGTCCGCACGAAGCTGCTGCCGACCGCCACCGTCGCCACCCCGAACCTCGACGAGGTGGCACAACTCACCGGCGTGCACGTCGAGTCGGAGGACGGGATGCGCCGCGCCGCCGCGGCCATGCTCGCGTACGGGCCGAAGTGGGTGGTCATCAAGGGTGGACATCTGCGCTCCGAGGGTCGGCATGCGCTCTCCGGTTCCGAGTCGTTCGAGTCATTCGGTTCGGCGGGTTCAGCTGGTTCGGCCGGTTCGGCCGGTTCAGGTAGGGAGGCACTCGCCCCCGCGGGTTCCGCAGAGGCCGTTGATCTGCTCACGGACGGGTCCGAGGAGTACTGGCTGCGCGCCCCGCGCCACGACAACCGCCACACACACGGCACGGGCTGCACCCTCGCCTCCGCGATCGCGGCCCAACTGGCCAAGGGCCAGTCGGTGCCCGAGGCCGTGTACGCGGCCAAGGAGTACGTGGCCGGGGCGATCGCCGCCGGGTTCGCGCTCGGCGGTGGAATCGGTCCCGTGGATCACGGCTGGAGGTTCAAGCCTGCCGCGGGCCTTGACTCGACCGACTCACCGGCCAGGCCGTAGTCCTTCAGCGCCAGGTTGCTCGCCGCCTTCTCGGTGAGGCGCTTGAAGAAGCCGGCCACGAAGCGTGAGCTGAGCATCCGGTACGCCCGGTCGCGACTGCGTATCTTCTTCTCGGTGGGCGGGGCGAAGAACGGGCCCGCGTTCCCGGAAAGTTTCTGGCAGCCCTTCGCGTACTTCGTGATCTGCGCCTCGAAGGCCGCGAACGCGGTGCGGTGGTCGCCGTGCGCCGCCACGAGCTCGCCCGCCAGGACGTAGGCCGACACCAGCGCCGTACCGGTACCTATGCCGCCCATCGTGGCACCGTGCCCCGCGTCGCCGAGCAGGATCACACGGCCCTCGGAGAGCCGCTCTATATGGACCTGGGCGATGGCGTCGAAGTACAGGTCGTCCGTCGTGTCGAGGGCATCGAGGATCTGCTGCACATGAGGCCAGGCCATGCCGTGCAGCTTCTCGGCGATGATCCGCTTCTGCTGGGCGACGTCCCTGCGGTCGAACGTGAGCTGCTCCGAGTGGAAGACCACGGCCGCGCCCGCCCGGTCGGGGTGCCCGTCATAGTTGTTGATCATCGCGGTGCGGCCGGGCTCGCTGTACAGCCGGGCGGTCCGGTCGAGGCCCAGGTGGTTGGGCATGTCGAACCCGGCGATGTAGTAGTCGAAGAACCGCAGGAACCGGGGCTCGTCGCCGAAGGCCAGACGCCGGGTGTTCGAGTGCAGGCCGTCCGCGCCCACGACCAGGTCGAAGGTGCGTGGCGCGCCGTGGTCGAACGTCACGTCGATGCCGGTGGGCGTCTCCGTGAGCGAGGCGATCGAGTCGCCGAAGACATACGCGACGCTGTCCTTCGTGCGCTCGTACAGGAGCGCGGAGAGATCGCCGCGGAACACTTCGACGTCGCCGCTCATCAGATACGCGGGCAGGTCCACGCGCTCGCTGTCGTCGGCGCCGACGATGGTCTGCCGGCCCATGTCGGTCTGCATCCTGTGCAGTTCGTCCCAGATGCCCATGCGGGTGAGGACAGCGCGGTGGACGGGGCCGCGGAAGTCCACCGCGAAGCCGCCCTGGCGCAGGGCGGGCGCCTTCTCGACGACCGTGACGCTAGCGCCCTGAGCGGAGAGCCAGAAGGCGATCGCGGGGCCGGCGATGCTGGCACCGGAGACCAGGACGTCGAGGTGGGCGAGAGCATTGGAGGTGCTGGGAGCGTTGGAGGTGTTGGGGGTGCTGATGGTGTTGGGCGCGGGCTCGGGCGCGGAGTGAGTCGTGGGCCCGTGATGTTCGGGGGCCGGGTGGCCGTCGGTGAGGTGCGGCTGCTTCGTCATGTCAGTGAGCTTGCGGCCGAGGGCTTACCGTTCGCTGACCATGCGCTGACCGTCCCTTACCGGTCGCTGACCAGAGCGCCGGGGACGGCCCGGCCCGGCTCGACATGTACCGCGAGGGCGGCTGACCGGAGCGACGCTACGGCTCGCCCACGGCGTTGTGCCGCAGGCTGCCGCCCAGCTCGAAGGCCTTTTTGTACACATCCGGCGCGAGCATGCGCCGGAGCCGGAGTTCGAGCGGCGTGACGTCCGGGTCGTCCACGATCAACTGTCCCCGTAGCGCCGACGCGGCGCCGAGAAGCGTCGCCGCGTGCTCGGGCTCGTCCGTCCGGGACGCCAGCGCCTCGGCGACCTGAGCGACTTCGAGCCCCTGCGTCTGGGTGCCCGCCGACAGCGTGCGGGCCTGTGCGAACCAGTCGTCCGCCTCGTCCGTCCGTCCTTCGGCCAGGGCCACGCGGCCCAGCCCCACGAAGATGTGCACCGTCTGGCCGACGCTGTACCAGGAGCGTGCGCTCGTCTCCAGAGCCGCCTCGTAGTGCTCCCGCGCGAGCGCCGTGTTCCCCGACAGCCGCGCCGCGTCCCCCATGCCCCACATCGCCCCGGCCACCTTCCCTGGAGCGCCCGCCGTACGCGCCAGCTCAGCGGCCCGCGCGAAGTCCGCGGCCGCCTCGTCGTACGCGCCGCTGTGCAGCAGGACGGCGCCGCGTCTGCACAGCAGATCGGCGGTCTCCTCCGGCGCCGCCAACTCCCGTGCGTAGCCGAGCGCTTCGTCGATGAGCTCCAGAGCGCGGCCGCACTCGCCGCGCCAGTCGGCATACATCCCCAGCTGGTCGAGGGAGTTGGCCATGCCCCATCGGTCGCCGGTCTCCCGGAAACCCGCCAGGGCCTGCGCGAACAGCGCCTCCGACGCCGCGGGGCGCCCCGCGAACTGCTCCTGGAACCCCATCCCGACGGCGAGCAGTGCCCGCCCCCACGGATCGCTCCCGACCTGTGCGTGCACTCGCTCGTCGCGGGACCGCTCGGGCCCGACGGCGAGCGTCCACAGAACCACCGTGAACGGCAGTCTCAACTGGCGGTCGATCGTGCCCAGCACCCTGTCCGCACGGGCGAGCCGGACCTCGTCGCCGTCTCCCGTCACCGAGTTGAGCGCGCACAGCGCGTACTCCTCCTCCAGACCCGGCGGCGCCTGCGGCCCCACCTCGTCCATCAGTTCACGGGCCAGGGCGACCCGCTCGCCGGCCAGGCCGTGCAATCGCCAGAACCATGAGAGGTCCGCCATGAGGCGCAGTCCGTCGGACGGGGCGGCATGGAGGAAGTGGCGCAGGGCGGCGTCCAGATTGCCGCGCTCGGTGGACAGTCTGGCCAGCCAGGGGAGTTGGTCGTGTCCGCGCAGGCGCGGCTCGGCCTCCGCCGCCAGCCGCAGGAAGTAGGCCGCGTGCGCGCCCTTCAGCTCCGCAAGGATGGTGTCCGGCAGTTGCTCGGCGCAGAACGCGCGGATCGTCTCCAGCATCCGGTAGCGCCCGTCGAAGGCCTCCAGGAACGACTTCTCGGTGAGCGAGGCCAGCAGGTCCTCCGGATACGGGATGCCGCACACCGTCTCCACTGCGTCCAGCGTCGCACCGCCGGACAGGCCGCTGCCCACGAACACCGTCATCCGGCAGGCGAGGTCCCGCTCCTCCTCGTCGAGCAGCTCCCAGCTCCACTCCACGACGGCCCGCAGCGTGCGATGCCGCGGCGCCTTGGTGCGATCTCCGCGCGACAGGACCCGGAAGCGGTCATCGAGCCGCTCGGCCAGCTCGTCGACCGTGAGCGTACGCAGCCGGGCAGCGGCCAGCTCGATCGCCAGCGGCAGCCCGTCGAGCGCCTCGCAGATGCGGTCGACGGCGGCCACGTGCGCGTGCCCGGCCGCCTCGAAGTCCGGCCGCACCGCTGCCGCCCGGTCCCGGAACAGCTGGGCCGCCGGGCCGGCCGCGAGGGGCGGTACCGGGCACCGCACCTCACCGGTGATGCCGAGCGCCTCCCGGCTGGTCGCCAGGATGCGCAGGCCTGGGCAGCTGCCCAGGAGCACCCCCGCCATCTGGGCAGCGCCCTCGATCAGGTGCTCACAGTTGTCGAGCACCAGCAGCAGGTCTCGGCTTTCGAGCGCGGCCTCGAGCCGCTCCGTGGCCTCCTCGTCCTGCGGGCCGCGCAGCCCCTGACGCACACCGAGCGCGGTGAGGATCGCGTACGGGATCCCGGCATCGTCGGCGAGCGGCGCCAGTTCGACGTAACAGACGTCCTCGTGGGCCCGCCCCGCCTCGATCGCGAGCCGCGTCTTGCCCGCGCCGCCGGGGCCGGTCAGTGTCACCAGACGGGCGTCGGCCAGCAACGCGTCGATCCGGGCCAACTCCTCCGTGCGCCCGACGAAGCGCGTCAACTGGGCCGGCACCCTGCGCTGTCGCACGGGCCCCTGCCCTCGCAGCAGCTCCAGATGCAGCGCCGACAGTTCAGGTGACGGGTCGGTGCCCAACTCGTCCGCGAGCACGCGCCGCGCCTCTTCAAAGGCGTGCAGCGCCTCAGCGGGCCGTCCCGCCGCGTGCAGCGCGCGCATCAGCAGGCCGTACAGGCGCTCGCCGAGCGGATTCCGCGCGATCAGCTCGCGTACCTCCGCCACCAGGTCCGCATCGCAGCCCAAGGACAGATCGGCCTCGATCCGGTCCTGCACGGCACCGAGCCGCAGCTCGTCCAGGCGCGGCAGATCGTCCGGCGCCGGGCCGCGCCACAGGCCGAGGCCCTCGTGCAGAAGCGCCGCCGCGCGCGCGGGATCTCCCGAGGCCAGTGCCTGCTTGCCCTCGCGCGCCAGGCGCTCGAAGCGGTGCACGTCCACGGTGTCCGGATCGACGACGAGCCGGTAGCCGGCCGGGCCCGTATCGATGTCCAGGCCGAGCCGCTTGCGCAGCCGGGACACCTGCGACTGCAGCGCGTTGGCCGCGTTGGCCGGTGGGTCCTCGCCGTACAGGCCGTCGATCAGGCGCTCTGCCGAGACCGCACGCCCGGCCTCCAGGAGCAGCACGGTCAGCAGGGCACGCGGCCGTGGCCCGCCGGGGTCCAGGGGGCTGTCGTCGGGGCCCCGCACATCGAGGGGGCCGAGAATGCCGAACCGCATGCGCAGAGTCTGTCAGCCGCCACTGACAGTGCTCCCCGTCACGCGGGCCTTGTGCCTGTTCCGTTGAGCGGGCATACGAAAGAGCCGGCCCCCGAGGGGACCGGCTCTTTCAAGCAACCAGCGAGGTGGCCGCGCTACACGATTCGTCAGCGCGAGACCTTGCCGGCCTTGATGCACGAGGTGCAGACGTTGAGCCGCTTCGGCGTCCGCCCGACCACTGCACGCACACGCTGGATGTTCGGGTTCCAGCGACGGGACGTACGGCGGTGCGAGTGCGAAATGTTGTTGCCGAAGCCCGGCCCCTTGCCGCAGACGTCGCAGTTGGCAGCCACGGGTCACTCCAAAGACTTCAGATGCACTTAAGCACTTACGGTTGATCCCGGCATGCCGGAATCAGGATCGGAGGATCTGAGTGGCGGTGCCAGGGGAGAGCCCGACGGATATCGGGCAACCGGAGCAGCATACAACGGCTGCTTCGGTACAACGAAATTACCATGGCTGCCCGGGCCGCTGCCCCGGCGGCCGGACCGGGCCCCTTCCCCGGTGACGGCCCGGCGGGGTCTACTCTGCGAGGCCAGTCCGGCCGCTCAAGGAGGCGCAGGTGCCGCAGGTGCCGCAGGTGCTCGGCGTGGTCGCCGTGCGTACCTGGTGCTCACTCGCTCTGGCGGCGCTCGGCCGCGACCGTGCGGAGATCGACGCGATCAACGTCTATCCCGTGGCCGACGGGGACACCGGCACCAATCTCTACCTGACCTTCGAGTCCGCCCACCAAGCCGTCGAGGCGGTCTTCACAGGGCTCGAGGCAGGTCGCGAGCCCGCCGCCCCCACGCTCCCCGAAGTAATGCGCGCGATGGCCCATGGCGCGCTCATCGGCGCCCGCGGAAACTCGGGGACGATCCTCGCGCAGTTGCTGCGGGGCATGGCCCAGGTCCTCGCCGACAGCGGCGGAGGTGACGGGGGTCACGACAGCGGGGCGGACGCGGGCGTACTGCGGCTCGCGCTTCTCCGGGCCGCCGACTCCGCGCGCGAAGCGGTCGCCCACCCTGTGGAAGGCACCGTCCTGACCGTCGCGACGGCGGCCGCGCAGGCGGCATCGGAAACCGAAGGTGACTGCGGCGCGGTGCTCCGCGCCGCATATGAAGGCGCGTGCGCGGCGCTTGACGCGACGCCGGGACAGCTCACGGCGCTGCGCCGCGCCGGAGTCGTGGACGCGGGCGGGCGCGGCCTCGTCGTCGTGCTCGGGGCTCTGAGTGAGGCCGTCTCAGGGCAGGCCGCGCCGGTGCGCGGCCGTGGGGACGGCGGGCCCGCGCGCGTGGAGGCCCCGCTCGCCCCTACTGACGAAGCGCCTCTTGAATGCGGGGAGGAGCCCGGCGTCGCCGGGCCCGCCTTCGAGGTCATCTACCTTCTCGAAGCCGACGACCGAGCCGTGGCCCGGCTGCGGACCAGGCTCGACGCCCTAGGGGACTCGCTGGTCGTGGTAGGCGGGGACGGCCTGTGGAACGTGCACGTGCATGTCGACGACGCCGGCGCGGCCGTGGAGGCCGGCGTCGAGGCCGGTCGGCCGTACCGCATCCGCATCACGCACTTCGGGCTCGGCGACGCGCACGCGGCCCGCTCCTCGGCGCCGCCCCGCGAGCGGGCACAGCGGGCCGTGGTGGCGGTCGTACCGGGCGACGGGCTCGCCGGCCTGTACGCGGAGGCCGGCGCGACGACCGTGCCCGACCGCCCCGGTGAACCGCCCGCCAGCGGAGAACTGGTCGAAGCGATCCGGCGTGCCCACGCGCGTGAGGTGGTGCTGCTGCCGAACGACGCGGAGCTGCGGCACACCGCGGCGGCCGCGGCCGAACAGGCCCGGTCCGAGGGGGTACGGGTCGCGCTCATCCCGACCCGGTCCGCCGTGCAGGGCATCGCCGCGCTCGCCGTGCACGAACCCGACCGGCGGTTCGACGAGGACGTCGTCGCGATGACCTCGGCTGCGGGAGCGACCAGGTACGCCGAACTGGCCGTCGCCGAACGGCAGTCGTGGACGATGGCCGGCATCTGCCAGGCCGGTGACGTCCTCGGCCTCATCGACGGCGATGTCGCTGTCATCGGGGGCGAGGTCCCGGCGACCGCCCGCACCGTTCTGGACCGGATGCTCGCGGCCGGCGGTGAACTCGTCACGCTCGTCCTGGGCGACGAGGTCCCCGACGAGGTCGCGGACGGCCTCGAGCAGCACGTCCGCGAGACCTATCTGGCCGTGGACACCGTGGTGTACCGCGGCGGGCGGCAGTCCGCACCGATGCTGATCGGCGTCGAGTAGCCGTCCGCCGAAGGTTCGCCGGTCGTCCGCCTCCAGAGTCAGATGTGACCAGCGGTTTTCGGAGATGGTCGCGGGATTGTCAGTGGCGTGGTGTGCAATGGATCTCGTGCCCGTGCTCGAAGAACCGCTGAAGAAAGTGCTCGGCCCTCCCACCGCGAAGGTGATGGCCGAGCATCTAGGTCTGCACACCGTCGGTGACCTGCTCCACCACTACCCCCGCAGATACGCGGAGCGCGGGGAGCTCACCCGCCTCGCGGAGCTGCCGCTCGACGAGCACGTCACGGTCGTCGCGCAGGTCGCCACCGCCCGCATCCTGAGGTTCAACGGGGGGAGTGGGCAGCGCCTCGAAGTCACCATCACCGACGGTAGCGGCCAGCTCCAGCTCGTCTTCTTCGGCCGCGGCATCCACAAGCCGCACAAGGACCTGCTGCCGGGCACGCGCGCGATGTTCGCCGGCAAGGTCGGGGTCTTCAACAGGAAGATGCAGCTGGCGCACCCCGCCTATCAGTTGCTCAGCGCCGAGTCCTCGGAAGACGCCGCGGAGGCCGTCGGCTCCTGGGCCGGAGCGCTGCTCCCGCTGTACCCGGCCACCGCCAAGCTGGAGTCCTGGAAGGTCGCCAAGGCCGTCGACCTGGTGCTGCCCAGCGCCCAGGAAGCCGTCGACCCCCTGCCCGAGGCGCTGCGGGACGGCCGTGGCCTCGTTCCGCTAACCGAGGCCCTGCTCAAGATTCACCGGCCGCACACGAAGGCCGACATCGAGGACGCCCGGGCCCGCCTCAAGTGGGACGAGGCGTTCGTCCTCCAAGTCGCGCTCGCCAGGCGCCGGTTCGCGGACACCCAGCTGACCGCCGTCGCGCGCGTGCCGAAGCCGGACGGGCTCCTCACGGCCTTCGACGCGAAGCTGCCGTTCACACTCACCGACGGCCAGCAGAAGGTCTCCAAGGAGATCTTCGACGACCTGGCCACCGAGCACCCGATGCACCGGCTGCTCCAGGGCGAGGTCGGTTCCGGAAAGACGATGGTCGCGCTGCGCGCCATGCTCAGCGTCGTCGACGCGGGCGGTCAGGCCGCGATGCTCGCGCCCACCGAAGTCCTCGCGCAGCAGCACCACCGCTCGATCACCGAGATGATGGGGGAGCTGGCCGAGGGAGGCATGCTCGGCGGCTCCGAGCACTCCACCAAGGTCGTGCTGCTCACCGGCTCCATGGGCACCGCCGCGCGCCGTCAGGCACTGCTCGACCTGGTCACCGGCGAGGCCGGCGTCGTCATCGGCACGCATGCGTTGATCGAGGACAAGGTGCAGTTCCTCGATCTGGGCCTGGTCGTCGTGGACGAGCAGCACCGGTTCGGTGTGGAGCAGCGCGACGCCCTGCGCTCCAAGGGCAAACAGCCGCCGCACCTCCTGGTGATGACCGCGACGCCGATTCCGCGCACGGTCGCCATGACGGTCTTCGGCGACCTGGAGACCTCGGTCCTCGACCAGCTCCCGGCCGGCCGCTCCCCGATCGCCAGCCATGTGGTGCCCGCCGCCGACAAGCCGCACTTCCTGTCCCGCGCGTGGGAGCGCGTACGGGAGGAAGTGAGCAAGGGACATCAGGCGTACGTGGTCTGCCCGCGCATCGGTGACGACGAGGACGAGAAGCCCAAGAAGGGCGCGGCCTCCAGCAAGACCTCCAGTAAGACGTCCGGTAAGACGTCCGGCACGAGCTCCACCAAGACAGCCGCCAAGAAGCAGACCACCGAGGACGAGGCGGAGAAGCGGCCGCCGCTCGCCGTGCTCGCCGTCGCCGAGGAGCTGGCGCACGGGCCCCTCCAGGGACTCAAGGTCGAGGTGCTGCACGGCCGGATGCAGCCCGACGACAAGGATGCGGTGATGCGCCGCTTCACCGCGGGCGAGATCGACGTCCTGGTGGCGACGACGGTCATCGAGGTCGGTGTGAACGTGCCGAACGCGACAGCGATGGTGATCATGGACGCCGACCGTTTCGGCGTCTCCCAGCTCCACCAGCTGCGCGGCCGCGTCGGCCGTGGCTCGGCACCGGGCCTGTGCCTTTTGGTCACCGAAATGCCCGAGGCCAGCCCCGCCCGCGCGCGCCTGGGCGCCGTCGCCGCCACGCTCGACGGCTTCGAGCTGTCCCGTATCGACCTGGAGCAGCGCCGGGAAGGCGACGTCCTGGGACAGGCCCAGTCCGGAGTGCGTTCCTCGCTGCGGATGCTCGCCGTCATCGAGGACGAGGAGATCATCGCCGAGGCACGGGAGGAGGCCACCAAGGTGGTCGCCGCCGACCCGGACCTGGAGCGCCTGCCCGGTCTGCGTACGGCACTCGACGCCCTTCTGGACGAGGAGCGTGAGCAGTACCTCGACAAGGGCTGAGACACTGATCCCGCAGCCCTGCAGCCCCGTACTAGGACAAGGACCGAGATGACCCGCGTGATCGCCGGGCGCGCCGGCGGACGCCGCCTGGCCGTGCCGCCGGGAAACGGCACCCGCCCCACCTCCGAGCGGGCGCGTGAGGGCCTCTTCTCCACCTGGCAGGCGCTGCTCGGCACACTCGACGGCGCCCGCGTCGCCGACCTGTTCGCGGGCTCGGGAGCCGTCGGCCTGGAGTCCCTCTCCCGCGGCGCCGCGCACGCGCTGCTCGTCGAGGCCGACGCCCGTGCCGCCCGCACCATCCGGGAGAACATCCGCGCGGTCGGCCTGCCCGGCGCGGAGGCACGTACGGGAAAAGCGGCGCAAGTCGTTGCGGGAGCGCCCCCTGCCTCGCCCTACGACCTGGTCTTTCTCGACCCGCCGTACGCCGTGTCGGACGACGATCTTCGCGAGATCCTGCTCACACTCCGCACTCAGGGCTGGCTCACGGAGGATGCGCTCGTCACCGTGGAGCGCAGCACCAGAGGCGGCGAATTCCGGTGGCCGGACGGCTTTGAGGGACTCAGGTCCCGTCGCTACGGCGAGGGCACGTTTTGGTACGGTCGCGCCGCCCTGAACACCACCCTCACGTGCGACGACGCACGATGACCGGACCGGAGAGCGAGGGACTTCCCGTGCGCCGCGCAGTCTGTCCCGGGTCGTTCGACCCCATCACCAACGGCCACCTAGACATCATCGCCCGAGCCTCCAAGCTGTATGACGTCGTGCACGTCGCGGTGATGATCAATCAATCCAAGCAGGGCCTGTTCTCGGTCGACGAGCGGATCGAGCTGATCCGCGAGGTCACCGCCGAATTCGGCAACGTAGAGGTGGAGTCCTTCCACGGCCTCCTCGTCGACTTCTGCAAGCAGCGCGACATTCCTGCCATCGTGAAGGGCCTGCGCGCCGTCAGCGACTTCGACTACGAGCTGCAGATGGCCCAGATGAACAACGGCCTCTCGGGCGTCGAGACCCTCTTCGTGCCGACGAACCCCACCTACAGCTTCCTGTCCTCCTCGCTCGTCAAGGAGGTCGCTGCCTGGGGCGGCGACGTATCTCACCTGGTCCCGCCGCTGGTCCACGAGGCGCTGACCGAGCGCCTCCCCAAGAAGTGACAGCCACACACCAGTTGGGCATACAGTCGTCCCGTCCGTCTCCAAACCCCCTGTCACCCCGGTGACAAGACGAGAGAGTGGCGAGCACACGGTGGACGTGCAGAAGAAGCTCGACGAGATCGTCGCCGCGGTCGGCGGCGCCCGGTCCATGCCCATGTCGGCCTCGTGCGTGGTCAACCGCGCAGACCTGCTCTCGATGCTCGAAGAGGTGCGCCAGGCGCTGCCCGGCTCTCTCGCCCAGGCCCAGGAACTCATCGGCGGCCGTGAGCAGATGGTCGAGCAGGCCCGGGCGGAGGCCGACCGGATCATCGAGACCGCGCACGCCGAGCGCGGCTCCCTGATCTCCGACACCGAGATCGCCCGCCGCTCGCAGAACGAGGGCGACCGCATCCTCACCGAGGCCCGCCAGGAGGCCGAGGAGGTCCGCGCCGAGGCCGACGAGTACGTCGACTCCAAGCTGGCCAACTTCGAGGTCGTCCTGACCAAGACCCTCGGCTCCGTCGGCCGCGGCCGCGAGAAGCTCCTCGGCACCGGCCCCGGTACGGACGAGCAGGGGTACGAGGACGAGGACGCTCCCGAGCGCAGCCACGACCCCGAGACGCTCCGCCGCGACGCCGACGCGTACGTGGACACCAAGCTGGGCGCCTTCGAGGCGGTGCTCGCCAAGACGCTGGACGCCGTCGGCAAGGGCCGCCAGAAGCTGCACGGCCGCCTCGCCAGCGACGACCTGGGCGCGCTGTCCATGGACGGCGAGGGCGGCGCCCAGGCCCACACCAGCGACGCCGACTACCTGGCGGGCCTGGCCGAGATCGGCGGCCAGAGCCAGAGTCAGAGCCGGATCCCAGGTCAGGGGCAGGGCCAGGAGCAGCAGCCGGACCCCGCTGTCATGCCCCAGATCCCGGAGATCCCGGCCCAGCAGCCGGCCGCGGCCTACGCCCAGCAGCAGGATCCGTACGCGTACCAGCAGCAGTACGGACAGCAGGACCCGTACGCCGCATATCAGCAGGACCCTTACGCGTACCAGCAGCAGGTGCAGCAGGACCCGTATGCCGCGTACCAGCAGGATCCGTACGGATACCAGCAGCCGCAGCAGCAGGACCAGCAGCAGGACCAGCAGCAGGACCAGACCGGCGCGCTCGACGAGACCAGCCTCTTCGATACGAGCATGATCAGCATGGAGCAGATGCGGCAGTACGAGCAGGGCCGCTGACACCACTGCTCCGGGGGCGCCGCAGAGGGTGGCCGGGACCGGATTGGGCCGAAAGCGAAAGGTCCAGTACCCTGGTTCTTCGGTCGCGCGTACACGTGTGATCTCAAGCTGCCCGGAAATTTCGGGGTGGCGACCCCCATGAGTTTCGAAGATCGAAAGCAGGATCGGCCCTGAGTACTCACCTCGACCACCGCAACCCACTTGTGTTCGATACGCACGAGCTGGGTCGGCGTCCTGGTGCCATGCAGCGGTTGTCCCGCACGATCGACGCTCCCAAGGACTTCGGTATCCAGGGAGTCATCGAGGTGCCGGAAGGCGCCCCGGTGGAGCTCGACCTCCGTCTGGAGTCGGTCATGGACGGGGTGCTTGTCACAGGCACCGCCCGTGCACTGGCGAAGGGGGAGTGCGTAAGGTGTCTGGAGCCGATCGGCCTCGATGCCGATGCGGACTTCCAGGAGATGTTCTCGTACCCTGACGCCGACGACCGTGGCCGTGCCCGCACGGAACCGGTCGACGACGCCGAGGAAGACGAGGACAGACTCTTTCTCGAGGACGGCTTGTTCGACCTCGAGCCCGTGCTGCGTGATGCGGTGGTGCTCTCACTGCCGATGCAGCCGGTGTGCCAGGACGACTGCGAGGGACTGTGCTCCGAGTGCGGAGTGCGGCTCGCGGACGAACCGGGTCATCATCACGACGCCGTCGACATCCGTTGGGCGGCATTGCAGGGACTCGCTGGATCCGTCCAGGACGGCGAGAAGGACGAGCTGAGCGGCGCCGAGTCGGGCGTCGACGAGAAGCAGGAGAAGTAGCCGTGGCTGTTCCGAAGCGGAAGATGTCGCGCAGCAACACGCGCCACCGCCGGTCGCAGTGGAAGGCTGCGGTCCCCAACCTGGTTTCGTGCGAGCGTTGCCAGGAGCCCAAGCTGCAGCACATCGCGTGCCCGGCTTGTGGCACCTACAACAAGCGCCAGGTCCTCGAGGTCTGAGCGGCTGGTGAGAGGCACAGTGGCTAGCCATAAATCGGCGGATGACGCCAAGAAAAAGGCCGACACCACAGCCTCGTCCCACACGCTTCTGGAAGGGCGGCTCGGGTACAAGCTCGAGTCCGCCCTTCTGGTGCGTGCGCTGACGCATCGCTCGTACGCGTACGAGAACGGCGGACTGCCCACGAACGAGCGCCTGGAGTTCCTCGGGGACTCCGTGCTCGGCCTCGTGGTCACCGACACGCTCTACCGCACCCACCCAGACCTGCCCGAGGGCCAATTGGCCAAGTTGCGGGCCGCGGTGGTCAATTCGCGTGCACTGGCGGAGGTCAGCCGCGGGCTCGACCTGGGCTCCTTCATCCGGCTCGGCCGGGGCGAGGAAGGCACAGGCGGCCGGGACAAGGCGTCCATTCTGGCCGACACCCTTGAAGCGGTGATCGGCGCGGTCTATCTGGATCAAGGGCTGGAAGCGGCCGGTGAGTTGGTACACCGGTTGTTCGACCCGTTGATCGAGAAGTCCTCGAACCTGGGAGCCGGCCTGGACTGGAAGACCAGTCTCCAGGAGCTCACGGCGACCGAGGGGCTCGGCGTTCCCGAGTACCTGGTCTCCGAGACCGGCCCCGATCACGAGAAGACCTTCACTGCTGCCGCCCGCGTCGGAGGCGTCTCGTACGGCACCGGCACCGGCCGCAGCAAGAAGGAAGCGGAGCAGCAGGCCGCAGAGTCCGCGTGGCGTGCGATTCGCGCTGCCGCGGACGAGCGGGCCGAGGAAGCGGCTTCGGCCGCCGCCCCGGACGACGCCGCCCCCGGCGTCTGACCCGTTGCGCTTCCTGCGCCCGCCCCCAACCGGCTTCGGCCGGTGGGGGCGGGCGTTTTTTGGGCCCTGCCCCTGAGGGATGCGGTGGTACGCGCGGCTTCGTGGGGGCTGGTCGCGCAGTTCCCCGCGCCCCTTTTCGGGGCGCGATACGCTCCCCGGATCCCATCGCAACCGCCTTTTACGGAGGACCCCGTGCCAGAGCTGCCCGAAGTAGAGGTCGTCCGGCGCGGCCTCGCCCGCTGGGTGGCGCACCGGACCGTCTCCGACGCGGAGGTCCTGCACCCGCGCTCCGTACGCCGCCACATCGCGGGCGGCGACGACTTCGCGTACCGCCTCAAAGGGCAGCGCATCGGGGAGCCGAGCCGGCGCGGCAAATATCTCTGGCTGCCGCTCGAGACGACGCACATGTCCGTGCTCGCCCACCTCGGCATGAGCGGCCAGCTCCTGGTCCAGCCGCACGAGGCCCCGGACGAGAAGCACCTGCGGATCCGTGTCCGCTTCGCCGACGACCTCGGCACCGAACTCCGCTTCGTCGACCAGCGCACCTTCGGCGGGTTGTCGCTGCACGAGACCGCCGAGAACAGTGCGGACGGTCTGCCCGATGTCATCGCGCACATCGCCCGCGATCCGCTGGACCCGCTCTTCGACGACGTGGCTTTCCACGGAGCGCTGCGCGCGAAGCGCACCACCATCAAGCGGGCGCTGCTCGATCAGTCGCTCATCAGCGGCGTCGGCAACATCTACGCGGACGAGGCGCTCTGGCGCGCGAAGCTGCACTACGAGCGCCCCACGGGTACGTTCACGCGCCCGCGCACGGCCGAACTCCTCGGCCACGTAAGGGATGTGATGAACGAGGCGCTCGCGGTGGGCGGGACGAGCTTCGACTCGCTCTACGTGAATGTGAACGGGGAGTCGGGCTACTTCGACCGGTCGCTCGACGCGTACGGACGCGAGGGCGAACCCTGCCGTCGGTGCGCCACGCCCATGCTCCGGCGGGCCTGGATGAACCGGTCGAGCTACTTCTGCCCGCGCTGTCAGCGCGCCCCGCGCGTCGCGTCGTAACGCTCGCGCGCCACCAGTACGTCGTCCATCCGCTCCTCCACGAAGTGGATGAGGGCCAGCAGCCGCTCGGCCACGTCGCGGCCCAGCGGGGTCAGTTCGTAGTCCACGCGCGGCGGGTTCGTCGGCTGGGCGTCGCGGTGCACCAGGCCGTCGCGCTCCAGCGCTTGCAGCGTCTGGGAGAGCATCTTCTCGCTGACCCCGTCCACGCGGCGGCGCAATTCGTTGAAGCGGAGCGTGCCCTCGTACAACGCGCCGAGCGTGAGGCCGCCCCAGCGGCCGGTGACGTGCTCCAGTGTGCCGCGGGACGGACATGCCTTGGAGAACACGTCGAAGGCGAGGTCGGTGGAGTCCATACGCCGAGAATACTCTCGCGCAGCGCTATCCAATAGTTAGCGCAGGTGGGGGCGGTGAAGGGCTCAGAAGCCGAAGTCCTGCGTCCACCACGGGCCACCGGACCCGAAGTGCACGCCCACGCCGAGGGTCTTGTAGTCGCAGTTGAGGATGTTCGCCTTGTGGCCGGGGCTGTTCATCCAGGCGTCCATCACGGACTGGGCGTTGGCCTGGCCGCGGGCGATGTTCTCGCCGCCGAGGTCGGTGATGCCGGCCTTCTTGGCGCGGTCCCAGGGAGTCGCGCCGTCCGGGTCCGTGTGGTCGAAGAAGTTCCGTGCGGCCATGTCCTCGCTGAACGCGGTCGCCAGTGCGGCGAGGCCGCTGTCGGCGGTCACGGGGGAGCAGCCGGCCTTGGCCCGCTCCTGGTTGACGAGAGTCAGTACCTGAGCCGCGGCCGAGCTCTCCGTGGACGCGGCGGGCGCGCTCGCGGCGGGCGCCTTCGTCTTCTCGGGGGCCCTGGTCGAAGGGCTCGCGCTCTTCGTCGTACCGGAGCTGCCGGGAGCGGACGTCTTGGCCGGCGCCGGCTTCGTCGAGGGCTTCGCGGACGGCTCGGCCGACGTGGACTTCGAGGGTGAGGCCGAAGGAGTGGTGCGCTCGTTGTCGCGGCTCGCGGCGGACGGGGCGCGGTCGTCGACCGTGCCGCTCGTGCCGCCCTGCGCCTCGATGGTGGGGGTGCCGGCGGCCTGCACCTTGTTCCCGTTGTGGTCGCCGCCGAGCTTGAAGTTGTCGCCGCCCGGGATCAGCCCAGAGGCCACCGCGACCGCACCCATGGCGACGGCGGCGGAGACACCCAGCAGTCCGGTGCGGACGGGGACGCCGCCGCGCTTCCTGCGCCGGTGGGACCGGCCGTGCGGTTCCTGGCCCGAGCCGCCGGCCGCGGATATGGAGCCGTACACGCCGGTCACGGTCTCGTCGTCGTACGGGGAGTATGCCCCCGCCTGACCTGCGCCGTACGTCTCGCCATATGCTTCGGCGTACGTTCCCTCGGGTCCCGCAGAACGGATCTCCGAGGTTCCCGCGGCGCGGCCCGTGACGGCGCTGCCGGCGGCGGAGCGTCGGTGGCGTCCCATGTCTTGGCCTTCCTCGTCCTCGCGGTCATCAATGTGACTCACTCATACGAGTGAGGCTCATCGGTCCGCGACGGTACCGCAAGACGGAAGGGGACGAAGTGCTCCGAGTGCAATCGGCCGGTTAGCGTGCACCCATGAACGAAGAGGTGCGGCTCACCGCGTGGGTGCGAGGACGCGTCCAACGTGTGGGTTTTCGGTGGTTCACGCGTGCGCGAGCCATGGAGATCGGCGGCCTGAGTGGCTTTGCTCTCAATTTGGAGGACGGCCGCGTCCAAGTGGTCGCCGAGGGACAGCGGCCCGCGTGTCAACAACTGCTCGACTGGCTCCACGACGGCGACACACCCGGCCGCGTCGACGGTGTCACTGAGATCTGGGACACGCCCCGCGGTGGCTACGACGGGTTTGCCATCCGCTGAACAGTCACCGCAGGCGAGGCCGTGCGGCCCCCGGGAAGAGGTGCCGTGGGCAACTGCTCCGGGCAGAAACGCCCTGGTGGTTGCCAAGGCAGGGGACTCGTGGCAGGCTCCGGGGTTACGGAAGATCGCTACGCCCCCAGGGCCCCGAAGGTCAGGCCGCGCCGGACGATCCACGGCGCGAAGCCCCCGGGTTACCCACCGATACGGGGCGTGATCGTGTTGACCGTCAAACTTTTTGGTGAGACTCTGGAATCCCCGCGCACCTTAGCTGTTTGGCATGTAGAGCGGCAGCAAAAGACAGTAGTAGTGCCAAGCACCGCGGGTGCGATTCTCCCGACCCACACCGCTTCGGTCGGTCACTCAGTGTGGAGGACCATCCATCATGGCAAAGGCGCTTCTCGGTTACGTCGGCGGCAGCGACCCGCGACTCCTCTCCGAGATGCGACGGCTCCAGCAGCGCGTTCAGGATCTTGAATCCGAGCTCGGTCGGATCCAGGCCGAGAACGATGCGCTCGCGGCTGCCGCTTCTCACGACTCTCTGATGGAGAGCATCGACGTACCCCAGGCGGAGCCGGCGCTCACCTGATCACGCCCAGCGACGCGCGTGAGCAGGCTGCTCGTACCAGCCGCTTGAGAGTTCTGTAGCTGACAGAGATATGCAAGGGACGCTTCGGCGTCCCTTCTTTCTTGCTCCCCGTGTCTCGCCGCCCCGGCCCTTACAACCCCCACGCACCGAAGCACAGTCTTAACGTCTGATGTGCCCTGCACCTTCACAGGCGAAACCGTGGGTTCATGGAGTGAGACATGGCTGCCGGGTAGAGTCCGACGGCGTGCACCTCAAGGCTCTGACCCTGCGCGGGTTCAAATCATTCGCCTCGGCCACCACGCTGCGGTTCGAGCCGGGCATCACCTGCGTCGTGGGTCCCAACGGATCGGGCAAGTCCAACGTCGTGGACGCCCTGAGCTGGGTCATGGGAGAGCAGGGCGCCAAGTCACTGCGTGGCGGCAAGATGGAGGACGTCATCTTCGCCGGCACCACCGGGCGCCCCCCGCTGGGCCGCGCCGAGGTGTCGCTCACCATCGACAACTCCGACGGCGCGCTGCCCATCGAGTACGCCGAGGTCACCATCACGCGGATCATGTTCCGCAACGGCGGCAGCGAGTACCAGATCAACGGGGACACCTGCCGCCTCCTCGACATCCAGGACCTGCTCTCGGACTCCGGCATCGGGCGCGAGATGCACGTCATCGTCGGCCAGGGGCAGCTCGACGGCGTCCTGCACGCCGATCCCATGGGGCGCCGCGCCTTCATCGAGGAGGCCGCGGGCGTCCTCAAGCACCGCAAGCGCAAAGAGAAGGCGCTGCGGAAGCTGGACTCGATGCAGGCCAACCTCGCGCGCGTACAGGACCTGACCGACGAGTTGCGGCGGCAGCTGAAGCCGCTGGGCCGGCAGGCCGCCGTCGCGCGGCGGGCCGCCGTCATCCAGGCCGATCTGCGCGACGCGCGACTGCGGTTGCTCGCCGACGATCTCGTACGCCTCCAAGAGGCGCTCAGCACCGAGGTGGCCGACGAGGCCGAGCTGAAGCAGCGCAAGGAAGCGGCCGAGGACGAGCTGAAGAAGGCGCTGCTGCGCGAGGGGCACCTGGAGGATCAGGTGCGACAGCTGACGCCCCGGCTGCAGCGGGCGCAGCAGAGCTGGTACGAGCTGTCGCAGCTGGCCGAGCGGGTGCGCGGCACGATCTCGCTGGCCGACGCACGGGTCAAGAGCGCCACCTCCGCCCCGGCCGAGGAGCGGCGCGGGCGCGACCCCGAGGACCTGGAGCGCGAGGCCGCCCGGGTGCGGGAACAGGAGGCCGAGCTGGCCGCGGCGCTCGAATCGGCCCAGGTCGCGCTCGACGAGACCGCCGCCCACCGGGCCGAACTGGAGCGCGAGTTGGCGGTCGAGGAGCGCCGGCTGAGGGATGTCGCCCGCGCCATCGCCGACCGGCGGGAAGGCCTGGCGCGGCTGCAGGGCCAGGCCAACGCGGCCCGCTCCCGGGCCGCTTCCGCGCAGGCCGAGATCGACCGGCTCGCGGCCGCACGGGACGAGGCGCAGCAGCGGGCCGGCGCCGCGCAGGAGGAGTACGAGCAGCTCAAGGCCGAGGTCGACGGGCTCGACGCCGGTGACGAGGAACTCGTAGAACAACTGGAAGGCGCGAGGGCCGCGCTCGCCGGTGCCGAGTCCGCGCTGTCCGCGGCGCGCGATGCGGCCACGCAGGCCGAGCGGGAGCGGGCCGCTGTCGCCGCGCGGCGCGAGGCGCTCGCGCTCGGGCTGCGCAGGAAGGACGGGACGGGCGCGCTGCTCGGGGCCAAGGAGCAACTGACCGGGCTCATCGGGCCCGGCGCCGAGCTGTTGTCGGTGGCGCCGGGGTTCGAGGTGCCGGTGGCGGCCGCGTTCGGCGTGGCCGCCGACGCGATCGCCATGACCACGCCCGCCTCCGCAGCGGAAGCGATTCGCCTGCTGCGCAAGCAGGACGCGGGGCGGGCCGCCCTGCTGCTGGCGGGGGAGCCGGAGCCGGCCGGGACGCCCATGGACCAGCCGCCGGGCAGCCCGCCGTACGCCGCCGAACTCGTCCGCGGCCCCGCCGAGCTGATGCCCTCCGTGCGGCACCTGCTGCGCGGCATCGTGGTCGTGGGCAGCCTGGAGGACGCGGAGGATCTGGTCTACGCGCGTCCCGAGCTGACCGCGGTGACCGCCGAGGGGGACCTGCTCGGGGCGCACTTCGCGCAGGGCGGGTCCGCCGGGGCCCCCAGCCTGCTGGAGGTGCAGGCGTCCGTCGACGAGGCCGCCGCCGAGCTGGAACGACTGGCCGCACAGTGCACGGAGCTGGCCGAGGCGCAGCAGGTGGCGGCGGAGCGGCGCGAGGAGTGCGCCGGGCTCGTCGAGGAGCTGGGGCAGCGGCAGCGAGCCATAGAGCGGGAACGTTCCGGCAGGGCTCAGCAGCTCGGGCGGCTCGCCGGGCAGGCCCGTGGCGCCGCGGGCGAGGCCGAGCGCAGCGCCACCGCGGCGGCGAAGGCGCAGGACGCGTTGGAACAGGCCGCCATGGACGCGGAGGAGCTGGCCGAGCGGCTTGCTGTGGCCGAGGAGCAAGCCTCCTTTGGGGAAGGAGGGGATGAGGAACCCGACACCTCCGTGCGCGACCGCCTCTCCGCCGACGGCGCCAACGCACGGCAGACGGAGATGGAGGCCCGGCTCCAGGTGCGTACGCACGAGGAGCGGGTGAAGGGGCTCGCGGGGCGGGCCGACTCGCTGGACCGGGCGGCCCGCGCCGAGCGCGAGGCACGCGCGCGTGCGGAGCGGCAGCGAGCCCGGCTCAGATACGAGGCCGCTGTCGCCGAGGCCGTGGCGTCCGGCGCGCGGCAGCTGCTCGCGCACGTCGAGGTCTCCGTCACCCGGGCCGACGCGGAGCGGACCCTGGCCGAGCGGGCCAAGGCCGAGCGCGAGCGGGAACTCGTCACCGAGCGGACCCGCGGCCGCGATCTGAAGGCGGAACTCGACAAGTTGACTGATTCAGTTCACCGAGGCGAGGTACTAGGAGCTGAGAAGAGGCTGCGGATCGAGCAGCTGGAGACCAAGGCTCTGGAGGAACTGGGTGTCGAACCGGCCGGGCTCGTCGCGGACTACGGTCCCGGTCAGCCGGTGCCGCCCTCGCTCCCCGCCGAGGGTGAGGAACTGCCGGAGGATCCGGAGCACCCGCGCAACAGGCCGCGGCCCTTCGTCCGTTCGGAGCAGGAGAAGCGGCTCAAGTCCGCCGAGCGCGCGTACCAGCAGCTCGGGAAGGTCAATCCGCTGGCCCTCGAGGAGTTCTCGGCGCTGGAAGAGCGCCACAAGTTCCTCAGTGAGCAGCTGGAGGACCTGAAGAAGACCAGGACGGACCTCCTTCAGGTGGTGAAGGAGGTCGACGAGCGCGTCGAGCAGGTCTTCACCGAGGCCTACCGGGACACCGCGCGCGAGTTCGAGGGTGTCTTCAGCCGCTTGTTCCCGGGTGGCGAGGGACGGCTGATCCTGACCGATCCCGACAACATGCTCACCACGGGCGTGGACGTCGAGGCCCGCCCGCCGGGCAAGAAGGTCAAGCGTCTGAGCCTGCTCTCGGGTGGCGAGCGGTCGCTGACCGCGGTGGCTCTGCTGGTCTCCATCTTCAAGGCGCGACCCAGCCCGTTCTACGTGATGGACGAGGTCGAGGCCGCCCTCGACGACACCAATCTGCAGCGCCTCATCCGCATCATGCAGGAGCTGCAGGAGGCCTCGCAGCTCATCGTGATCACGCATCAGAAGCGCACGATGGAAGTCGCCGACGCGTTGTACGGGGTCTCCATGCAGGGCGACGGGGTGTCGAAGGTGATCAGTCAGCGGCTTCGGTAGCGCCGGACGGCATCGGCCGGCCCCTGACCGCGTCCGCCAGCGCTTCGGCAAAAGCGGAGCCGTCTCCAGGCAGTCTTCAAGAGTTGAACTCAATGTGCCACTTCATGCCCAGAAACTCACACCACTCGAAGTATTGACTTCGAAACTTGAAGGCATAGTCTCTGCAACGTTGCTTTTACCTTCAGGTGGTGGGCGGCGTGAAGTTGTGCGCCACTGGAAGGGCTCTCGCCCCCACCCCCGGCAGCGAAGCCGGTGGCCCGAGGAGTACACGTGACCAGCACTGAGGCACCTTCTTCAGGAGCCAAGGACGCCCAGCCCGATCACCTCGGGCACGTCATCTTCATCACGGCGGCAGCCGCGATGGGTGGTTTCCTGTTCGGATACGACAGCTCCGTGATCAACGGTGCGACCGTCGCCATCCAGCACAAGTTCGACGTGAACGCCGACGTGCTCGGCTGGATCATCGCGTCCGCGCTGCTCGGCTGCGCCGTCGGCGCGGCCGTCGCGGGCCGGCTCGCCGACCGCATCGGCCGTATCCGCTGTATGCAGATCGCCGCGGGCCTCTTCGCGATCAGCGCCGTCGGCTCGTCCCTGCCGTTCGCCGCCTGGGATCTGACGATGTGGCGCGTCATCGGCGGCATCGGCATCGGCATGGCCTCCGTCATCGGCCCGGCCTACATCGCCGAGGTGGCACCGCCCGCGTACCGCGGCCGGCTCGCCTCGTTCCAGCAGGCCGCCATCGTCATCGGTATCGCGATCTCCCAGCTCGTCAACTGGGGCATCCTGAACATGGCCGACGGTGACCAGCGCGGCAAGGTCGGCGGCCTGGAAGCCTGGCAGTGGATGCTCGGCGTCATGGTCATCCCGGCCCTGCTCTACGGGCTGCTCTCCTTCGCGATCCCCGAGTCGCCGCGCTTCCTGATCTCCGTCGGACGCCAGACCGAGGCCAAGAAGGTCCTGGCCGAGGTCGAGGGCGAGGGAATCGACCTCGACGCGCGCACCGCGCAGATCGAGGCCGGTATGCGCAGCGAGCACAAGTCGACCTTCAAGGACCTGCTCGGCGGCAAGTTCGGCTTCCTGCCGATCGTCTGGATCGGCATCTTCCTGTCGATCTTCCAGCAGCTCGTCGGCATCAACGTGATCTTCTACTACTCGAACCAGCTGTGGCAGTCCATCGGCAAGGACCCCTCCAGCTCTTTCCTGTACTCGTTCGAGACCTCGATCGTGAACATCATCGGTACGGTCATCGCGATGGTCTTCGTCGACCGCATCGGCCGCAAGCCGCTCGCGATCATCGGCTCCACCGGTATGGCGATCGCCCTGTTCACCTGTGCCTGGGCCTTCTCCTACCGGACCGGCTCCGGCGACAACGTCTCGCTGCCGAACGCGCAGGGCCTGACCGCGATCATCGCGGCCAATGCCTTCGTCCTCTTCTTCGCCCTGTCCTGGGGCGTGGTGGTCTGGGTGCTGCTCGGCGAGATCTTCCCGAACCGGCTGCGCGCGGCGGCGCTCGGTGTGGCGGCCTCGGCCCAGTGGCTGGCCAACTTCGCCATCACCAAGACCTTCCCGAGCATGTCGGAGTGGAGCCTGACCGGCTCGTACATCATCTACGGTGCCTTCGCCGCGCTCTCCATCCCGTTCGTGATGAAGTTCGTGAAGGAGACCAAGGGCAAGGCCCTGGAGGAGATGGGCTGACAAGCGCCCTGCTCCCCGCGAGACCCGGGGAGATGGATCAAGTCCCCGCTGCCATCTCCCCGTTCCCGTCACTGCCCCGGTTCATCGGCCTACGACAGGTCCTTGAGCCGGGGCAGTACGTTGTCGCAGAACAGGTGCAGGCTGCGCCAGCCCTCGTCGAGGGGCATGCCGCCCGACAGCGGGTGCAGTACGTAGCTGTCGAGGCCCTGCGCCAGGCACTCGTCGGGCGTGAGGATGCGGTAGACGCCCTCGGCGCGCAGCTCGTCGACCGTCGTCGCCGCCGACTTCACCGCCGACTTGATGTCCGTGGACTGCCAGGACGCATAGGTCCGCGCCTCGTGCAGGAAGTGCGCGCCGTGCGCGGCCCATGTGCGGTCCGGGTCCTCGGACAGGTGCAGCAGGGGCGTGGTCTTCGCGGGCATCATGGTCCAGCCCTCGGTGCCGTACTCGGCGAGCCGCTCCTTGTAGTACGCGTCGAGCTCCGGCAGATGCGCGCTCGGGAAGAAGGGCAGCCCGAGCCGGGCCGCCCGGCGCGCCGCCGCCTGTGAGGAGCCGCCGACCAGGAGCAACGGGTGCGGCTGGGTCAGCGGGCGCGGGGTGACGCGGACCCGGCGCCCACGGAAGGTGAACTCCTCGCCCGTCCAGGCCTGCAGCAACGTGTCGAGGAGCTCGTCCTGGAGCTTGCCGCGCCGCTTCCACTCCACGTCGAACTGCGCGTACTCCTGCGGCCGGTAGCCGATCCCGGCCACTGTCACCAGGCGGCCGCCGCTCAGCAGATCCAGTACGGCGATGTCCTCCGCGAGACGCAAGGGGTCGTGCAGCGGGCCGATGATCGCGGAGACGGTGACCGCGATGCGGCGGGTGGCGCCGAAGACCGCGCCCGCGAAGGTGAAGGGCGAGGGCAGCCAGTTGTTGCCGGCGCCGTGGTGCTCCTCGGTCTGCACCGTGTCGACGCCCCGGTCGTCGGCGTACGCCGCCATTTCGACCGCTGCTTTGTAGCGGGCGCTCAGCGACTCGGGGGTGCCGGCCGGGTCGACCAGATTGAACCGTACGACGGAGACGGGCATGAAAAAGTCCCCCTTCACGCGGGCTCGGGCTCGGGTGAAGGGGGACGGTAGCTGACGGAGCGTCAGACGGCCAGGGGTGCGGGCTCCCTGCTCCCGTCCGGGGCCGTGGTGGTGTCCGCGGGCTTCGGCAGCGCCATGTACAGCAGGCCGGAGACCACGATGGTGACGACCCAGCCGAGGCCGTACTCGCCGATGAAGTTGTTCGAGGCGAGCGGTCCCGTGAACCAGTCGGACGTGGTGAACACCAGTCCCGCGCCGAGGCCGACGGCCCAGGAGATGACGGCCGCGGGGGAGAAGCCGCCCTTGTACCAGTAGGCGCTGGTGCGGGTCGTGTCGATGAGGGCCGCCGCGTCGTAGTGCTTGCGCGTGAACATGTCCGCTCCGAACACCCCGACCCAGGCCGAGAAGGCGACGGCGAGGAGCGAGAGGAAGGCGATGAACGAGCCCATGAAGCTGGTGGCGACCAGCATCAGGATGCCGCCGAAGACCAGCGAGATCAGCGCGTTCACCGAGACGGCCCAGTGGCGCGGGACCTTGAAGCCCAGCGTCTGCGCGGTGAAGCCGGCCGAGTACATCGACATGGCGTTGATGAGCAGCATGCCGACCAGGGCGATCAGCAGGTACGGCACCGCGATCCACATCGGGAGGATCTCGCCGAGGAAGGAGACCGGGTCGGCGGCCGAGGCCAGGTCGGGGGTGGACACCGCCATGACGGCGCCCATCAGGACCATCGGCAGGACGACGATGCCGGCGCCGCCGATCGAGTTGCGCACGATCGCCTTGGAGGAGGCGGTGCGCGGCAGGTAGCGCGTGAAGTCGGGGGAGGCGGGGATCCAGCTGACGCCACCGGCGGCGATCAGGCCGATGCCGGCCACCATCAGGGACGTCCGGCCCGCGGGCCGCCCGAACACCTCCGACCAGTCGGTGTCGACGATCAGGAAGATCAGCACCAGGGCCGTGAAGAGACCGAAGAGGTAGGTCGCGTACTTGTTGCACTTCTGCACGGCGTTGATACCGAGACCCGAGATCACGAACGTCGCGACCACGAAGAGCAGCAGCGTCACGATCACCACGACGTCGTTCTGCTTGATGCCGAACAGGATGTCCAGGACGGTGAGCACGGCGTACGCGCCGGTCACCGCGTTGATCGTTTCCCAGCCCCAGCGTGCGACCCAGATCAGCGAGCCGGGCAGCAGGTTGCCGCGCTGACCGAAGACCGCGCGGGAGAGGGCCATGCCGGGGGCGCCGCCCCGCTTGCCCGCGATGCCGATCAGGCCGACGAGCCCGTACGACACGATGGGCGCGGCGACCGCGACGACGATGGCCTGCCAGAAGTTGAGCTTGTACGCCACGACGAGGCTCGCACCCATCGTGAGCAGCAGCACGCTGATGTTGGCGGCGACCCACGTCGGGAACAGCTCGCGGGTCTTCGCTGTGCGCTCGGCATCGGGGACGGGCTCGATGCCGCGCGTCTCCAGGGCGCCTTCGGATTCGGCGGTCTTGCTCATGCGGTGGGGTTCCGTGCCTCTGTGCAGTGGGGCGGGGCGAGGTGACGTGCGTGGGGGGCGGGTGCGGGATTGCGTTGGACTCTACGCGCGTTGATACACCGGCTTCCATCGTACTTTAGTCCGAGTAATGACCTCCGTATGCGTTTGTCCTTTGGAGGAAGTCACAAGTACGGCGCTGCCGGGGCCCCATGGCTGATACTGGACGAGTTATGGACATCGTCATCCTTGCTGTAGTCATCGCCGTGGTCGTGATCGGCGCGCTCGGTGGTCTCGTAGTAGGTAGCCGCAAGAAAAAGCAGCTGCCGCCTGCGCCGCCCTCCGCGCCCGACATCACCACCGCCCCGCCCACTGAGCCGCTCGTCGGCGACGAGGCCGAGACGCCGCGCGACGAAGCGCGGCGCACGATCGAGGAGGTCGACCTCCCGGTCGCCGAACCGGTCACCGAGGAGGTCACCGAAGCGGAGCCGCCGGCCCCGGCCGCTCCCGAGATCGAGGTCCCGGAGCCGACCGCGGGCCGCCTGGTGCGGCTGCGCACCAGGCTGTCCCGATCGCAGAACGCGCTCGGCAAGGGGCTGCTCACGCTCCTGTCCCGCGAGCACCTCGACGAGGACACCTGGGAGGAGATCGAGGACACACTGCTCACCGCCGACGTCGGTGTGCAGCCCACGCAGGAGCTGGTCGAGCGGCTGCGCGCGCGGGTGAAGGTGCTCGGCACGCGCTCTCCGGAAGAGCTGCGCACGCTGCTGCGCGAAGAGCTCCTGACGTTGCTCGTCCCCGAGTTCGACCGCACCGTGAAGACGGACTCGGCCCTGGACACCCCGGGCATCGTGATGGTCGTCGGGGTCAACGGCACCGGTAAGACCACCACGACCGGCAAGCTCGCGCGCGTGCTCGTCGCCGACGGCAAGAACGTGCTGCTCGGCGCCGCCGACACCTTCCGTGCCGCCGCCGCCGATCAGCTGCAGACATGGGGCGACCGGGTCGGCGCGCGTACGGTGCGCGGGCCCGAGGGCGGCGACCCGGCGTCCATCGCCTTCGACGCCGTGAAGGAAGGCATCGCGGTGGGCGCGGACGTCGTGCTCATCGACACCGCCGGCCGACTGCACACCAAGACCGGCCTGATGGACGAGCTCGGCAAGGTCAAGCGCGTCGTGGAGAAGCACGCGCCGGTCGACGAGGTGCTTCTGGTGCTCGACGCCACGACGGGGCAGAACGGCCTGGTGCAGGCCCGGGTGTTCGCCGAGGTCGTCGACATCACCGGCATCGTGCTGACGAAGCTGGACGGTACGGCCAAGGGCGGCATCGTCGTGGCCGTGCAGCGCGAGCTGGGCGTGCCGGTGAAGCTGGTCGGTCTCGGTGAGGGCGCGGACGATCTGGCGCCGTTCGAGCCCGAGGCGTTCGTGGACGCGCTGATCGGGGAGTAGAGCGAGGAGAGGTCCCGCTCGGGACTCGGGTTGTACAGGGGCGGGGGGGGGGGGGGGGGGGGGGGGGGGGGGGGCCGGGCCCCCCCCCCCCCCCCCCCCGCCCCCTGCTGTGTGCGCGTCTTTACGCGCAGGGCGAGCGATGGGCGACGTACGCCAACGTCCCCAGCAGCAGCCGCGCCTGCGGCGGCTGCGTCGCCGTGTCCAGGGACGGCGCCCGCAGCCAGGTCGCCGGGCCGAGGCCCGCACGGTCGGAGGGCGGGGCCGTGATGTACGTGCCAGGGCCGAGCGCGTGCAGGTCGAGGCTCGCGTCGTCCCAGCCCGTGCGGTAGAGCAGGGTCGGAAGCTGGGCGGCGGCTCCCGGCGCCACGAAGAAGTGGGCCCGGCCCTCGGGGGTGGCGATCACCGGGCCGAGCGGCAGACCCATCCGCTCCAGGCGGATCAGGGCCCGCCGGCCCGCCGGCTCCGGGACGTCGATGATGTCGAAGGCGCGGCCCACCGGGAGCAGGATCGAGGCGCCGGGGAATCGGCCCCAGGACTCGGTCACTTCGCCGAGTGTGGCGCCGGCCGGTACCACCGCCGCCGGGTCGAGCGGGTGGGCGCCGGGCGCCGGGCAGTTCGTCCTGCCGCAGGAGCAGTCCGGCCCCGCGGCGCGCGCGCCGGGCACCACGTCCCAGCCCCACAGTCCGGTGAACTCCGCCACCGTGGTGCACTCCGAAGCGCGGCCGGATGTGCGGCCGCGGCGACGAGAGCCCGAACGCATCTCGCGAATGCCGCCGATCGTGAAGCCCATGCCCCCTCCAACGGGTCCTGCGCGCCGGTGGTTACGAGACGGAATCGGATCGTGACCCACTGTGTGCGCCGCCTGGTCGCGGCGGCGCCGAGTCGTATCCGGGGTGGTGCGCCCGGTGTCACGCGCCCCGGCGCACACCGTTCCGCCTACTTCCGGCTGTCCTATGTCAAGTGAATCGTGTGGAGCCGCTTCTGAGTTCATTCGAAGGGGTGGCGAATGGTGGCGTTTCCAGGTTCGCCCTCGCCGGACGGGTGATCGTAGGATTACTTTCAGTGCACGAACCCTGAGGGTAAGTGCACCCGTGGGTATGCCGCAGGCAACTCGGTTTCCTGTTCGAGGAGTGACAAGTGCCGGACGGAAGGCCGTAGTTGACGGCATCCTGATAGGGCTTGCGGGCGAGAGCGACCGACAGGACGCGGCGTTGAGTGGCTTAGACGGCTTAGATGGCTTCAGGGATGGGGGCGTTCCAGTGGGCGGCAGCGGCGGAAGCGTGACGAACGCTGAGAAGCGCCCGAACGAACTGCTCGGCTCGTGGTTCGTGCGCAGCGGTTGGTCGAAGGGCGAGCTGGCGCGTCAAGTGAACCGGCGGGCACGGCAGTTGGGGGCGAACCACATCTCCACCGACACCTCGCGTGTGCGGCGCTGGCTCGACGGGGAGAACCCGCGCGAGCCGATCCCGCGCATCCTCAGCGAGTTGTTCTCCGAGCGGTTCGGCTGCGTGGTCGCCGTCGAGGACCTCGGGTTGCGGGCCGCGCACCAGGCACCCTCGGTGTCCGGCGTCGACCTGCCCTGGACGGGACCGCAGACCGTCGCCCTCATCGGTGAGTTCTCGCGCAGCGACCTGATGCTGGCGCGCCGCGGGTTCCTCGGCAGCTCGCTCGCGCTCGCCGCGGGCCCCTCGCTCATCGAACCGATGCAGCGGTGGCTGGTGCCCGGTCCCGGCGGCGCCTCGCCCTCGTCCTCGTCCGCACCCGACGCCGCGGCCCAGCGCCGGGGGAACCGGCTGTCCAGGCCGGAGTTGGACCTGCTCGAGTCCACCACCGTCATGTTCCGCCAGTGGGACGCCCAGTGCGGGGGCGGTCTGCGCCGCAAAGCGGTCGTAGGGCAGTTGCACGAGGTCACCGACCTCCTCCAGGAGCCGCAGCCCGAGGAGACCACGAAGCGCCTCTTCAAGGTCGCGTCCGAACTCGCCGAGCTGGCCGGGTGGATGAGCTACGACGTGGGTCTGCAGCCCACCGCCCAGAAGTACTTCGTGCTCGCCCTGCACGCCGCCAAGGAAGCGGGCGACAAGCCGCTGGGCTCGTACGTCCTGAGCAGCATGAGCCGCCAGATGATCCACCTCGGCCGCCCCGAGGATGCCCTGGAGCTCGTCCACCTCGCGCAGTACGGCAGTCGCGACTGCGCCAGCCCGCGCACCCAGTCCATGCTGTATGCGATGGAGGCCCGCGCGTACGCGAACATGGGGCAGCCCGGCAAGTGCAAGAGAGCCGTCCGGATGGCCGAGGACACCTTCACGGACGCCGACGACTGGGACGACCCGGACCCCGACTGGATCCGCTTCTTCTCCGAGGCCGAGCTGCACGGGGAGAACAGCCACTCCTTCCGCGATCTCGCCTACGTCGCAGGTCGCAGCCCCACGTACGCGTCGATGGCCGGGCCGCTGATGCAGACGGCCGTCGAGCTGTTCGGCAAGGACGTCGAGCACCAGCGTTCGTACGCGCTGAACCTGATCGGCATGGCCACGGTGCACCTGATCCAGAAGGAGCCCGAGCAGGCCACGGTCATGGCGGAGCAGGCGCTCGGGATCGCCAAGAAGGTGCGCTCCGAGCGGGTCAACACCCGTATCCGCAAGACCGTGGACACCGCCGTGCGCGACTTCGGGGACGTCGCCGAGGTCATCCAGCTGACGGACCAGTTGGCCGTCCAGCTGCCCGAGACCGCGGAAGCGGCGGTCTGACACCCCCGCATACGCCGGCCGCGGCCGACCGTCCCTGACAGCCCGACTCGGCTCCCTCACGCCAGGTCATCGAGGACGGAGGACCGTGGCCGGTTCTGTCGTGCCCGCGCCTGGTTGCGTCACGATAACGATCGACCCCGTCGCTATCCGGCATTTCATGTACGCGTAACACCCAGGACCTCTTCGTCACTGCGGCGAAACATCGAGGGGCGCCCGCGGAAACCGCGCTGGGCCAAAGTCTGGCGCATAACCGGCCCACCCCTCATGACCGCATCAGGCTTCGCCCGCACGGGGCCGTACCAACGACGAGGAGACGCCGATGGCACCAGCCGCCATCACGCTCGCCGCAGAGGCGCCCAAGCTCTCTGCCGCGAACACAGGCTTCATGCTGATCTGTTCCGCCCTGGTGATGCTCATGACGCCGGGCCTGGCCTTCTTCTACGGAGGCATGGTCCGCGTCAAGAGCACGTTGAACATGCTGATGATGAGCTTCATCAGCCTCGGGATCGTCACGATCCTGTGGGTGCTGTACGGCTTCTCCCTCGCGTTCGGCACCGACAAGGGGTCGCTGATCGGCTGGGACGGCGACTTCGTCGGTCTCAGCGGGGTCGGGCTGACCCAGCTCTGGGACGGCTACACGATCCCGGTCTATGTCTTCGCCGTCTTCCAGCTGATGTTCGCCATCATCACGCCCGCCCTGATCAGCGGCGCCCTCGCGGACCGCGTGAAATTCTCCGCATGGGCCCTGTTCATCGCCCTGTGGGCCACGATCGTCTACTTCCCGGTCGCGCACTGGGTGTGGGGGACCGGCGGCTGGGCCTTCGACCTCGGCGTCATCGACTTCGCCGGCGGCACGGCCGTGCACATCAACGCCGGTGCCGCAGCGCTCGGCGTGATCCTCGTCATCGGCAAGCGCGTCGGCTTCAAGAAGGACCCGATGCGGCCGCACTCGCTGCCCTGGACGATGCTCGGCGCCGGTCTGCTCTGGTTCGGCTGGTTCGGCTTCAACGCCGGTTCGTGGCTCGGCAACGACGACGGCGTCGGCGCGCTGATGTTCATCAACACACAGGTCGCCACCGCCGCCGCCATGCTCGCCTGGCTCATCTACGAGAAGCTGCGCCACGGCGCGTTCACCTCGCTGGGTGCCGCCTCCGGTGCCGTCGCCGGTCTCGTCGCCATCACCCCCTCCGGTGGTGCCGTCTCGCCGCTCGGCGCGATCGCCGTCGGCGCCATCGCCGGTGTGCTGTGCGCCATGGCCGTGGGCCTCAAGTACAAGTTCGGCTACGACGACTCGCTCGACGTCGTCGGTGTCCACCTGGTCGGCGGCATCGCCGGCTCCCTGCTCATCGGCTTCTTCGCCACCGGCGGAGGCCAGTCCGACGCGTCCGGCCTCTTCTACGGCGGCGGCCTCACCCAGTTCTGGAAGCAGTGCGCCGGTGTCGGCGGTGTCCTCGCCTACTCGCTCATCGCCTCCGCGATCCTCGCCTTCCTCATCGACAAGACGATGGGCATGCGGGTCAGCGAGGACGACGAGGTCGCCGGCATCGACCAGGTCGAGCACGCCGAGACCGCGTACGACTTCAGCGGGGCGGGCGGCGGCTCCATCGCCCGCACGGCGACGCCCGCACCGGGTGCTCAGAATTCGAAGAAGGTGGACGCATGAAGCTCATCACCGCGGTCGTCAAGCCGCACCGGCTCGACGAGATCAAGGAGGCCCTCCAGGCCTTCGGCGTCCAGGGCCTGACCGTGACGGAGGCCAGCGGTTACGGCCGCCAGCGCGGCCACACCGAGGTCTACCGTGGGGCGGAGTACACCGTCGACCTGGTGCCCAAGATCCGTATCGAGGTACTGGTCGAGGACGACGACGCCGAGCAGCTGATCGATGTCGTCGTGAAGGCCGCCCGCACAGGCAAGATCGGGGACGGCAAGGTCTGGGCGGTCCCTGTCGAGACGGCCGTGCGGGTCCGGACCGGCGAGCGCGGACCGGACGCGCTGTAACCGATTCGACGGACGGAACGGGAGTCGCTGGGTGACGAATGTGAACGACGTAACGACCGAAGCAGCGGACGACAAACCCAGCGGCTACGCGGCGGCCCGGCTGCGCCTTCTCCAGGGAGAGGCGCGGTCCGGGCCGCCGCGCCGTTCCGCCCTCGCCGAGCTCACCGACGACTGGCTGACGGAACTCTTCGGCGCCGGGGCGCCGGGAGGGGGCGTCTCGCTGGTGGCCGTCGGCGGGTACGGGCGCGGCGAACTCTCCCCGCGCAGCGACCTCGACCTGCTGCTCCTGCACGACGGCTCGGCCGACCCCGACGCGGTCGCCGCGCTCGCCGACCGCATCTGGTACCCGGTGTGGGACCTCGGCCTCGCCCTCGACCACTCCGTCCGTACGCCCGTGGAGGCGCGCAAGACCGCGGGCGACGATCTCAAGGTGCAGCTGGGACTGCTCGACGCCCGGCACCTCGCGGGCGACCTCGGCCTCACCGCAGGACTGCGCACCGCCGTCCTCGCGGACTGGCGCAACCAGGCACCCAAGCGCCTGCCCGGACTGCGCGAGCTGTGCGAGGAACGGGCCGAGCGCCAGGGCGAGCTGCAGTATCTTCTCGAACCCGACCTGAAGGAGGCGCGGGGCGGGCTGCGGGACGCGACCGCGCTGCGGGCGGTCGCCGCCTCCTGGCTGGCCGACGCGCCGCGCGAGGGCCTCGCCGACGCCCGGCGCCGCCTCCTTGACGTACGCGACGCGCTGCATCTGGCGACCGGCCGCGCCACCGACCGGCTCGCCCTCCAGGAACAGGACCAGGTCGCCGCTGAACTGGGCCTGCTGGACGCCGACACACTGCTGCGGCAGGTGTACGAGGCGGCCCGCACGGTGTCGTACGCGAGCGACGTGACCTGGCGCGAGGTCGGACGGGTCCTCAAGTCCCGCTCGGTACGCCCCCGCTTGCGGGCCATGCTGGGCGGCAGGTCCGCACCCGTGGAGCGCTCGCCGCTCGCCGAGGGCGTCGTCGAGATGGACGGCGAGGTCGTGCTCGCGCGGGCGGCCCGGCCCGAACGGGACCCGGCGCTCCCGCTGCGAGCGGCGGCCGCCGCCGCTCAGGCCGGCCTCCCGCTGTCGCTGCACGCGGTGCGGCGGATGGCCGCGGCGACCCGGCCCCTCCCCACGCCCTGGCCCGCCGAGGCCCGCGAACAACTCGTCACCCTGCTCGGTGCCGGCCGGACGACGGTCGAGGTGTGGGAGGCGTTGGAGGCCGAAGGACTGATCACGCGGCTGCTGCCGGACTGGGAGCGGGTCCGCTGCCGCCCGCAGCGCAACGCCGTCCATACCTGGACCGTCGACCGGCATCTCGTCGAGACCGCCGTGCGCGCCTCGGCACTGACGCGCCGCGTCGGGCGCCCCGACCTGCTGCTCGTCGCGGCGCTGCTGCACGACATCGGCAAGGGCTGGCCCGGCGACCACTCGGTCGCGGGGGAGGTCATCGCGCGGGACGTCGCGGCCCGGATCGGCTTCGACCGGGCCGACATCGCGGTGCTCGCCTGCCTCGTCCGCCACCACCTGCTGCTCATCGAGACCGCCACCCGGCGCGACCTGGAGGACCCGGCGACCGTGCGGGCCGTCGCCGACGCGGTCGGCTCGCACGGCACGCTGGAGCTGCTGCACGCGCTGACGGAGGCGGACGCGCTGGCCACGGGCCCCGCCGCGTGGTCGACGTGGCGCGGGTCGCTCGTGACCGACCTCGTCAAACGGGTCGCCGCGGTGCTCGCCGGGGACGATCCCACCGACCCCGACGCTCCCGACGCGGCCGAGCCCACCGCCGAACAGGAGCGGCTCGCGGTCGAGGCGTTCCGCACGGACGGGCCCGTGCTCTCGCTGCGCGCGCAGACGGAGGCGGTGGCTTCCTCGGAGGACGCCTCGGAGGACGCCTCCGAGGCGGTCGAGCCGGAGCCGCAGGGTGTCGAGTTGCTTATTGCGGTGCCGGACCAGTCGGGAGTGCTCCCCGCGGTGGCCGGCGTGCTCGCGATGCACCGGCTCACCGTGCGCACGGCCGAGCTGCGGTCCCTCTCGCTGCCCGACGAATGGGGTCAGGCCGCGCGGCCGCGGAAGGGCGCCGCCGGGCGGCGGGACGGCCGGTCGGTCCTGCTGCTGAACTGGCGGGTCTCCGCCGAGTACGGCTCCCTGCCACAGGCCGCCCGGCTCCGGGCCGATCTCGTACGCGCCCTCGACGGGTCGCTGGACATCGCGGCGCGGCTCGCCGAGCGGGACGCGGCCTACCCGCGCCGGCGCGGCGCCGTGGCACCGCCGCCCCGGGTCACCGTGGCGTCGGCCGGCTCCCGGCTCGCGACCGTCATCGAGGTACGGGCCCAGGACGCCCCGGGACTGCTGCACCGGATCGGACGCGCGCTCGAGGTCTCCGACGTGCGGGTGCGCTCCGCGCATGTCTCCACGCTGGGCGCCAACGCCGTGGATGCCTTCTACGTCACCGGGCCCGACGAGGCGCCGCTCCCGTCGGAAGAGGCGGTATCGGTGGCGCGGTCGCTGGAGAAAGCACTGCAGACAAGCCCCTCCGGTGGCTGAGAAGCTGGGTCCGCGTCGGGTACGGGAGGTACGTGGCCGGACGCGTGGTTTCCCATGCCCCCGACGGGGCGCTGACCCAATCCGTCGCGACAGATACCCTGGAAGGCGACCTGTCCGTAGAGCCACCCGACCCGAGGATTCGCGACCGCCGTGTTCGACACTCTTTCCGATCGCCTCGCAGCGACATTCAAGAATCTCCGTGGCAAGGGTCGCCTCAGCGAGGCGGACATCGACGCTACGGCGCGCGAGATCCGGATCGCCCTGCTGGAAGCCGACGTGGCCCTGCCCGTCGTCCGCGCCTTCATCAAGCAGGTCAAGGAGCGCGCTGCCGGCGTTGAGGTCTCCCAGGCGCTGAACCCCGCCCAGCAGGTCATCAAGATCGTCAACGAGGAGCTCGTCGGCATCCTCGGTGGCGAGACCCGCCGCCTGCGCTTCGCCAAGACCGCGCCGACCGTGATCATGCTCGCGGGTCTGCAGGGTGCCGGTAAGACGACCCTCGCGGGCAAGCTCGGCCACTGGCTCAAGTCCCAGGGCCACTCCCCGCTGCTCGTCGCCTGCGACCTGCAGCGCCCGAACGCCGTGAACCAGCTCAGCGTCGTCGCCGAGCGGGCCGGCGTCGGCATCTACGCCCCCGAGCCGGGCAATGGTGTGGGCGATCCGGTCAAGGTCGCCCAGGACTCCATCGAGTACGCGAAGTCGAAGGTCTTCGACATCGTCATCGTCGACACCGCCGGCCGCCTGGGTATCGACCAGGAGCTGATGCAGCAGGCCGCGGACATCCGCGACGCGGTCTCGCCCGACGAGGTCCTGTTCGTCGTCGACGCGATGATCGGTCAGGACGCGGTCAACACGGCCGAGGCATTCCGCGACGGTGTCGGCTTCGACGGTGTCGTGCTGTCGAAGCTCGACGGTGACGCGCGCGGTGGTGCGGCGCTGTCGATCGCGCACGTCACCGGCCGACAGATCATGTTCGCCTCGAACGGCGAGAAGCTGGACGACTTCGACGCGTTCCACCCGGACCGCATGGCGTCCCGCATTCTCGGCATGGGCGACATGCTCACGCTGATCGAGAAGGCCGAGCAGACCTTCTCGCAGCAAGAGGCCGAGAAGATGGCCTCGAAGCTGGCCTCCAAGAAGGGTCAGGACTTCACGCTCGACGACTTCCTGGCGCAGATGGAGCAGGTCAGGAAGATGGGCTCCATCTCCAAGCTGCTCGGCATGCTGCCGGGTATGGCCCAGATGAAGGACCAGATCGCCAATCTGGACGAGCGTGACGTCGACCGCACCGCGGCCATCATCAAGTCGATGACCCCGGCCGAGCGCGCCGACGCCGCGATCATCAACGGTTCGCGTCGCGCCCGAATCGCCAAGGGTTCCGGTGTCGAGGTCAGCGCGGTCAAGAACCTGGTCGAGCGGTTCTTCGAGGCCCGCAAGATGATGTCCCGCATGGCCCAGGGCGGCGGCATGCCGGGGATGCCCGGCCTGCCCGGCATGGGTGGCGGAGCCGGTCGGCAGAAGAAGCAGGCGAAGAAGGCCAAGGGCAAGCAGCGCTCCGGCAACCCGATGAAGCGCAAGCAGCAGGAGCAGGACGAGGCCGCCCGGCGTGCGGCCGCCGCTGAGGCGGGCGGCGCGCTGGGCCTGCCCGGCGCCGACCAGCAGGGCGGCAAGGACTTCGAACTCCCCGACGAGTTCAAGAAGTTCATGGGCTGACGTCATGGGTCGGTGACCTTTCCGTATACGGAGGGGAGAGGGGCGCTCGCTGGTGCGGGCGCCCCTCACCTCTGTACGGAGGTCCCTACGGAGGTGGTCAGGCGGCCCGCGTGGCGGCCCCGCGTATCTCCGTGCCGCTGGCCAGATCCGCCGGGTCGAGGCCCAGTGCCGCCGCTGCCGTGGCGCCCACGTCGGCCAGGCTCGTGGCGTCCGGCAAGAGCTCCGGACCCGGCGCCTCGGGGCGGTGGATCAGCACGGGCACGTACTCGCGCGTGTGGAAGGCGTGACCGATCGTCGGGTCGTTGCCGTGGTCGCCCGTGACGATCAGTCGGTCGCCGGGCTCGGACAGCAGGGACAGCAGAGCCGCCAGGCCCGCGTCGACCTGCTCCAGGATCCGTCCGTACCGCTCGACGTCCTGCTGGTGCCCGGCGAGGTCCGACTCCTGCACGTTCGCCACGACCAGCGCGTCTCCGTCGGCCCGCACCGCCTCCAGGGTGTGCGCGAGGACCTCTGCCGTGTCCACGGCGGGCCGCCGCACCGCCGCCTCGCAGGCCAGGATGTCCGCCGCCTTGCCCACGAGCGTCACCGGGATGCCCGCCCGCGCCGCCAGGTCCGGCAGCTGCCGGGTGTGGTCCAACTCGGCACCCAGGTGCTGCACTTGGAGCCCGCCGTTGCGGTAGAAGCCGCTGGCCGGGGTGTCCAGGCCGACCGTGCCGCCGTCGCCCGCGCGGACATACGCGCCCAGGGCGCCCTCCGCGTGGCCGCCCACCGCGATGACCCGGGCGACCGGTGCGACGGCCCGTACCGTACGGGCGATGGCCAGGATGCCGGCAAAGTCGATGTCGTCGAGTCGCCCCGACGCGTTCCAGTTGATCCCCGGGTCCGCCTCCAGGTTGTCGTGCACGAGGACCGCGCCGTCGACGACCAACAGGGGCTTTCCGTCGAGCCGCTCGACCTGGTGGCCAGCCTCTGTGAGGACCTGTGTCACCTCGTCCAGGTGCTCGGCGAGCCGGGCCACCGTCACCCGGCTGAAGTCCGCGCCCATCATCGTCTGGTGCCCGGCGAACGTGTCCGCCCCCGGGTAGCCGAGCGCGGCCCGCCCCACTGCCACCGGCAAGTGGGTGTGCCGGGCCAGATCGGCATGCGGGTGGACCAGGCCGAGGCCGAGCGCGCCGAGCACGGGCAGCCGCAGCGGTCTGCCGAACGCC
Organism: Streptomyces sp. NPDC102467; assembly: GCF_044765445.1. NCBI lineage: Bacteria > Bacillati > Actinomycetota > Actinomycetes > Kitasatosporales > Streptomycetaceae > Streptomyces > Streptomyces sp. NPDC102467. The sequence goes on along the minus strand of NZ_JBIWKA010000010.1, from coordinate 181,762 downwards.
TCCCGGCACCGGTCGAGCACGTGCCCGCAGGTGTCGGCGGCCAGGTCACCGGGGCGCAAGGCTCCCGCGTCCGACATGGCGCCGACGCCGAACCCGTCCACCACCACGATCACGGTCTTGCTCATGAGGCGGCCTTCCCTTGTGCGTCGTACAGCCCGACGAGGCGGGGCGCCCCGGTCGAGAGGCCGGCCACCACCGCGACCGTCGAGCGCGTCACGAAGATCTGCGTACGGAACGCGAGCAGCGCGGTATCGCCCGGCCGTACATCGGCGCCGGGCCCGGGTGCGTCGAGCAGTCGGTAGTAGTCGATGTTCTCCGGTGGCGCGTCCTGCACCGGCACGCGCAGGCCGGTGCGGGGGAGCAGCGCCGACGTGATGTGGGAACGCGCGTAGAAGCCGCCTCCGAATACCGCGGGCCGGCCGTCGGCGAGGGTGTGCGCGACCTCCGTGACGTACACGTAGGCGGGCTTCTCGGGCTGGCCGAGATCCCGCGCGTGCAGCGGGGTGGTGCCGGTGAGGGAGTGGCCGGGCTCGCCGTGCGTGGCCCCGAGCTCGGCGAGCAGCGGGAGCGTCGCCATCGAGGTGGCGCTGGGGGCGCTGAGCTTGAGGCCCTCGTGCCCGCGCGCGGCCAGCGCCTGACGTGCCGTGCGCGCGAGGTCGAAGTTCGGTGTGGGGGCCGGCAGGCCCGTGGCCGGGTCGCACAGCACGCAGGGGAACGCCGTGACACCCGCGATCCGCACCCCCGGAAGCCGCTCCACAGCCGCGGCGAACTCATCTATACCGGCGAGTGGGACGCCGCCCTCCTGCCCGGGATAGACGGACCCCGGCGCCCCCTCCAGACGAATCAACACGTCCTGTACGAGGCCGAGTTCGCGCGCGGCGTCGGACACCGCCCGCGCGTTCGCCACGTCGTACACGGTCACCGTCTCGGGTTGCCACGCCAGCATCTCGGGCAGCGCACGGTGCGGGATCTGGACCAGATGCCCGAGGTTGCCCGCCTGCGCGCCTGTCGCGTGCAGGGTGCGGGCCTCGGGTGCGTCGATGGCGGCGTACTTCGGGATGTGGCGGGCGATGGCCTTGATCAGCTCGGGGTTGCGGCCGAGCTGCTTGACGACGAACCAGAGGCTCAGGCCGAGCCGCTCGGCCTCCGCGGCGAGCAACGCCGCGTTCCCCTCGATCGCGTCGAGGTCCATCACATAGGTGTCCGGCGGAATCACGCCGCGGCGGTGAAGATCGGCCGCCGCGTCGATCAGTTCGGGGTTGCGGGTGAGCAGACTGTCGAGAAACACGGTCGGTCAGTCCTTGCTGAGTTCGTGGAGCGAGCGGCGCAGGATGTCGACGACCAGGTCTGCGCCCGCCCGCATCGGATTGATCCGGACCGTCCAGTCGGCGAGCTCCGGGGCGTCGTCGAGGGAGGAGCTGGACATGCGATAGAAGAGCGGCGCGATCTCGTACCGGGAGTTGGAGCCCACCGGGTAGGGCGCCGCCCCGAATCTCGCCGCCACAGCGGGCAGATCGCGTGCGACGGGTCGGTCGAGCCGCACCAGCAGGCAGCGGTCCTGCGCGTTGGCGAGCCGCACTTCGGCGACGCCCGGCACCTCACCGGCCGACAGGCGCTCGGCCACCTCGGCGCCGACCCTCGACTGCAGGGCCCACATCACCGGCACGTGCGTAAGGGCACGCAGCGCGTCGAGTGCTTGGTGGCCCTGGACCTGGCCGCCCCCCGAGTAGTTGTCCCCGCGTACATGCTCGACGAGGTCACGGGCGCCGACCACGACGCCCACGCCCTCCGGGCCGTGCAGTTTGAACAGGGAGAAGCAGGAGGCGTCCGCGCCCAGTTCGACACCGGAGGCCGGGACGCGCAGCACCGCGTAGTTGTCGTCGACGATCGTGCGGACCCCGGCCGCGCGGCAGGCGGCCAGCACCTCGCCCGGGTCGTACGAGTCGCCGAGCCGCTGGCGCGTGTGCTGCACGTACGCCCAGCGGAACCGGCCGGAGCCGAGCGCGGCGCGCAGCGCATCGAGGTCGTTGAAGTCGACCTCGTGCGTCTGTACACCCAGGCCGCGCAAGGTGACTTCAGTGGTGCGGTAGACGGGAGCCCGGTGGATGAGCAGCGGATCGCCCGCACTCACCGCGGCGCTCAGCGCGGCACGGATGGCACCCGTGCCCGCGCCCTGGACGAACGCGGCGTCCTCGGCACCGAAGAAGTCGGCGAGCACGGCCTCCACCTGGGCGGTGGTCCTCGGCCGGCCGAGGCCGGGCACCACACCCGCGTCCGCGGCGAACAGCTCGGGGCCCTGGAAGTGCGCGGCCGTGCACTCCAGAAGCCGGAACTGGCGCTCAGTGGCCTCCTCGACGGGAACAGTGGCGAGCGGGTGGGTCTTCGGCAGTGAAGGGGAGTTCGCGAGGGGCATGGTCAGATCTCCTCCGTGCTCGCGCCGGTCAGGAAGCGCAGGGGATTGCGCCGTGTCATGAGGTCGATCAGGTCGTCGTCCACCCCGGCTGCCCGCAGGCGCGGCAGGAACGAGCGGAACAGATGGCCGTAGCCCTGGCCGCCCTCCGACAGCAGGTACCCGTGCCGGGAGATGTCGCAGCTGAGCAGGGCCCGGTCGGCGTGGCCCGCCTCGATCAGCCCGAGCAGCAGTCGCAGCCGGGTGGTGTCGCTCTGGTAGTTCTCTTTGCCGACCGTGTCGAACGCGACGTACGCGCCACTCGCCGCGAGCTCCTTGTGTACGACCGGATCGTCCAGTAGATCCTGGTGTCCGACGGAGACGCGGTGCGCAGGCAGCCCTTCCGCGGTGAGCAGCTCCAGCTGGGCGAGGCCGCCGCGCCCCAGCTGGGCGTGCGTGGCGACGGACAGGCCCGTGGCGACGGCGGCCCGGGCGGCGGCGCGCAGCGAACGGCTCTCGGGTTCGCTCGGCACGTCGCCGTGGCTGCCGACCTCGCCGAGGACGCCGGGCCGGATGCCGGTGGCGCCGAAACCGTCCTCGATCTCACGCACGAGGCTTCCCGCAAGCTCCTCGACGCTCGCCCCTGTCAACTCCGGTGTATGGAACGGCTCGTAGTACCAGCCGGTGGCCGCGACGACCGCGACCCCCGACTCTCGCGCGATCGCGGCGAGTGCACCGGGATCGCGTCCCATCCCGCGGCAGGTCAGCTCTATGACGAGAGAGAGGTCGAACTCGTCGCGCAGCGACGCGAGTTCGGCGCTCACCGCCGCGCCGTGTCGCTCGGCGTCGAGGATCGCGCCACCGTCACCCTTGAGGTCCAGGTCCAGGACGAGGTGCTCATGGGAGAGGACGGGCCCGCGGACGGCTTCGTAGGAAAGGGGTCCCGTGACGGTGTGGAGAGTGGTGGTGTGCATGGTGAGGGTGTTCCTTTCCGGCGTCCTGACCCGGCGCTCTGACACGGCGATCTGATCCGGCGGGTTGGGTGGTGCTGTCGGCCTCGGTCGGCGGCCCGTTCACTCCCTCAACGGCTCGCGTCCCCCACGAGTTCCACGGAGAGTGACGAAATGTGGGGAGAATTTCACGGAGCGTGAAAAGTCGGGTGCGCGGCGGGCCGAGCCGCTCAGGTCTTGAGCGGGGTGAACAGGTTCAGCCAGTACAGGACATTGAGCAGGATGCCGCCGACGATCACGGCCGCGGGGGCCGCCGCCATCCGCACGACCGGCCGGCCCATCGCCTCGTTGAGCAGGTACAGCCCGCCCACGATGAGGATGCCGAGCCCCGCGCCCATCGCGTTCGCCGCCATCAGCGAGCCGAACAGGATGGCCAGTTGAAGCGTGTCGGAGATCGCGCTGCGCAGGTGCTCCGACGAGTCGCGCACACTCGGCAGCTTGCCGAGGACCTTGCCGATATAGGACAGGGCGAGCACCTCGGCCGCGAAGACGAGGGCGCCGACGACGGCCGCGACGAACGGGTTCGGCATGAGGTAGCCGATGGGATAGACGAGCGTGAAGCCCGCGATGCCGTACGCGCCGGAGGCCAGGGCCGTCGTCGCGATCAGCGGGATGAAGCCGAAGACGCGGTAGAAGTCGACCTGGGCCGCTTCCCCGTAATGGCCCTTGGCGATCAGGAAGCTGGTCGCCTCGCCGCCGCCGAAGATGTGCATCTGGGCCAGCACGCAGACGCCCGCGCCGAGCACCATGAACAGCGGCAGATACCTGCGGAGCCGGGCCGCGCTCGCGCTGAACAGGGAGGCCATCGGGTCGTCGGCGAGGGCGATCTCCTCGACGTCGTTCGCCCGGTCGGTCTTGCGCTGCTTGAGGTCCTTGGCGATCGCGAGGGAGATCAGCATCAGGACGCCGACCGCCATGGCGATGGCACCGGCGAAGACGTTCGGCCACAGCTTCATGGTCATGATGACCAGGGCCAGTTCGGCCACGCCCGCGATCGCGCCCCACTTGCGCCCGAACTGCTTGGTGATGGCGAGCACCGGGAACAGGGTGAACAGGAACAGGATCGGCGTCGACATCTGCTGCATCGCGGTCAGGAAGTCGACGGGCAGGTCGTGCGCGAGGTTGTTGGCGCCGTTCAGACCGAAGACGACGACCGCGCCCCAGGCTCCGCCGAGGATCGGCGCGAGCCACTTCTTGGGCGACAGGATGCCCAGGATGTCGGTCGGCAGGAACACCAGCCATGGGTTGAGGACGCCCGTGGACAGGGCCATCGGAGCGCCCAGGCCGAAGATGAACCCGGCGGAGAGACCGAAGGAGACCGCCGTGGTGGCGCTGCGGGTGGACCGCCCCTGGATGAAGTCGAGCATGAAGGGGCGCACGCCGTCGTTGAAGACGGCCAGGGCCATGTGCGAGATGAACGCGGTCAGCGCGCACAGGGCGATCACGGTGAGCTGTTGCGCGAGCGTGAAGTCGAGGTTCGCGCCGGCTGCGAGGACGGTGCCCGTGGACGTGTTCATGGTGGTGTCCTACGCGTCTACGAGCGGGCCGCGATCGCCCGCGCCATCAGCGGGGCGATCCGGTCGATCTGGTCCATGGAGAAGCCGAACACCTTCTTGCCGTCCGCCAGCAGGGAGTTGACCTCCTCCTCTGTCGGTACGCCGCGGCCGAAGGTGTGGCAGGCGGCCTGTCCCATCAGGCCGACGAGTACGCCCAGGGAGGCACCGGCACCGGTGTGGCAGGTGCCCAGGAAGTAGTCGGCCTGCCCGGCGCGCAGCTTCATCGCCGCGTCCATGTCGCTGGAGACGGTGATCTCGACGCCGTCGAGCCCCAGCTCCTTGACCGTGTTCGCCACTTCGACCTTGCCGACGCCGCCGGTGAGAATCTTCGTCATGGCTTATTCCTTCTTTCCGTAGGACTCAGTGGGTGGGCTGCTGCGCCAGAACGGCGAGATGCAGGGCGAGAAAGTTGATCTCCGACTCGGGCAGGGTCGCCCCGAGTTCCGCATGTGCCCGGCCGGAGACACGACGGGCGCGCTCCACGGCCTCGGGGTGGTCCGCGAGTTCGGCGGCGACCTGCTCGTCCGTGACGAACTCGCCGATCGGGGCGCCGCCCAGGAGCCGGGTGAGCGCCATCATCAGATGGCTGGTCAGCATCCCGGCGCTCTCTTCGGTGATGGGCCGGCCTTCGGCTTCGAGGGCCGCCAGCTCGGCGGTCACGAAGTCGGCGACCTCCGGTGAGACCTGGCCTCCCTCGCGGAACAGCTGGATGCGGAGGGCTAGTTGGTCGTCCATGGGACCTTCTCAGTGAGACAGTAACCGGGATTTTGGATTTTGAGCCGAAGTGAAGGTCCCGGAGGTCCGGGCCCGTGGCCGGCTCTCGTCAGTACGAAGGGATGCGCTCGCCTCGCAGCACCTCGGACTGCAGCTGTGCCACCTGGGACAGGTCGAGTGCGTCGCGCACCGCGGACAGCGCCTTCGCGCCCTCGGTCCTGCTGATGATCGCCGCACTGGAGTTGCGCAGCGCCAGATCTCGGGTGACCTCGTCGCCCAGGGGCAGTACATCCACTTCCATGCCGAGCCGGCCCTGCACCTCGTCGAGGTTCCAGACGGTGGCATCCGCCTGTTTCTGGGCGAACAGGTCACGTAGCTGCATGTACGACGACTCGACCCACTGGATGTCGCTCCGCCCCGCGAAGGCCAGCTCCGCCAGCATGCGCTGGTCCTCCGAAGCGTGGTCGACCGCGACCCGTAGGCCGGGGCTGTCCAGAGAGGCTCCCTCGCGCACCAGGAATCCGTGCGCGCCTACGTAGGTGGCCGGTCCCAGGTCGGCGACGAGCGCCAGCTGGTCCTTGTACTGCTCGACCAGCCCGTCCGCCGCGAGCCGCGACAGGACCACCAGGTCGACCTTGCCCTCAAGAAGGGCGGCCGTACGGTCGCCGGCGCCTCGCATGAAGGTGATGGCAAAAGGCGTACCGGCCTCTTCGAAGGCGGCGCGCAAGCCGGTGGCCAGACCTTCGTAGCGGCGTGAATAGGGGAGCGGCATCGCGGCCAGCAGGGTGCCGAGTCCGGAGAGGCGCCACAGTATGGCGCGGTCCGAGCGGACCAGGAAGGTGCCCAGATGGCCCCGAGCGGCGGTCGCGATGCCACCGGCCTCCTCAAGGAGGCGCAGCGCCGCCTGCACGGTTCCGTTCCCGCAACCCAGTTCCTGGGCGAAGTCCTTTACGCGCGGCAGCCGCGTGTCCGGCTCATGGCCCATGAGGAGGACCGCGAGCTGTCGGGCCGCGAGGCCGTTGCGCGTAAGGAAGCGCTCGTCGAAACCGTTCACAAATCAGACAGTAACCAGGATTCTGGATACTGGCAAGGGTTGGTGATCTGTGCGGTCATGGGCCCAAGGCTCATCGGCCAAGACGGCGCGTGCTCGGCGGCAGGCGGCAGGAGGAGAACAGGCGTGGCTGACCCCGTACCCCCGCGCGATCGGACCGATCAGCCCTGGCGCTCCGAGGGAGCGCCCCCGCCGCCGCCCCAGCAGCCGCCCAAGCGGAAGATGCCCGGCGGCTGGGGCGGGCTCATCCTCACGGCCCTGGTCGTCTATCTCATCGCCAACCTGGTGCTGTCGTTCTTCAACCAGGGCGACGAGCCGACGATCTCGTACACCGAATTCAGCAAACAGGTCGCCAACGACAACGTCACCAAGATCTACGCCAAGGGTGATGCGATCCAGGGGCAGCTCAAGAAGGAGCAGCCCACTCCGGACGAGAGCGACAGTGGCAGCAAGAACTACACGAAGTTCACGACACAGCGACCGTCGTTCGCCGACGACGACCTCTGGTCGAACCTGGAGAAGCACGACGTCGTCGTGACAGCCGAACCGGTCGTCCAGGAGCGCAGCTTCCTGTCCAACCTGCTCATCTCGCTCGCCCCGATGCTGCTCCTCGTCTTCCTGTGGATCTTCATCGCGCGGCGCATGAGCCAGGGCATGGGCGGCGCGGGCGGCATGCTCGGCCGTAAACAGCCGCCCAAGCCGGTCGAGTTGGAACCCGGCAAGAAGCGCACCACGTTCGAGGACGTCGCCGGCATCGACGAGGTCGAGGGCGAGCTCAACGATGTCGTCGACTTCCTCAAGAATCCCGACGCGTACCGCAAGATGGGCGCCAGGATGCCGCGCGGCGTGCTACTCGCCGGCCCGCCCGGCACCGGAAAGACGCTGCTGGCGCGCGCGGTCGCGGGCGAGGCCGGGGTGCCGTTCTTCTCGGCCTCCGCCTCGGAGTTCATCGAGATGATCGTCGGCGTCGGAGCCTCGCGCGTACGGGAACTCTTCGCCGAGGCCCGCAAGGTCGCCCCGTCGATCATCTTCATCGACGAGATCGACACCATCGGCCGGGCGCGGGGCGGCGGCAGCGGTATGGGTGGCCACGACGAGCGTGAGCAGACCCTGAACCAGATCCTCACCGAGATGGACGGGTTCACCGGCTCCGAGGGCGTCATCGTCATCGCCGCCACCAACCGCGCCGACGTCCTCGACCCCGCCCTCACCCGGCCCGGCCGCTTCGACCGCATGGTCAACGTCTCGCCCCCCGACCGCGGCGGCCGCGAGGCCATCCTGAAGATCCACTCCCGCGAGATCCCGCTCGCCTCCGACGTGGACCTCGCCCAGGTCGCGCGTACGACGCCGGGCATGACCGGTGCCGATCTCGCCAACCTCGCCAATGAAGCCGCCCTCCTCGCCGTCAAGCGCAAGCAGCAGCAGGTCACCCAGACCGACCTCTCCGAAGCGCTGGAGAAGGTCCAACTGGGCGCCGAACGGCCCCTGGTGATGCCCGACGAGGAACGCCGCCGCACCGCCTACCACGAGAGTGGTCACGCCCTTCTGGGCATGCTCCAGCCCGGCGCCGACCCGGTCCGCAAGATCACGATCGTGCCGCGCGGCAGGGCCCTGGGCGTGACGCTGTCCACCCCGGATGCCGACAAGTACGCGTACACGGAGGAGTACCTGCGCGGCCGCATCATCGGTGCTCTTGGCGGCATGGCGGCCGAACAGGTCGTCTACGGAGTCGTCACGACCGGGGCTGAGAACGACCTCGAACAGGTCACCAACATCGCCCGCGGCATGGTCGCCCGGTGGGGCATGAGCGAGAAGGTCGGCCGCCTGTCGGCCCTCCCGAACGACGCCCAGCAGGCGTACGGACTCGCCGCCGCCCCCGACACCCTCGACACGATCGACGGCGAAATGCGCCGCATCGTGGACGAGTGCTACCAGGAGGCATGCGACAAGTTGCGAGAGAACCGCGACAAGCTGGACGCGTTGGCAGCCGCGCTACTGGAGAACGAAACCCTGGAAGAGGCGCACGCATACCGGGTCGCCGGCATCACTCGCCTCTCCAAGGGCTGAACCATGTCACGGCGGTGTGCGGTCAGTTCACGGCGTACGGGCTATCAAGTACCGGAAGACGTTGGGCATCCAGACGGTGCCGTCCGGGCGCACATACGGTTGCAGCGCCTCGGTCACCTCCTTGTCCACCTGGGCCAGGTCCGTCGCACTCACAGCCGCGTCGAACAGACCGGTGGACAACAAGCCGCGCACCGCGCTCTCCGCGTCCGCGTATCCGAAGGGGCACGCCACGCGTCCCGAGCCGTCGGGCCGCAGCCCGGCCCGCTGGGCCACCTCCTCCAGGTCGTCCCGCAGAGCCGGCCGCCAACTCCCCGTACTACGTAGAGGTTCGGCGAGCTTCGTGGCCACCCGTAGGACGGCCGACGCGGTGCAGCGCTCCGGAGGGCCCCATCCGACGAGCACCACGGCAGCCCCTCGCTCCGCCAGCGGCGCCGCGCTCTCCAAAAGCGTGGACAGGCCGTCCGCGTCCCCTGCCGTGCAGCCGATCGGCTGGAAGGCCGTGATCAGGTTGTACGGGGGGTCGCCCGACTCGGCCACGGTGATGCCGTCCTCACCGCCGTCCGTCAGCCGGGTGGCCGACGGCTTGCGCCGCTCCCCGGCGGGGGGCAGCAGCCGGTCCCGGGCGAGTGCCAGACGCTCGGGCTCCGCGGACTCGACGCCTGTCACCGTGGCGCCACGCGAGGCCGCCAGAAGCAGGGCGAGGCCTGAACCGCAGCCCAGGCCCAGCAGCCGGGTGGCCGAGCCGACCTCCAGCCGCTCGTACACCGCTTCGTAGACAGGTGCCAGCATCCGCTCCTGGATCTCTGACCAGTCACGCGCGCGTGCGCACAGATCCGCGTGCGGCGCACGGGCCGCGTGGGGGAGGTGTCGCCGCACGAGCGTAGGTGTCATCGAAAGTGCCCCAATCCGCCGAGAGATGCCGAGAGTTGTCGCTGTGGTGTGTCGACCGTGTTCGCGCGCTGCTCGCAATCCCCCCGTATGCCAGGGAACTCCGCATCGTCCGTCACGTCTAGGGGGTGTTTGGCAGGCGTGCCGACAATGCTCGCGTGCACCGTCGTGCGCCCCCGAAAAGCGGCCCGCCGACGGCCGCGGGCATCCGGGCGAAAAGGATTCCCGTGCGCCCGTGCCCGCGCCGTAGCATGCGCGCCATGGCCAAAGCACCTGTTCTCACGCCCCAGGCGGAAGACTTCCCGCGCTGGTACCAGGACCTGATCTCCAAGGCCGAACTGGCCGACAACGGACCGGTGCGCGGCACGATGGTCATCCGACCGTACGGCTACGGCCTGTGGGAGCGGATGCAGCAGGACCTGGACGCCCGCATCAAGGAGACGGGCACGCAGAACGCGTACTTCCCGCTCCTGATCCCGCAGTCCTACCTGGCCAGGGAAGCCGACCACGTCGAGGGCTTCGCGCCCGAGCTCGCCGTGGTCACGCACGGCGGCGGCAAGGAACTCGAGGAACCCGCCGTCGTCCGCCCCACCTCGGAGATGATCGTCAACGAGTACTTCTCCAAGTGGATCCAGAGCTACCGCGACCTCCCGCTCCTCATCAACCAGTGGGCCAATGTGGTCCGTTGGGAACTGCGCCCCCGTCTCTTCCTGCGCACGACGGAGTTCCTGTGGCAGGAGGGCCACACGGCGCACGCGACGTACGAAGAGGCGCGCGACTTCGCGGCGCGCATCCACCGGCACGTCTACGCGGACTTCATGGAGAACGTTCTCGCCATGGACGTCATCCTGGGGCGCAAGACGCCCAAGGAGCGTTTCGCGGGCGCCATCAATACCCTCACCCTCGAAGGGATGATGGGCGACGGCAAGGCCCTGCAGATGGGCACCAGCCACGAACTCGGCCAGAACTTCGCCAAGGCGTTCCACACCCAGTACCTGTCCAAGGACAGCAGGCAGGAACTGGTCTGGCAGACCTCCTGGGGCTCGACGACCCGCATGATCGGCGCCCTGGTGATGATGCACGGCGACGACAACGGACTGCGGGTACCGCCCCGGCTCGCCCCCATCCAGGTCGTGGTGCTCGCGATCAAGGGTGACGAGGCCGTTCTCGCCAAGGTCCACGAGATCGGCGACGCCCTGAAGGCGGTGGGCCTTCGGGTCCAGGTCGACGACCGTACGGACACGCCTTTCGGACGTCGCGCGGTCGACTGGGAGCTGAAGGGTGTCCCCGTACGGGTCGAGGTCGGACCTCGCGACTTGGAGAACGGCACCGCGATGCTCGCCCGCCGTATCGCCGGGGGCAAGGAGGCCGTGTCCGTCGACGCCCTGCCAGGGCTGCTGCCCACCGTCCTCGAAGAGGACCAGGCGCTGCTCCTCAAGGAGTCACGCGAACGCCGGGAGTCCCGGACCACCGAGGTCACCACCATCGACGAGGCCATCGAAGCGACCGCCGCGGGCGGCTGGGCACGCATCCCGTGGGCGACCCTCGGGGAGGCGGGGGAGGCGACACTCGCCGAGCACGCGCTGTCCGTACGGTGTCTGCTTGCCGCGGACGGGGCGGTGCCGGACGCCGATGACACACCCGGTAACGTCGCGATCGTCGCACGCGCCTACTGAGCGGCCCCTGATCATGAGAAAGAGGCGGAAGAGGCCGAAACGTCTCTTGCGTAACTGACCGATACGTACGCCCCGGCGCGAGCGGGCATCTACGCGCCGGGGCGTACGTGTTGCTACGCACCACCTTGGTGTGAGCTGTGCGGCTTCTCCGCAGATCAGCGCACCCGCCCTCGTCCGGATGCATGAGCGGCAACTGACTGGTACGTGCAAAATATTTGGGATGCCCCGGAATAGGAACACAGAGGCACCCCGGCTCGTTGTCACGACGTGAGCACGACACCACCTGTTCTCGCCGCAGAGCTGGCAGGGGCGTGGGCCGACATTCAGCGGCACCACCCCGAACTGCCGGATCTTGCCGCGCCCGAATCCCTGATCGGGGAGTCGTCGTCCGCCTGCGGACACGAGCTCTCCTTCGAGCGACTCCTCCATGAGGCAGTCCACGGCATCGCTGCCACGCGCGGAATCCGCGACACCTCGCGCGCCGGCCGGTACCACAACCGCAGATTCCTGGCCATCGCCGAGGAGTTGGGCCTCGACCACCCCGAGGAACCGCACCCCAGTAGTGGCTTCTCACTGGTCACGCTCAACTCCGAGGCGAAGCAGCGCTACCGGCAGACGATCGAGCGGCTGCAGCACGCCCTCAAGGCGCACACCGTCGCGACCGCCGCGGACACCAAGCGCAGCTTCCGCGGCCCGGCCGCGCGGCACGGCTCCTCCGGAGGCGGCGTCCGCGTCAAGGCCGTCTGTGACTGTGGCCGCAATGTCCGCGTCGTACCGTCGGTGCTCGCCCAGGCCCCGATCATGTGCGGCGGGTGCGGCAAGCCGTTCCGTATCCCGGAGGTCGTCGGAGCCGCCGTGGGCTGACCGCCCGGAGACTGGTGGGGGCGGCCGAGGGGCCCCTCCCTGCTCGAGCGCAGTTGAGAGCCAGGGGAGGGTTCGGCCGCCCGGCGGCGTATGGCACAATGGCTAGCTGTACTCGACAGTCGCATAGGACCCCTCTCTCCTCCGGCTGACGCGTCCATCGGGCACTCGGGTACCGCAACCCCACGCGGCAATCTCGCCGTGCCCACCCACGTCAAGACCAGGAGACACCACTTCCGTGGCAGTCAAGATCAAGCTGAAGCGTCTGGGCAAGATCCGCGCGCCTCACTACCGCATCGTCGTCGCCGACTCCCGTACCCGCCGTGATGGCCGGGCCATCGAGGAGATCGGCCTGTACCACCCGGTGCAGAACCCGTCGCGCATCGAGGTCGACTCGGAGCGCGCGCAGTACTGGCTGGGTGTCGGCGCGCAGCCGACCGAGCCGGTCATGGCCATCCTGAAGCTCACCGGCGACTGGCAGAAGCACAAGGGTCTGCCGGCCCCGGAGCCGCTGAAGGTCGCCGAGCCGAAGAAGGCGCGCCCCTCCTTCGAGGCGCTCGCCACGGCCGACGAGCCCAAGGGTGAGGCCATCACCCAGAAGAAGAAGGCTGAGAAGAAGGACGAGGCCGCTGAGGCTGCGTCCGAGTCGACCGAGGCCTGAGCATGCTCGAGGAGGCTCTTGAGCACCTCGTGAAAGGCATTGTCGACAACCCCGACGACGTGCAGGTCGCCTCGCGCAACCTGCGGCGTGGGCGCGTGCTCGAGGTCCGGGTTCACCCCGATGACCTCGGCAAGGTGATCGGTCGTAACGGCCGCACCGCGCGTGCTCTGCGTACTGTCGTGGGCGCCATCGGCGGCCGCGGTGTCCGCGTCGACCTCGTCGACGTAGACCAGGCTCGCTGACAAGTTGAACACCGGCTCGGGCCGGGGAGGGCTTACGAGCCGTCCCCGGCCTTAGTCGTATGAACAGGCATGACAGGAGAGTCACCGATCGTGCAGTTGGTAGTCGGGCGCATCGGCCGCGCCCACGGCATCAAGGGCGACGTCACCATCGAGGTGCGCACCGACGAGCCCGAGCTGCGGCTCGGCCCCGGTGCGGTGCTCGCCACCGACCCCGCCGCCACCGGGCCGCTCACCATCGAGTCCGGCCGTGTCCACAGCGGGCGGTTGCTGCTGCGCTTCGCGGGCGTTCGCGACCGGACAGGGGCGGAAGCACTGCGCAACACGCTCCTGATCGCCGAGGTCGACCCGGAGGAGCTGCCGGAGGACCCGGAAGAGTTCTACGACCACCAGCTCATGGACCTCGACGTCGTCACGGCAGACGGCACCGAGGTCGGGCGCATCACGGAGATCTCGCACCTGCCCTCGCAGGACCTGTTCATCGTGGAGCGGCCCGATGGCAGCGAGGTCATGATCCCGTTCGTCGAGGAGATCGTCGCCGAGATCGACCTCGAGGAGCAGAAGGCGGTCATCACCCCGCCGCCCGGCCTCATCGACGGCCAGGCGGAGGTCGCCTCCGACCGCGACGCCGCCGAGGACGAGTCCGCATGAGGCTCGACGTCGTCACGATCTTCCCCGAGTACCTCGAACCGCTGAACGTCTCGCTCGTCGGCAAGGCACGCGCGCGTGGGCAGCTCGATGTCCACCTCCACGACCTGAGGGAGTGGACGTACGACCGGCACAACACGGTCGACGACACCCCCTACGGTGGCGGCCCCGGCATGGTCATGAAGACCGAACCGTGGGGCGACGCCCTCGACGCCGTCCTGGCAGACGGGTACGAGAACGGGGCGCAGGGGCCCGTCCTGGTCGTCCCCACGCCCAGCGGCCGCCCCTTCACCCAGGAACTCGCCGTGGAGCTCTCCGAGCGCCCCTGGCTGGTCTTCACGCCCGCGCGCTACGAGGGCATCGATCGTCGCGTCATCGACGAGTACGCGACCCGGATGCCGGTCTACGAAGTCTCCATCGGTGACTACGTCCTCGCGGGCGGCGAAGCCGCGGTGCTCGTGATCACGGAGGCGGTCGCCCGCCTGTTGCCGGGCGTGCTCGGCAATGCCGCCTCGCACCAGGACGACTCCTTCGCGCCCGGCGCCATGGCCAACCTCCTGGAGGGCCCCGTCTACACCAAGCCGCCCGAGTGGCGCGGCCGGGACATCCCGGACGTGCTCCTCAGCGGCCACCACGGCAAGATCGCGCGCTGGCGCCGTGACGAGGCGCTGCGGCGTACCGTGCGCCACCGGCCCGACCTCGTCGAGCGCACGGATCCGAAGGCCTTCGACAAGAAGGACCGGGAAATGCTCTCGATCCTGGGCTGGCGGCCCGGACCCGACGGGCGATTTGGGCCAACGCCCGAAGCCGTGGAAGAATAGGCCGCTGCTGTACGTCCAGCCTGCGCCCCTGCCACAGGGGGAACGACGCTGAGCCCGACGCGATCAGCTACCGAAACTCATCGCATACCCTCCCGCCGATGACCTGTGGCATCGGTGAAGAAAGCAGACGATCATGACTCACCTGCTCGACTCCGTCGACGCCGCGTCGATCCGCACCGACCTCCCGGCCTTCCGCCCGGGTGACACGGTCAACGTCCACGTCCGCGTCATCGAGGGCAACCGCTCCCGTGTGCAGCAGTTCAAGGGCGTAGTCATCCGCCGCCAGGGCGCCGGCGTCCGCGAGACCTTCACGGTCCGCAAGGTCTCCTTCTCCGTCGGCGTCGAGCGCACCTTCCCGGTGCACACGCCGATCGTCGAGAAGATCGAGCTCGTCACCAAGGGTGACGTCCGCCGCGCCAAGCTGTACTACCTGCGCGAGCTGCGCGGCAAGGCCGCGAAGATCAAGGAGAAGCGCGAGCACTGATCTCGCGCCCGCGAGAGCACCCTCTCGCGGTGGGGTCACAGCGCGGCCGGATACCATCTGGCCTCGATGGACACCGAAGCACAGCAGCATCTGGAGCGCGACCGCTCCTCCGAGCCACCAGAGAACATCTCGGCGGGCGAGGAGGACCGGTCGCGCTCCTCTTTGCTGTCCGGGGTCGTCGCCTGGCTGCCCGGCGGCCGCATCACACTCACGCTGCTTCTGTGCCTCGCTTTCCTGTGGGCCTTCGGCGTCTTTGTGATGCAACCCTTCCAGATACCCAGCGGTTCGATGGAGACCACGTTGAGGGTCGGGGACCGCGTCCTCGTAAATAAGGTGGCGTACCGTTTCGGTGCCGAACCGAGGCGAGGAGACGTGGTCGTCTTCGACGGCAGCGGGTACTTCGGGAACGCCGACTACATCAAGCGCGTCGTCGGCGTAGGGGGAGACCGCGTGCTCTGCTGCGACAGCAAGGGGAGGATCGAGGTGAACGGGCAGTCCGTGGACGAGAGCTCCCTGCTGCACGCGGGGGACGCTCCTTCGGAGGTGCCGTTCGACATCAAGGTTCCCGACGGCAGCCTCTTTCTGCTCGGTGACCATCGCAGCGACTCCCGTGACTCCCGCGACTACTTGGGCGCGCCGGGCGGCGGATTCGTCCCCGTCGACCAGGTGATCGGAAAGGCGCAGTGGATCGGCTGGCCTGCCGGACACTGGCACTCATTGTCACGTGATGACGTCTACGCGCGCGTGCCCGCACTCGGCGGTGCCCATGGGTAGGCGAGGCAAGGACCGCCCGGACCAGTACTCCGACGAGCAACTGCCCACCGGGAGCCGGCCCACCAGCGGCCAGCCACTGCCCGGCCGCGCCGAGCGGCGCAAGCTGGCCCGCAAGGTGAAGCGACGCAGAAGGCGCTCCGCGATCAAGGAGATACCCCTCCTCATAGGCGTGGCCCTGCTGATAGCTCTCGTCCTGAAGACGTTCCTCGTGCAGGCCTTCGTGATCCCGTCGGGCTCCATGGAACAGACGATCAAGATCGGTGACCGGGTCGTCGTCGACAAACTCACTCCGTGGTTCGGCGCGAAGGTGCAGCGCGGCGATGTCGTCGTCTTCCAGGATCCCGGCAGGTGGCTCGAGCAGGAGACCGGCCAGACGAAGGACGCCCCTGTCGGCGTCAAGCAGATCAAGACGGGCCTCACCTGGATCGGACTGCTGCCGTCCGACAACGAGCGCGATCTCATCAAACGGGTCGTCGGAGTCGGCGGCGACACCGTGAAGTGCTGTGACGATCAAGGGCGCGTCACGGTCAACGGGACTCCCCTGAACGAGACTTCGTACATCCACCCGGGCAACGCCCCCTCCAAGTTCGACTTCTCGGTGAAGGTGCCCGAGGGGCGGCTGTTCGTGATGGGGGACCACCGCGCCAACTCGGCGGACTCGCGCTATCACCTCACCGAGAAGTTCAACGGGACCGTCTCGGAGAAGTCTGTCGTGGGCCGTGCCCGGTGGATCGTGTGGCCCATCGGGCACTGGGCCGGGCTCGGGGAGCCGGACACGTTCGCGGCGGTGGCCGACTCGCATGGTGACAGGTCGACCGCGGCCCCCGGCGCGTCGCATAGGCTGGCCACCGCGAACAGCGCCGTATCGAGTTCGGTGACATCGGATTCGGACGGATTGAACCCCCTCCCGACCCCTGCGGAACTCCCGCTCGTTATGGGAATGGTGGGCCTGCATCGCGTAGGGATCAGGCAGCGGCACGGAGCGAGGAGTGGATGTGGGGGACTTGGCGGTCGGCGCACGGTCAGGGCATGGACCCGAAGAGCAGCCCGGGCGATCCGGCGACGCGGCGAGTCCGGCCGTGACGGACCGCGTTCCCGGGGACGGTGACGCGGTGGAGTCGGCACCCCCGGGCGAGGCGGGATCCGGCAGTGACGAGGTCGCGAGCGGGAAGAAGCCCCGCTCCTTCTGGAAGGAGCTGCCGCTCCTCATCATCATCGCCCTCGTCCTCGCCCTGGTGATCAAGACGTTCCTGGTCCAGGCGTTCTCGATCCCCTCGGCTTCGATGGAGAACACGCTGCAGATCGGCGACCGCGTACTCGTCGACAAGCTCACTCCGTGGTTCGGCTCGGAGCCCGAGCGGGGCGAGGTCATCGTCTTCCACGACCCGGCCAAGTGGCTCGAGGGTGAGCCCACCGCGGATCCGAACGCGGTGCAGCAGGTCCTCAGTTGGGTCGGCCTGATGCCGTCCGCCAACGAGAAGGACCTCATCAAGCGCGTCATCGGAGTCGGCGGCGACACCATCGAGTGCAAGAGCACGGGTCCGCTCAAGGTCAACGGCAACGCACTCAACGAGCCGTACGTGTACGCGGGCAACACCCCGTGCAGCGCCGACAACGCGGGCGGAACCTTCAAGGTGAAGGTTCCTGATGGCAAAGTTTGGGTCATGGGTGACCACCGCCAGGACTCGGCGGACTCCCGCTACCACCAGAACGACAAGAACGGCGGCTTCGTGCCGGTCGACAACGTCGTGGGCCGGGCCATCGTCGTCGCCTGGCCGCCCACGCACTGGTCGACGCTGCCGGTGCCGGACACCTTCGACCAGCCGGGCATCAACGCCGCGGCGGGCGCGGCTCCGGGGGCGCTCGGCCTCGCAGGCGCGTTGCCGCTGGTCCTGTGGCGCAGGCGCAAGATCAACCAGCGCCTTACCGAGGGGAACACCAGGGTTTCTGCGACCGGTACCGCCGGGTAGGGTGCCGTCCCAGATCGCCGATCTTCCGTGGTCCGTGCCGTTCCGAGGCCGGAACGCGAGGGTCGATTTCTCCAACGCGGGGAGCAACTGGGATGAGCAGGACACGTCGTACGGACGAGGGCCACGGCCAGGTCGGCAGCGCGCTGTCGGGCATAGCCGTGGCCCTCGGCTGTGTGCTGTTCCTCGGCGGGTTCGTATGGGGCGCCATCGTCTACCAGCCGTACACGGTGCCCACCGAGTCGATGACGCCGACGATCGGCGCGGGCGACCGTGTCCTCGCCCAGCGCATCGACGGCAGTGAGGTCAAGCGCGGTGACGTCGTCGTCTTCCAGGAGGCCAGCTGGGGCGACATGCCGATGGTCAAGCGCGTTGTCGGCATCGGCGGCGACAAGGTCGCCTGCTGCACGGACGGCAAGCTGACCATCAACGGTCAGAAGATTGCTGAACCGTATCTTCCGGCCGGCAAGAGCGTGTCGCTCACCGGCATCAAAACCACGACAGTCCCTGAGGGCCGGCTCTTCATGCTCGGCGACGAGCGCAGCGGATCCCTCGACTCCACCGTCCACCTCCAAGACGCCGATCACGGCTCGGTGGAGCGCGGCGCCGTGCGGGGCCGCGTGGACGCGGTGGCCTGGCCTATGGACGGCATGCTGGCGAAGCCCACCGGCTTCGAGGCGTTGCCCGGCGGGATCTCCCAGCCGGGGCCGCTCAAGCTGATGCTGACAGCCGTGGTCGCGGGCGCGGTCCTCGTGCTCGCGGGGGCGGCGTACGGGCCGATCGCCAAGCGGTCGCGGCGGCCCCGGACGAGGGCGGCGGAGCCCGTCCGTGCCTGAGCTCGGCCCCGAATTGCGCAGGGTGGCCCGGGTCGTACTGCTCGACCCGGAAGGGCGCGTCCTGTTGCTGCACGGGCACGAGCCCGATGACAGGGCGGACGACTGGTGGTTCACGCCGGGCGGCGGCCTGGAGGGCGACGAGACGCGTGAAGAGGCGGCGCTGCGGGAACTCGCAGAGGAGACCGGCATCACCGACGTGGAGCTGGGGCCTGTGCTGTGGCAGCGGATCTGCTCGTTCCCGTTCGACGGGCGGCGCTGGGACCAGGACGAGTGGTACTTCCTGGCCCGGACGACCGCCACGGCGGTACGCCCGGAGATCAACGAGAACGGCCTGACCGACCTGGAACGGCGCAGCGTCGCCGGAGCACGCTGGTGGACGTACCGGGAACTGGCCGAGGCGCATGAGACGGTGTATCCGACCAGACTCGCCGAGCTGCTGAACCGGCTGCTCGACGATGGTCCCCCGAGCCGGCCGCTGGTCCTCGACACGGAAATCGTCTAGAGGCCCCAGGGGCTGGCGCACAATAGGGGGACGCACGGCTGAAGGGGAACATGCCATGAGCGCCGAGGACCTCGAGAAGTACGAGACCGAGATGGAGCTGAAGCTCTACCGGGAGTACCGCGATGTCGTCGGGCTGTTCAAATACGTGATCGAGACCGAGCGGCGTTTCTACCTCACCAATGACTACGAGATGCAGGTGCACTCGGTTCAGGGCGAGGTGTTCTTCGAGGTCTCGATGGCGGACGCGTGGGTCTGGGACATGTATCGGCCCGCCCGGTTCGTCAAGCAGGTGCGGGTCCTCACGTTCAAGGACGTGAACATTGAAGAGCTCAACAAGAGCGACCTGGAGCTCCCCGGTAGTTGAGTCGGCCCGGGTCGGGTTGACCTGCCGGGTGTTCGGCGGCCCTCATATGGTCGGCCCGATATGGCCGTGACGCCCTGACGGGTGACGGAGTTTTCCACAACCCGTGAGTAGTTCACCAAGATCCACTTCGTGAGGGCCCGTGCGTCAGCGTGGGTGTCGGAGGTGGTGCCGACGTGAACGCACGGGGCGCAATGGGAAAGTACGGCGAGGATCTGGCCGCGAGGCGGCTGACCGACGCCGGGATGACGGTGCTCGCGAGGAACTGGCGAGCGGGCCGAACAGGCGAGCTGGACATCGTGGCGCGGGACGGCGACGCGATCGTCGTGTGCGAGGTCAAGACCCGCAGGGGGCGGGGCGAGGAGCATGCGCCCTTCGAGCACCCCATGGGCGCGATCACTCCGATCAAGGCCCGACGGCTGCGGCAGCTCGCGCAGCGGTGGGTGCAGGAGCACGGAGGAGCGCCACCCGGTGGCGTCCGGATCGATCTGGTCGGCGTCCTCCTGCCGGAGCGCGGAGCTCCGCGCGTCGAGCACGTGCGGGGGGTGTCCTGATGGGCTTCGCGCGTACGTGCTCCGTGGCCCTGGTGGGTGTCGAGGGCGTCGTCGTCGAAGTGCAGGCGGACCTGGAACCGGGCATCGCCGCGTTCACGCTCGTGGGCCTGCCCGACAAGAGCCTCGTCGAGAGCCGCGACCGGGTCAGGGCGGCGGTGGTCAACTCCGGGGCGGACTGGCCGCAGAAGAAGCTCACGGTGGGTCTCAGCCCGGCGTCGGTACCCAAGGGCGGCAGCGGTTTCGACCTGGCCGTCGCCTGCGCCGTGCTCGGTGCGGCCGAGCGCATCGATCCGCGGGTCCTCGCCGACATCGTGATGATCGGGGAGCTGGGGCTCGACGGGCGGGTGCGGCCGGTCCGCGGTGTACTGCCGGCCGTCCTCGCCGCGGCCGGTGCGGGATACGAGCAGGTCGTGGTCCCCGAGTGCACGGTCGGCGAGGCGACTCTGGTGCCGGGCGTCTCCGTTCTCGGGGTCCGCAGCCTGCGCCAGCTCATCGCGGTACTGACGGACGAGCCGGTGCCGGACGAGGACCCCGACGAGCGCGGCCGTCCCGATCCGATGCTCTCCGGCCTGAGCATTCCGGGCAGCGGTGCGGGCATGGGGCTCGGGGGACCGTCGCACGAGGGGCATGGGCTCGATCTGTCCGATGTCGTCGGCCAGATGTCGGCCCGCACCGCCATCGAGGTCGCCGCCGCGGGCGGACACCACGTGATGCTCTCGGGTCCGCCCGGAGCAGGCAAGACGATGCTCGCCGAGCGGTTGCCGGCCGTCCTGCCGCCGCTCACCCGCCAGGAGTCCCTGGAGGTCACCGCGATCCACTCGGTGGCCGGGATACTGCCACCGGGCACCTCGATGATCGACACCGCGCCGTACTGCGCACCTCACCACTCGGCGACCATGCAGTCCCTCGTCGGAGGCGGGCCCGGGGTGGCACGGCCGGGAGCCGTGTCGCTGTCCCACAGGGGTGTGCTGTTCCTGGACGAGGCGCCCGAGTTCAGCGGCCGGGCACTTGACGCCCTGCGCCAGCCGCTCGAAGCGGGGCATGTGGTGATCGCCCGCAGCGCCGGGGTGGTGCGGCTGCCCGCGCGCTTCCTGCTGGCGCTCGCCGCGAACCCCTGCCCGTGTGGGCAGTACCGGGCCCTGGGCGGAGAGTGCGACTGCCCGCCGGCCACCGTGCGGCGCTATCAGGCGCGGCTCTCCGGGCCGCTCCTCGACCGGGTCGACCTGCGCGTCGAGGTGGACGCCGTCACCCGCAACGAACTGGCCGGTCACGGGCCGCGGGGCGAGAGCACCCAGGTCGTCGCCGACCGGGTGCGGGCAGCGCGGGAGCGGGCGGTGGCGCGGTTCGCGGAGACCCCCTGGCGAACCAACAGCGAAGTGCCAGGACACGCCTTGCGTACGCGGTGGCCCGCCGCACCAGGTGCCTTGGACGAGGCGGAACTGGATCTGGAACGCGGCTTCCTGACCGCCCGTGGACTCGACCGGATTCTGCGGGTGGCCTGGACCGTGGCCGATCTCGCGGGGCGCGACCGTCCCTTCGCCCAGGACGTTGCGCTCGCGCTGCAACTGCGGACCGGGATCTCGCGCGGAGTGCCGATGACGATCGGGGCCGGCTCATGACGGCGGCGCGTGCCCCGCAGGAGGTGCGGCTCGCGCGGGCCCGGCTGACCCGGATCGTCGAGCCGGGCTGGGAGGTGGCGGGGAGCTGGCTCAGGGAGTTCGGTCCCGTGGAGACCGTGCGGCGGATCGACGAAGCCGACGAGGGAGGCGACGAGCCGCCGCCGTTGCCGGGGGTGCGCGCCGAGCGCTGGGCCGGGCTGCTCGCGAGAGCCCGTGAAACACCATCGCCGGAGCGGGACTTGGAGCGGGTGGAGAAGCTCGGGGCGCGCTTCGTGTGCCCGGGGGATGCCGAGTGGCCGGGGCAGTTGGACGACCTGGGGGACGCGCGACCCGTGGGGCTGTGGCTGCGGGGCGGGGCGAGCCTGCGGATGTGGGCGCTGCGCTCGGTGGCCGTGGTGGGCGCGCGAGCATGCACGGAGTACGGGGTGCGGATGGGCGCGAGCCTCGGCGCCGGACTGGCCGAGCGCGGGTGGGTCGTCGTCTCCGGGGGTGCGTACGGGGTCGACGCGGCGGCGCACCGTGGGGCACTCGGCGCGGCGGGGGCCACTGTCGCGGTCCTCGCCTGTGGTGTCGATCGCATCTATCCGCGCGGCCACGCCCAGTTGATCGACCGTGTCGCGGAACAGGGGCTTGTGGTGAGTGAGTTGCCGCCCGGTGATCACCCGACGCCCAGCCGTTTCATCCTGCGGAACCGGGTGATCGCCGCGCTCACCAGAGGCACGGTCGTCGTCGAAGCGGCCTATCGCAGCGGTGCTCTGGGCACGGCCCGTTGGGCCCAGCGCCTGGGCCGTCATGCGATGGGGGTGCCGGGGCCGGTGACCAGCAGTGTCTCCGCCGGGGTGCACGAACTGCTGCGCAAAGAGGGTGTGCTGGTCACCGATGCCGCGGAAGTCGTCGAGCTGGTCGGGGAGATGGGAGAGCTGGCGCCGGAGCGACGAGGGCCCGTGCTGCCGCGTGATCTGCTGCCACCGGCCACGGCGCGGGTGCTCGCCGCGTTGCCCGCGCAAGGGATGCGCTCGGTCGCGGAGATCGGCCGGGACGGGGCGGCGAGCGCGGACGACACGATCGGGAGGTTGTACGAGCTGCGCTCTTTGGGGTTCGTCGAACGACACGGCGATGGCTGGCAGTTGACACGCCAGGCGATCCGACCGGGGATTCCGGACGGGGACGTTCCGTGACGCAGCGTGTTCCGCCGTCCGGATGAACCCCGATGGCCTTGGCATTTCCGGTAGTTGACGGTTCGACCCGATCACGTACGGGAACGGAAGCGCTCGCGCAAGTCCCCCAACGGAACGTATCTGCGCGCGTACGATCCCATACCCTTCGCACACTGCGACACTCCAGTCACGCTACGCTCACCAGGATTCGGGTTCGTCCCCTCAAACCGGACTCAGGCAGGCGGTTCGGCACCAGTCACCATCAGACGGGCAAGACGGCATCTTCATCAGCAAAGCGAATCCAGCGACCAGAACCTCGGCCACTCTCCCCGACTCCCTGTCCGACTCCGTCGGTACGCAGCAGAACGGCACAAGGCGGCGCATGCCACAGCACACCTCCGGATCCGGCCGGGCGGCGGTCCCCCCCGCCGCCCGCGGCTCCAGCGTGCGGCCTCCGGCTCCCTCCTCCCTAGAGGAGCTGTGGAGGTCGTACAAGGCGACCGGCGACGAGCGGTTGCGCGAGCAGCTGATCCTGCACTATTCGCCGCTGGTGAAGTACGTCGCCGGCCGGGTCAGCGTGGGGCTTCCGCCCAATGTCGAGCAGGCCGACTTCGTCTCGTCGGGCGTCTTCGGGCTGATCGACGCGATCGAGAAGTTCGACATCGAGCGCGAGATCAAGTTCGAGACGTACGCGATCACCCGGATCCGCGGCGCGATGATCGACGAGCTGCGGGCCCTGGACTGGATCCCGCGGTCCGTGCGGCAGAAGGCGCGCAATGTGGAGCGGGCCTACGCGACGCTGGAGGCCAAGCTGCGGCGCAGCCCCTCGGAGACCGAGGTCGCGGAGGAGATGGGGGTGGCGCTGGAGGAACTGCATGCGGTTTTCAGCCAGTTGTCGCTGGCCAACGTGGTGGCGCTCGAGGAGCTGCTGCACGTCGGTGGTGAGAGCGGGGACCGGCTCAGCCTCATGGACACCCTCGAGGACCGTGCGGCGGACAATCCGGTGGAGGTCGCCGAGGACCGGGAACTGCGGAGGTTCCTGGCGCGGGCGATCACCACGTTGCCGGAGCGGGAGAAGACCGTGGTGACGCTCTACTACTACGAGGGCCTCACGCTCGCGGAGATCGGCAACGTGCTCGGGGTCACGGAGAGCCGGGTCAGTCAGATCCACACGAAGTCGGTGCTTCAGTTGCGGGCGAAGCTGGCCAGTTTCGGCCGTTGAGCGGCCGAACACCGCTGGTGGTGACGAATCGTCCCTGCCGGGCCGGTCGTGCGGGGTGGCCGGTGCGACTCCCGTACCGGGCGGGGCGTCCGTAAAGTGGAGCCGTGCCAAGGATTCGAGCGGCCTCTGTGGCCGAGCACCGGTCGATGCAGCGCGGCGCCCTTCTGGACGCGGCGCGCTCCCTGCTGTCCGAGGGAGGGACGGAGGCGCTGACGTTTCCCGCGCTGGCCGAGCGGACGGGGCTCGCGCGGTCGTCCGTGTACGAGTACTTCAAATCCCGCGCGGCGGTGGTCGAGGAGCTGTGCGAGGTCGACTTCCCGGTGTGGGCCGCCGAGGTCGAGGACGGGATGGCGCGGGCCGCGACGCCCGAGGGCAAGGTCGAGGCGTATGTGCGGGAACAGTTGGCCCTGGTCGGGGACCGGCGGCACCGCGCTGTGGTGGCCATCTCGGCGAGCGAGCTGGACGCCGGGGCGCGGGAGAAGATCCGCGCCGCGCACGGCGGGCTCGTCGCGATGATCGTCGAGGCGCTCGCGGAGATGGGGCACGAGCAGCCCCGGCTCGCCGCGATGCTGTTGCAGGGTGTCGTAGACGCGGCGGTGCGGCGGATCGAGCTCGGTGCAGCGGAGGATCCGGGCGTGATCGTGGACGCGGCCGTGGCGATGGCGCTGCGCGGCGTTCGCGGCTGAAGCTCGGTTTATCGGCCTCGGGGTGGCTCCCTGCGGGGCTCCCAGCGGGGTTGTTCTTCGCGGGATCGTTCCTCGCGGGGTCGTTCCTTGCCAGGTCGCTTCATACGCGGCCGTTCGTGGGGGCCGTTCTCTGTGGGACTGCTCCTCGTTGGGTTGTCCTTCCCGGGGCGCTTCATCGCGGGGTCGTTCCTGGTGAGGCTGCTCCTGGTCAGGCTGTTCCCCGGCGAGGCCGTTCCTGGTGCGGCGACCGCTCCCTGCGGGGCCCCCTGCTCGGGATGCTCCCCGTGGGGTCGTTCTTTGTGCGGTGGCCGCTCGCTGCGGGGCCGTTCCTGCTCGGGCTGCTCCCTGTGAGGCCGGTCTTCGTGCGGCGGCCGCTGCTCTCCGCCGGGCTGCTCCCCGCAGGTCCGCTCCCCGTGGGACTGCTCTCCGCGGGGCCGCTCTCTCCAGGGCACGCTCCCCGCGGGGCCGCTCTCCCCGGCGCACGGCTCCCCGCCGGGCCGCTCTCCCCAGGGCCCGCTCCCCGCCGGCCCGCTCCCCGCCCGGCACGCTTCCCCTCGCGTGGGGCCGTTCCTGGCGGGGTCGCCGCTGGGGCTCACGCGGGGCCGTTCCTAGCGAGGTCACTGCTGGGGCGCGTGTTCAGGAGCTGTTCGGCGTCAGGGGCGGCCGGCGACTCGCTCGCCCCGTTTTCCCACCAGGCGGCGGATCGCCCGAGGCCGGGCTGAGGCCATCCCCATACCGGTAGCAGCCTCGCCGGGGCTTCGTGCAGTTGGGACGGGTTCAGCAGGGACAGCGGGTCCAGGTACGTGGTGCCTCTCAGCAGACCCCAGTGCAGGCAGGACGGGGAAGAGGGCGGGCAGTGCCCTGTCGGGAGTTGCAGGACGCCTACCGGGGCGCCGGGCGCCACCTGTGCGCCCTTCTCGACCGTTGCCGTCACGGGTTCGTACGTCGTGCGTAGGGGTGGGTCCCCGGTGCCCGTCAGCTCCACCGACAGCACGCCCCGGCCCGCCACCTCGCCCGCGAACAGGACGTGGCCGGCTGCGACTGCGCGGACCGGGGCGCCGATCGGGGCGGACAGATCCACGCCGCGATGGCCGGGCCCGTAGGGAGTCGTCGGCGGGGACCAGGGCCGTACCACCGCCGGGCGGTCGCCCACCGGCCAGAACCGGGAGCCGTCCGCGAGCGCACGGTGCGGCAGGGCGCAGAGGAGCAGAGCCGCCGTCACACAGACCAGCGTTGCCCGCGCACAGGCCGGCCTCACCCGTACATAGACCGGCGCCACCGGTGCCATCCGAATCGGCGTGACCGTTACACAGAGTAGTTTTCGCATGGCTCCGAGGATCCACCGACGACCGGATTCCGGCGGATCATGGCCGGGAAATGTGGAGTACCGAACGGTTGTGGACAGCGGCGTCACCCCCTACCTCGCGGGTCCCGTACACTTCATGTGGCGATCCGGGCCACCGGATCGACTTCGCACGCCCCGGCACCGAGCCTGACGGCTTCGTGTCAGCGTCCTTCGGTCCCGTACTCACGTACGCGGCAGGCGCGCAACGGGGCGTCAGGAAACAACCGAGAACACACAAGGAGTACGGCCATGGCCGTCGTCACGATGCGGGAGCTGCTGGAAAGCGGCGTCCACTTCGGTCACCAGACCCGTCGTTGGAACCCGAAGATGAAGCGTTTCATCTTCACGGAGCGCAACGGCATCTACATCATCGACCTGCTCCAGTCGCTGTCGTACATCGACCGCGCCTACGAGTTCGTCAAGGAGACCGTCGCCCACGGCGGCACGGTCATGTTCGTCGGCACGAAGAAGCAGGCGCAGGAGGCGATCGCCGAGCAGGCGACCCGCGTCGGCATGCCCTACGTGAACCAGCGCTGGCTGGGCGGCATGCTCACCAACTTCTCGACCGTCTACAAGCGTCTGCAGCGCCTCAAGGAGCTCGAGCAGATCGACTTCGAGGACGTCGCCGCGTCCGGTCTCACCAAGAAGGAGCTTCTCGTGCTCTCGCGCGAGAAGGCCAAGCTGGAGAAGACCCTCGGTGGTATCCGCGAGATGTCCAAGGTTCCCAGCGCCGTCTGGATCGTGGACACCAAGAAGGAGCACATCGCGGTTGGTGAGGCCCGGAAGCTCAACATTCCGGTCGTCGCGATCCTCGACACCAACTGCGACCCCGACGAGGTCGACTACAAGATCCCGGGCAACGACGACGCGATCCGCTCCGTCACCCTGCTCACCCGCGTGATCGCCGACGCCGTCGCCGAGGGCCTCATCGCCCGCTCCGGCGCTGCGACCGGCGACCAGAAGCCGGGCGAGAAGGCCGCTGCCGAGCCGCTCGCCGAGTGGGAGCGCGACCTGCTCGAGGGCGAGAAGAAGGCCGACGACGCTGAGGCCCCGGCCGCCGAGGCCCCCGCTGCCGAGGCGCCCGCCGCCGAGGCTCCGGTTGCCGAAGAGGCTCCGGCCGCTGAGGCGCCCGCCGCCGAGGCTGCCGCCACCGAGGCTCCGGCCGCGGACGCCGAGCAGGCCTGACCCGTACGGGTACCGGGATCAACACCGGTTTCATGAGGTGACGGCGGGGGCCTATTCGGCCCCCGCCGTTCACCCGTGACCTTCGACTCCAGACTTCTCAGACTTCGTAGAGAGAAAACCAGGATCATGGCGAACTACACCGCCGCTGACGTCAAGAAGCTCCGCGAGCTCACGGGCGCCGGCATGATGGACTGCAAGAAGGCGCTCGACGAGGCCGACGGCAGTGTCGACAAGGCCGTCGAGGCCCTGCGCATCAAGGGTCAGAAGGGCGTCGCCAAGCGCGAGGGCCGTTCCGCCGAGAACGGTGCCGTCGTCTCCCTCATCGCCGACGACAACACCTCCGGTGTCATCGTCGAGCTGAAGTGCGAGACGGACTTCGTCGCCAAGGGCGAGAAGTTCCAGGCCGTCGCGAACCAGCTGGCCGCGCACGTCGCCAAGACGACCCCCGCCGACCTGCAGACGCTGCTCTCCTCCGAGATCGAGGCCGGCAAGACCGTCCAGGCCTTCGTCGACGAGGCGAACGCCACCCTCGGCGAGAAGATCGTCCTGGACCGTTTCGCGCAGTTCACCGACGGCTACGTGACCGCGTACATGCACCGCACCATGCCCGACCTGCCCCCGCAGATCGGTGTCCTTGTCGAGCTCGACAAGGAGAACGCCGAGATCGCCAAGGGCGTCGCGCAGCACATCGCCGCCTTCGCGCCGAAGTACCTCTCCCGCGAGGACGTTCCGGCCGAGGTCGTCGAGTCCGAGCGTCGTGTCGCCGAGGAGACCACCCGCGCCGAGGGCAAGCCCGAGGCCGCGCTCCCGAAGATCGTCGAGGGTCGCGTCAACGGTTTCTTCAAGGAGGCGACGCTGCTCGGTCAGCCGTACGCCCTCGACAACAAGAAGTCCGTCGAGAAGGTCCTCCAGGAGGCCGGTGTCACCCTGAAGCGCTTCTCGCGCATCAAGGTCGGCATCTGAGTCCGTACCGCGACAGCCGCGAGACCCCGCTAGGGTCGACAGCAGCCGTCCGGGTACGCGCCGGACGGCCGCAGATGTGACGAGGAGGCCATTGCCGCGCATGGGATGCGAACACCCCACCGGCAGTGGCCTCCTTCGTATGTGTGCCAAGTAAAAGAGGCGAGAACTCCATGACCACCACCCAGGCCGACAACGGTGACAAGAGCGACGACGGCAAAGGCGCGGGCCGCTTTCTGCTGAAGCTTTCAGGTGAGGCGTTCGCCGGGGGCGGGGGTCTGGGTGTCGACCCCGACGTGGTGCACGCCGTCGCCCGGGAGATCGCGGCCGTGGTCCGCGACGGGTGGCAGATCGCCGTCGTCATCGGCGGCGGCAACTTCTTCCGCGGCGCCGAGCTGCAGCAGCGCGGCATGGACCGGGCCCGCTCCGACTACATGGGCATGCTCGGCACCGTCATGAACTGCCTCGCCCTCCAGGACTTCCTGGAGAAGGAAGGCATCGACAGCCGCGTGCAGACCGCCATCACGATGGGCCAGGTCGCCGAGCCGTACATCCCGTTGCGCGCCGTGCGCCACTTGGAGAAGGGCCGCGTCGTCATCTTCGGCGCCGGTATGGGCATGCCGTACTTCTCCACCGACACCACTGCCGCGCAGCGCGCCCTGGAGATCGACGCCGAGGCGTTGCTCATGGGCAAGAACGGCGTGGACGGCGTCTACGACTCGGACCCGAAGACGAACCCCGGGGCCGTGAAGTTCGACGCGCTCAGCTACAGCGAGGTCATCACGCGCGACCTGAAGGTCGCCGACATGACCGCGATCACCCTGTGCCGCGACAACAAGATGCCCATTCTCGTCTTCGAGCTGCTGACGTCGGGCAATATCGCCCGGGCCGTCAAGGGTGAGAAGATCGGGACGCTCGTGGGCGACCAGGGTACCCGCGCCTGAACCTCACGTCCGTAACCTCATGTCCGTACGGGCCCTTGTGTGGGGCCGAGAGGGATGGACAATGTCCTGCCGGTCGGACACCGTGCAAGGACACCGCAGGAAACCGCGCGGGAAACAGACACGCGACGCAGCCGGCCGCCCCGTGCAAGCCGGGCCTCACTCAAGACACGCAGGAGCAAGTGGTGATCGAAGAGACCCTCCTCGAGGCCGAGGAAAAGATGGAGAAGGCCGTCGTGGTCGCCAAGGAGGACTTCGCGGCGATCCGCACCGGTCGTGCGCACCCGGCGATGTTCAACAAGATCGTGGCCGACTACTACGGTGCGCTGACGCCGATCAACCAGCTGGCCTCGTTCTCGGTGCCCGAGCCGCGGATGGCCGTGGTGACCCCGTTCGACAAGAGCGCGCTGCGCAACATCGAGACGGCGATCCGGGACTCCGACCTGGGCGTCAACCCCAGCAATGACGGCAGCATCATTCGAGTGACGTTCCCCGAGCTCACCGAGGAGCGTCGCCGCGACTACATCAAGGTCGCCAGGACCAAGGCGGAGGACAGCAAGGTGTCCATCCGCTCGGTCCGTCGCAAGGCCAAGGACACCATCGACAAGGCGATCAAGGACGGCGACGTCGGCGAGGACGAGGGCCGTCGCGGCGAGAAGGAACTGGACGACACCACCGCCAAGTACGTCGCCCAGGTGGACGAGTTGCTCAAGCACAAGGAAGCCGAGCTGCTCGAAGTCTGAGCGAGCGCGGAACATCGAGGTTCGAGGAATCCGTGAACGACTCTTCCTGGGGGACGCCGTCCGAGCCCGGGTACTGGGGGCCTGCCGGCCAAGGGCCCGCCTACGGTCAGGGGCCGTCGTACGACCCCTCGTACGACCAGGGGCGCGCTCCGGCGGGTCCCGCGTACGAACGGCACGCGGTTGAGGAGACTCGGCCCATGCCTATCGTGCCCGATATGCCCGACGTGCCCGCTGGTGGCGGGGACGGGGACCAGGACGGCGACCCGGGGGCCGCTCGGCTGAGTGGCCCCCTGTTCCGCGACGAGACGACGACCCCGCAGACGCCGCCGGAGCCCCTCTCCGGCGCAGCGCCGCAGCCTGCCCCGGCCGCTCCTGCGCAGCCTCAGCCTTCCGCGCCGAAGCAGAAGAAGAGCGCCGGCCGGGACCTCGGGTCGGCCATAGGAGTCGGCGTCGGACTCGGCGTGGTGATCATCGCGTCGCTGTTCATCGTCAAGGCCGTGTTCGTCGGCGTGATAGCGGTCGCCGTCGTCGTCGGTCTGTGGGAGCTGACGTCGAGGCTCGATGAGCGCAAGGGCATCAAGGCCCCGCTCGTGCCGCTGGCCGTCGGCGGCGCGGCGATGGTCGTCGCCGGATACGTCCGCGGCGCCGAGGGCGCCTGGGTGGCGATGGCGCTGACCGCGCTCGCCGTCCTGGTGTGGCGGATGACCGAGCCGCCCGAGGGCTACCTGAAGGACGTCACGGCGGGGGTCTTCGCCGCGTTCTACGTGCCGTTCCTCGCGACCTTCGTGGCGATGATGCTCACCGCGGACGACGGCGCCTGGCGCGTCCTCACGTTCCTGATCCTGACCGTGGTCAGCGACACCGGGGCGTACGCGATCGGCTGGCGGTTCGGCAAGCACAAGCTCGCGCCGCGCATCAGCCCCGGCAAGACCCGCGAGGGTCTGGTCGGCGCGGTGACGTTCGCGATGGCGGCGGGTGTGCTGTGCATGGAGTTCCTGGTGGACGATGGCACCTGGTGGCAGGGCCTCATCCTCGGAGTCCTCGTCGCCGCGAGCGCGACCCTCGGCGACCTCGGCGAATCCATGATCAAGCGGGACCTCGGCATCAAGGACATGGGCACGCTGCTCCCCGGGCACGGGGGCATCATGGACCGCCTCGACTCGCTGCTGCCGACCGCGCCGGTGGTGTGGCTGCTTCTGGTGCTGTTCGTGGGGTCCTGACCCGACCCTCCCGAACGTTGCCGTTCCGGTACGGGCTCCCACCTCGGGGTGGGGGCCCGTTGTCGTAGGGTCCGGTCCATGAGGCGTGCCGAGCGGGGCGAGAACGGCACCTACAGCGGCTACACGCCGTGCAAGTGGTGCGATACATCCATCGACCAGAGCGGGCGTCGCAGACGGCGGCGCTACTGCCGGCCGGGGCACCGGTGGAGGCTTTACGGATCTCGGGTCGCGGTGCTGATCGGCGGGATTCTTGGCTGATCGGGGTCGCGTGCGACACTGGTACAGCCATGCCTAAGCCCGGAGAACTGGCAGTGATCCGGCATCAAAAAGGCCCCCGACCTGCGCGTTTGGCGCGGATCAGGGGCCCGTTTTGGGTTACTGGGCCGTCTCTGGGCCGTGCCCCATCGACGCGAGCGCTTGTCCGGCCGATGTGAGGAACTGGTCCTGTGCGGCGGCGGCTGTATGACCCGCGTGTATGAGGTTGAGATCAGCAAGCTGCTCAAGATGTGCGTGGCCGTCGTCGGACGCCTCATGTGCCTCACGCCAATGGGTGGCTGCTGCCCACTGACGGAAGATCTGAAGCAGCTTGTGCGCCTGCTCCGCAACAGGGGGCGGGCCTTCGAGCTGCACGGTGTGACAGGCCCTGACGAGAGTGCCCACCAACTCAGTTGTGTCAGCCGGTGTCGAGAACGGTTCGCCGTGCTCCAGCGCGAGCCCGCGTGGGCCTATTACGGAGCGCAGGTCGTGAGCCGCGTTGAGAAATGCGCCGTAGGCCTCACGTCGAATTTGGCGAAGCCATTGGGACTGCTGAGCATGTTCTTGGCTGCGCCCAGCAACTCTCGCTGAGAGGACGGCTCCGCCCGCACCGACTGCGGCGCCGAGTAGACCCGAAGCTGAGCTGATGATCGCTATAACCCCCGCATCCATACGGAGCATTGTGCAGGCCCAGGTCTACGATTGGGCTTGAACTGTCGAACCCAAGACCTCATCGATCGCCCGACGAGTCCGTTCCTGGCTCGACGGCATGAGATGGGCGTACACCCGAAGCGTCAATGCCGGGTCGGTGTGCCCCAGGTACTGGCTGACGGCCTTGATGTTCTCGCCGGCGTCCAACAGAGCGGACGCGTAGAAGTGCCTCAGCGCGTGCATGCCGTGCTCGCGGGCGGAGCCGTGCTTGCCGTTCTCTCCGGCGTCAGGGATGAGGCCAGCCAAGGCCAGAGCGGGCTTCCACTCCTGGATGTTGAAGTTGCTTCGCCACACGACCCCGCTCGCGGTGTTCGTGAACAGGAGGCGGGCCGACACCTTCGGTCCGTCCGGCTTCCGCCACGGCAACGTGATCTCAACCGGCTTGTAGGAGTCCATGTGGGTACGCAGAGCTTCCGCGACTGATGCCGGCAGCGGTACATCCCGCTCCTTGCCACACTTCGGCGGGGCGAATACAGCCTTTCCCCGGATGAGCTTCACCTGCCGAACTACCCGCAGGATTCCGCCCTCGAAATCGATTGCGTCCTCGGCGAGTCCCACGACTTCGCCCTGTCGGAGCCCGCACCCTGCGCCCGTGTCCACCATGGTCCGGTAGCGCTCGGGGAGCGCAGCACGAACGGCGTGTACCTGGGTGGGCAGCCACGGCACGACGCGCCGCCGCTCGACTGTCGGCGGGCGGACCGACTTCGCGGAGCACGGGTTCCGCGGCAAAAGGCCGTCGTCCACGGCTGCGCTCAGCACAGCGCGTACGTCGCCGTAGATATTGCGCGCGTACGCTCCGCCCACCGCGGGGTCGTTCTCCAGAGCGCTCGTGAGTTCGCGGATGTGCTCAGGACGGAATGAGTCCAGCGGCCGCGTGCCCACGACGGGGAACGCGTGCAGGCGTAGCCGCTGTTCGGTGACGATCTGGCTGGACAGGTCAGCACTGTGGGCCGTGAGCCACTTCTCGGCGTAGCCCTTGAAGGTGATTCGGGCTGCGTGCGGGTCGATGTAGTGGCCGCGTGACATGTCCGATGCGGTGTTGGTGAGCCACTTCTCGGCGAGCCGCTTCTGTCCGTCGGGGAAGCTCTTGGACTTCTCGGTGCCGTCGGGGCCGATGTAGCGGGCGCGGTAGCGCAGGCCAATGCCGTAGCGGTCGCTCTTAACGCGGGCGGTCTTACCGTCGGGGGTGGTCTCAGTCTTGAACCAGCGGTCTTGGATGTGGCCTGCCATTGGAGACGCGATCCCTTCTGGGCATGCGGAAGGGAGGGGCACGGGTGTGCCCCTCCCTTGGGGTGTCGAGCTGTGTGGTGCCTGGTCGTGTCAGGCTGCGTCTCGGTCTGCGTGCTTGCGTTCGGTGACGTAGGCGCGGATGTCAGCGGGGTCGTAGCGGACATGCCTGCCGATGCGGAAGCCAGGCGGGCCGGTGCGCTTCTTGCGCCACTGGTAGACGGTTTCGAGCGGAACCTCGAAGATCTCGGCGATGTCGCCGGGGGTGAGGTACCGATCGGGCAGGCCGCCCCGGAGGGTGGCGCGGGGATCAGCTTTGACGGGGGTGGGCGCGCTCACTGGAGCCTCCGTGAGTTGGAAATACATTGCTCTGAGTCGCGACTCATCGGCACTCAACGGCACTCAGAGGGGCTTTGAGACGCGCTGAGTCGCGACTCAGGCAAATGTGGTTCGTACTGAGCGAGGGTGATCCCGTTGTAGGTGACCACCTGCCGGCCGTACTCGTCGCGGGGCCGTGTGCGGTTGAGCTGGGGTACGACGGACAGCAGGTTGCGGCCGAACACCTGCTTTGTGCCGGGGCGCACGCCGTTGTCCTCGGCCCACTCGCGCCACACGTTCCACAGGGCGTCCACGGGCACGCTGCATGCGGGTCCGGTGGTGCAGCGCTCGCGGACGAATGCGCTGGTCGGTGAGGCGGTGTCCTGCATGGTGGTGACCGCTTCGCGGCTGGACTGGGGTTCTGTGATGCGGCCGGTCCGCTGGAGACGGGCCAGGCCGTCAAGGGCCCAGTTGAGGATGCCGGGCATTTCTGCGGCGAGGCGGTCGGTGAGGGTGGTGTCTTCCTTGCCCAGCCACGACACCCGCATGTTGAGCAGGACGAATCGTTTGGCGATGACGCCGGATGAGTCTCCGAAGTGCGGCAGCTCGTTGGACAACAGCATCAACCGGGTGGGCAGCCGTCCCGTCCATTGCTCGCGGTACTTGCGGTCGACGTCGATGGTGTCTTCACCGGAGATCGTCAGCAGCCGCTCGACCACTTGACTGTTGTCGCTGCCGGACAGCCGGGCGTCGGAGATGACCGCGAGCGGCTTGCCGATCAGGGTGGACAGTCCGAAGTTCGTGCCGAGTCCGGCCAGGGTGGGACCGGCAAGGTTTTCCTTGCCGACCAGCTCTTTGAGGACGCGTGCGATGGTGCCCTTTCCTGATCGGGAGGGACCGACGATCAACATGACCTTCTGCTGGTCGGTCCGGCCCGAGAGCACGTATCCGAACCACTCTTGAAGCGCGTGGATCGCGTCGAGGTCGTCGGGCCAGATCTGGGCCAGGAACCTTTCCCAGGCTGGGGCGGTCGCGGTGGGGTCGTAGGCGAAGGGGACGGATACGAGGTTGAAGAAGTGCGGTCCGTGGGGGAGGAGCGCACGGTCTTTAATCCTGAGCAGGCCGTTCTCACAGGCCACGATCGTCCCGCCGTCCTGCTCGCTCACCTCGCCGTTGGTGTCGAGCCAGACCGGGGCATCGGTGCCGGTGGGCAGCAGGGTGATCGCGCCGAGCGCGTCGAGAAGGTTGCTGATCTTCTGCTTGGTCGGTGCCCACTCCCGCGCTTCGGGCTGTCCGTCCTTGCCGGGCACGTAGAACAGGGCGTGTTCCAGGCGTCGGTACATCGAGGCGCGCATCTGGGCGTCGTCCAGCTCGCGCCAGCTGGAGCCGTTCCAGCGCATCCAGGAGGCACGCCAGCGGCGGCAGACGAGTTGCCCGTCCTCGGTCTGCCAGTCGGGCAGCAGACGGCGGGCGACGGCCAACGGGTTTGAGGGCGCGGGCAGTTCCTCGCCCTCGATCGTGCTGGGGTCCATCATGCGGCGGCCCTCCCTTCCTGGGGGGTGCGGAGCGGGCAGAGGTCACGGTGTCCGGTGTGGTCGCTGATCAGGGCGAGCACCCTGCGGTGTCCGACGGCGCTGCGGTCCCATCCGCACAGGCATGTTGACGTTGCGGTCGGCGTCGCGCCGCGCGGGGCAGTGATGCGCAGCCATGCGACGGGGTACCGGCCGTCTCCGGTCTGCGGGTCACGGCGAACAGCAGTGAGGACGCCTTCGGCGACTTCCTTCGGGGCGCCAACGGCCCCGGCGTCCACGGGTCGTGTGGCGGCACGGAGGCAGGTGGGCTTGTCGGGTAGGCCTTCCAAGGGGAGACGGGTACGGCCGGTCATGCTGCTTCCCGCGGTCGGACGGTGCGGGCGGAGCTGTCCAGGGCGCTGCGGATGGTGGCGCGGCACTCGGCCGGCGTCAGTCCGCTCGCCTCCCCCGCCCCTTGGAAGGCCTCCTCCACCACATGCCGGGGGAGGTCGCCCCACGCGACGAACCGCCCCACTTTGAAGGCGCACCGGTTCAGCGTGGTGTTGCGCTGCTTGTCCGGTGCCGCCGCGACGATGGCGCACTCCGCGTCCAGGGCGGCCAGAGCTGCGCGGCTCCCGTCGGCCGCAGGAAGCCTCAGTGGCCCCGTGGCGCGAACGGGAGTGGGTTTGAGGATGGTGTGTAGCCATCCGGGCAACGGGAGCGCCACAGAGTCGCTCAGGACTTCGTACGGTCCGCTGTTGGTGGTGCTGCCCGCGGCGACGACGTATCCGCCCCATGCTCGAGTGTCCACCAACTCTCCGATGGTTCCTGCGGTGTTGGCGAGTTGGGTGCCCTCCGGGATGGCGAAGTACAGATGCTGTCCGCCGCTCGCGGTCCGCACTCGGTAGGTGTTGGGGACGGCGTGCCCTGTGCGCTCGCAGAGCGCCGCAAAGGTCGCCGCGCCGCAAGGCGCGTCCCCATTACTCTTGTCCTTGGGCATGTCCAAGTCGACGACCAGCAGCCCGGAAGGGCCGGTGGCAATACCGACGTTGAACGCCCCCGCGCTCCAGGCGGCGCGGATGCGGGCGGGGTCGGTGGTGGCGCGCTGTTCCCACTTCGAGTGTCCGCCAGCGCACTGGCCGGTGCCCGGGCAGGCGGCTTCGCCGTGGAGGGCGGGCCGCTTGGTGCCTGGGCGTAGGGGGAAGACGTGCCAGCCGCGAGCAGCGGCGTCCAGTGCTGCGTTTCGCAGGTGCCTTGGGGAAGGGTCTCGCGGGTTGTGAGTGGGTTGGGTCATTCTGAGTTCTCCAGTTCCCGTGAGCTGGGGCAGGGGGCAGCCGCGGACTTTGGCGAGACGTCGGCTGCCCTCGTCTGGGCGGAGTCAGGGGGGCCATGAATAGCGCGGTGATTGCTCTGGTTGTTGGGGTGTGCGGTGTGATGGGCACGCTGCTGGCCCCGGTCCTCTCCCAGCGTTCTCAGGCCAGAGCTCTGGAAGCAGACTTTGAGCGGCACCAGCAAGCGGACGGAGCTCAATGGCGGCGCGAGCAGGAACGCGTGGGGTTGGAGCAACGGCGCACGTGCTACGTGGACACGAACGCTGCTTTCCGCAGGTATCGGGTTCAGTTGATGAACTTCCTGTACTTCGTCCACCGAGGTGAGGTGGACGAAGTAGCCAGCCAGGAACTTGAAGCAGCGCGTCAAGCGCATCACGCGGCTTTTGCCGAGGCTCAGATGGTTGCTTCTGCCTCGGTTCTTGGTCACTTGGATGAGCTGGCTCTTGCTCTCGGGCAGAGCTACCGCAGGACGAAAAATCTGCAAGAGGGTCACCCAGAACCGAACGGATCTTTCGAAGAGATTGAGGCGTACTTAAGCTGGCTCTGGGAGCGTTGGGATGCAATGCGGGGTGCTATGCGTGCTGATTTAGGCATCAGCGACGTACCGCGCACGCCACCGTCGAGTGGCTCCCTGTGAGTGCGGAATGCCTCCGTAGGGCCTATCAGCCGTGGAAGTGGTTGCGCTTGATCACGGCCCTGCGGATGTTGACCGTGGTCCCGCCGCGTGAGGCGCCGAGGACCTGCACAGCGACCCAGCCGCCGAAGATGACGGCGGCCAGGATGATGAGCTGGTGGATGAGCGCGGCGAGTGCGGCGATGAACGTGGTGAGCAGCAGCAGGCCGCCGCAGACCGCGAGGAAGCCGACGCCTCCGAGCGCGATGTTCACCGCGGCCCTCGACACGACCGGCTTGGCCACGACCGGTTCGGGCTTGGTCGCGTCGATGGCGTAGCCGGTGACCACGCGGCCGTCGGGCAGGACGATGGACTGCACGGCGGGAATCTGGCCGTTCTGTACGGGCAACATCGGCGCCCCGGCCGCTATCGGGGTGGGGTAGTGGACGGTGCCGGCCGTCTCGGCCGGGCGGTAGGTGGTGGGCTCGTTCACGGCCTGTCCTCTCACTGCTCAGGTGTTGGGGAGGGCGCTGATGAGCGCGCTCATGAGGTCGTCGATGGTTCCGGCGGCGCCGGTGCTGGCGAGGTAGAAGCCGAACAGCGCGGCCACGAGCGCGGTGCCGTAACCCTTATTGGCGCGCAGGAGCAGGGCGAGGATCAGCCCGAACAGCAGGACCAGGGAGATGTGCACGGCCACGGGAAACTCCTTTGACGGGGCGGGGGTTGGGGGATTGGCTGTGCGTGTCCTCGGGTGCTGGCAAGCTCGGGTGACTGGCCGACGGTTGCGCCCGCCTAGCTCTGGCAACGAGCGGGGTACGTCTGATGACGGGCACCGTCGGCCGTCTCGCGTTCCGAGCCGGTCAGCGGGTGCCGTCGCGGTAGGTGCGGGCCCACAGGTTGTAGAGGTGGCGGCCGAGGCGGATGCGCTTGCCGGTGGCCTTGCAGTGGCGGCAGTCGTGGCCGCGCTTCTGGCGCCCTTTGCGGTCGGTCTTGATGTCGTGGCCCATGCCGTTGCAGCGCGGGCAGTCACGGAACGGGACCGTGGCACACATCCCGGCGTAGCAGAGCGTGATGAGCAGGATGAAGGCGATAGCGAGCAGGGTGGAGCTCATGGCGGGCCCTCCCAGGCGGTTTCCGGGGGTTTTCGCAGGTGGGCCGCTATCCGCTAGCAGCCTGATCAGAGCAGGTTTGGGGCGCTAGCGGGGCCGCTAACGTTAGCGGGATGTGCCGCTAGCGCTAGCGGCCCCGGAGGGTCAGGACGCGTCCCGCTTTCCGTCACGCTCCGCGATCGCGGTGGTGATGTGGGAGCGGTCGACGCCGCGCCGGTTGACGACCTTGCCGTTCACGCGGCGGCCCACCTGGATGGTGGTGATGCCGTGCGGCTTGAGCGCGGCGGCGAGCGCGTCGGGCTCCCAGCCGTCGTAGACCTCGGGGCGCAGTTCGGCCAGCCGCGCCACGACCGTCTCGGACCACACCTTGGCCTCCTTGGCGGGGATCACGGCGAGGATGTCGGCGAGCAGGTCGTAGGCGCTCGCGGTCACCTCCGGTTCCTCGCCGAGCGCGTAGCCGGACAGGAATCCGGCCTTCTCGCGGGCGGCGCGGGCGCGGGCGGCGATCCGCTCGGCGTCGCGGCCGTCGACGTAGACGGAGCGCACGATGCTGGCGTCCGAGCCCTCACCGACCAGGTAGTGGATGCCCTTGTCACCCCAGGCGAACATGGTCGCCCGTACCCCGCGCTTGTAGGCGGAGGTGCCGAGCACCATGTCGTTCTCCAGCTGGCCCATGACCTTCAGGCACAGCCGCAGCGACGCGTTCGCGCTGATGCCGGTGGGCAGTGACTTGGCGTCCGGGCGCTGGGTGGCCAGCAGGAGCACGATGCCGGTGGCCGGGCCGCGCTTGACCAGGTCGGTGAAGATCTCCTCGAACTCCTTGCCGTGCTCGGCGTGCTCGAACAGGACCTGGCACTCATCCACCCCGACGACGATCGGGTGCAGTCCGAGCGAACGCTTGTCGGCAAGTGCGCTGGTCACCTTGGACTCCGGGCAGATGTCCCGGGGCAGGGACCGGATCACCTTGGTCCGCCGGCGCAGCTCCTCGCGCAGCGCGCGGGCATCGTTCAGCGCGTAGGTGATGGTGTCGTCGTCGTCGCCCGCGCCGTGGCGGTGGGAGACGGCGTTGCCGACTGGGTCGAGGTCGCCGGTGCCCTTCATGTCGTAGGTGTGCACCTCGGCCCGCGGGTCCAGGGCGGCGATGAGCAGCAGCAGCCGCAGGAGGAATGTTTTGCCCATGCGGGGGATCGCGCCGATGATTCCCGCGATGTACATGAGGGTCAGCTCGGTCCAGCGTCCGCGCTGGTCAGTGGCGTAGGCGGCGGGCTTGAACAGGTCCACCGTGCCCGACTTGGCGAGCGGCCAGGCAGGCTGCCGGGCCTTGGACATGTCCTGATCGCCGACCCACAGCACGAGATGCCCGGTGTGCTCGTCCGGCACTGCTTCGGGCCACACACAGCCCAGCGGGCGGCGCAGACCAGAGGCGAGACGGTCCCGGCGCTCGATGACGTCGGTAACCGTGACACCGAAGGGCAGGTTCCCTTCGGCGCGCCAGCCAGGACCGTCGCGGGTGATCGGGGCGGTGAACTCGAACCCGTCCCGGCCCTTGCCCTGCGCCTGGTTGATGGCCGGGATGCCGAGCGCACCGAGCGCCCGCAACACGATGTCGCTGGTGAGCTTGGTCGCCTTGGGCATCTCGACGGCCCGGTGGATGACCGGGGCATCGGCCCGCCGGCCGTTGAAGCCCAGCGCCATGACCAGCGCAGATACCGACACCGTCTGAAGCCAGCCCGGGGCCAGCACGTACATGGCGAGCGCGGTGCCGAGCCCGACGAACAGGGCCAGGACCGTGACCAGGGTGCGCAGCCGCACCCTGCCGTCACGCTGCCGGGACAGCTTCAGGTACTCGGCGGCGTCCTCGCGGCGCACCGCGGCCAGCCGGACCGGCTCACCTTCGCGGTCGGCGACCCAGCGCATGGTGGAGCCGATGAACTTCGCGGCCCCGGTGGGGGATTGGAGGGCCAGGCGAAGGGCGTAGACCGGGGAGCGCAGTGCGTGATACCCGGCCGTGTGTAGGTAGTGCCGGGTCACCCAGGCGGTGGCGGTCTTCAGCTCATCGAGCGAGCGCAGCCAGACGGGGACGACCTCACGGCGCTTGGCGTTGATGAGGCGGCCTAGGTAGCCGGGGCCGGTCGCCCTGGCCGGGGAGTCGACCATCACGGTCGTCTCCGGGTCGACCGGCTCGCCCTTGGCCGAGGGCTCGGCTGCGGTTTCGGCGCGGGCGGATCGGGCCTTGTCGAGGTCGACCACGTTGCCGTCCGGGACGGTGCCGGCGGTCATCTCGGCTTCGAGTCGGGCGAACAGCTCGGGGTCGTCGTCGGGGTGCTTCACTGAGGGTTCCTCCGCTTCAGGGTGTGAGGGATGGCGGGCCCGATCGCGTGCTGTGAGAGGTGAGCGATCGGGCCCGCGCGTTCATGCAGCGTTCTGGGAATGCGGATAGGCGCAGGGCACGCACGTGCCGAGCGTGGGCGGGATGACGTATCCGGCATCCCGCCGGCACTCGGGGCAGGTGCGGCGTGCGCGGTTGGCTTTGGCGAGCGCGGCCCACTTGGCGAGCGTCATGGTCCGTATCGGCTTGGCCAGGTCGACGCGGTACAGGTACGCGGTCAGCGGCTCGCGCCGGCGGCGTGGGCGCAGGAGTTGAGCGGCGATGTCCTGCCCTCCGGGCCGCAGGCCGCGGGCCCGGAGCTGTCGGCGCGTTGCCATCCCGTCGGGGGCCAGCTTCCACGGGTAGGTGGGAAGGCCGAACCGCTCGCCCGCAGGGTCGAAGCAGTCGGCCAGCGACAGCCGCATCAGGCGGCCTTAAGGCCGCGTTCGGCGCGCAGGGTGTCGCGCAGCATCCGGGCGTTGGCCGGGGACGTGTGCAGGGCGCGGCGGATGCCCTCACCGGTCAGCTTGGCGTCCGCCCAACCGGCCGTTTCGGTACGCGCCTCGGCAAGCAGTTGGTCCGGTGTGCGCTTGGGTCGAAGCGGCTTCGCGGCGTCCGGCACACGGCCGGTTGCCCGGCGCGGACGACTCGATTCGGCGGGCACCGCGCGCGGCGCGATCGGGGCGACAGGCGCCGACTCGATCGCCCTGACGGGCTTGGTCGGAAGGGTCGACTTGATGAAGCCGACGGCCACCGGTCGAGGCAGTTCCTTGACGTTCGGCGTGATCGGTTCGGGGGCCGATACGGGCAGGTCAGCCGTAGACCGAATCCTCTTGGTCTCGGTAGATTCCTCCGCATTCGCTCCCAGGGCCGGTAGGGCGTCGGGGGTGAGGTGGAACATCGCCCCGAGCGCGGCGTCCGCCCCGATCGTGACGCGCTCCCGCTGAACATCGAGCAGGGGCGATCCGAGCGTCACATCCCCCGATCCGACCTTGCGGGCCAGCCGCCACGACGCCCGATCCGAGCGCTCACGGATCTTCTCGTCGGGGTGGTTGGCGGCGCGGGCCCGGTGATAGGCGAGGCGCTGCACGATCTCGACCGCGCGCCGCTCGCCCTCCGCGTCCCGTCCCTCGGTGTGCACCGCGATTCGGCGGGCCAGGAATGCCATCCCTTCAGCGGAGACGCACATGCCCATCGGGGTGATGGCGTAGATGACGGTGGTGCCCGGGTCATTAGCCGCCATCGGGGCCATCGCCGACGCGGCAGCAGGCAGCGCCCACAGACCGAGGCGCACGATGCGCGGGGACGCCTGCCCGAGCATGGTCAGACCGAGCAGCACCAGCGCGAGTACCGCGGTGGCGCCTTCGCCCGCGGCTACGGCGCCGAGTGCGGTGCCCTTACCGTAGGCGCCGCTGATGTTGGAGTAGGTGCCGATCCCGCCGAACGCGCCGGTGGCGAGCATCGGCACGAACGCCGCGCCCAGCACGATCAGCTGCATCCGGGTCAGTGGCCTACGAGCCGTGGTGGCAGTCATCGGGTACCGCCCTTCGAACCGGCGATGCGCCGGCCGAGCAGCACCCAGCCGACGAACTGCACCGCACTGCCCCCCACGGTTACCCATCGCCATCCGTGCCCGCCGGTCACCGCCGGCATCGTCGTGGCCAGGATCAGCGCCATGGCACCCAGCACGATCAGCACCAGCGGAAGACCGCTCAGGGGAGCCGAGTTGGCTTCTCGCTCCTTCATGCGGCGCCTCCCAGTGCGAGGACGGCGGTCGCGATGAGCAGCAGGCCGCCGATACGGGTGAGGTCGATCGCGCGGCGCAGGCCGGTGAACTTGGTGACGGCGATGCGGGACAGGCCCGCGATGTCGGCGGCGATGTCGGTGGCCACCGCGTCCCGGATCTGTTCCGGGGTGAGGGTGGCCCACAGCGGAAAGCCGTGTCGGCCCGACAGGTTCGGCCGCACCGAGGACAGCAGCAGCGCCGCGGCGCCCAGCAGCAGCGCGATTCCGGTAAGGCCCGAGGCGAGCACGGTGGAGGTGAGCGGGAGGTCGTGGCCTGCGCTCCATACGCCGGCCAGGACGGCGCCGATGAAGGCCAGCAGGAGACTGGCCTTGTTGTCGGTCCGCGAGATTTCCGCCTTCACCTCGGCGTGTGCGGCGGGCAGGTCCCGCACTGTGGCGTTCATGCGGCACCGCCGGACACGTTCGTCATGGCCGGGCGGTTGAGGAGAGCGACGCGAGCGGCCAGCGCCCGGCGACGGGCCCGGCGGATACGGCGCTCGTCCAGTTCGCTCGGCGTGCGGTCCAGCGTGACGATCTCGGCGTCCAGCAGGTCGACGTCCGCCAGGATGACGGGCATCTCCTGCTCGATCGCGTCCAGCTCCGCGGCCGTGGGCTCCATGATGTCGGTGAACGCGGTAACAGCGTCCTGAACAGTGACGATGTAGCTCATTGGGTCGTGTTCTCCCTAGCAGGTGGCAACGGCCCGAACAGCGGCCCCGGTGTTCGAGCACCGGGGCCGCGCGCCGTTGAAGTCGGTAGATCCGGCTCCCCTCGGCGCTGCTCGTGCGAGACGAGCAGCGGAGGCAACCGGCCGCAGCCGCTGAGCTGCGGAGAGGTCGAGACGCGGCGGGGCCGGGTCAGCCGTAGACGGCGGTCTGAACGATCCCGGCGTGGTCGAAAGCGAGCTGTTCGGGCAGGGCGTCCAGCGGGAACCAGCGGGCTTCCGTGGCGTCGTCTCCGGCCGTGGGGATCACGTCGGATCCGATCGTCACGGTGTAGGCCGCGGACACGTACCGTCCGCGCGGGTCGCGGTCCGGGGTGTCGAAAAGGCCGGAGAACTCCAGGTCGAGCGGGCGGACGCGGACGCCGGTCTCCTCGGCCAGCTCGCGGGCCGCGGCCTGGAGGCTGGTCTCCCCCGCGTCGACGTGACCGCCGGGGAGAGCCCAGTGCCCCTCGAAGGGGGCCCAGCCGCGCTTGATCAGGAGGATGTTGTGGTCGGGGTTGATCACGACGATGTCGGCGGTGTAGCGGATGACCTCGTGGTTCTCCATGTCTGCTCCCAGTGGTGGTGGCTGGTAGGCGTGCCGAAGTGCCCCGGCCGGGAGGCGAACTTCGACCGGCGGGGCGAAACGAACGAGTGAGGCGGTGCGAGTGTCAGAGCTTCTGCAGCTGGCCCGTGGCGCACAGAACCGAACCGGTGAGGACGCCGATGCGTCCGAGGGTCCACTTGCCGCCGGTCAGCGGACCGGGCGGCACCTCATCGACGATCCGGCCGGTCTTGCCGGCCGCTCGCGGGTTGTCCGAACAGGAGACGATCCGCACCTTGTCGCCAGACTTGAACGACATACGAACTCCCTTCACCAAGCCGGGGCGTGCCCGACTCGGAACCCCGAAGCGGGGCCGGTCATCCGGCTCCCCTCGACCCCGTCCGTACGGCCCGCCCAGCAGGGCGCCCGGACGGACGGAGGAGGCAACCGGCGCAGCGATAGCCGCCGCGACGCGGTGAGAAGTGACCGGTTGGCCGCGGCGCTCGTTCGCGCTCACGGACCGAGGGTGAAGCGGCGCCACCGTGCCGGGTCGATCACGGCC
Organism: Streptomyces sp. NPDC102467; assembly: GCF_044765445.1. NCBI lineage: Bacteria > Bacillati > Actinomycetota > Actinomycetes > Kitasatosporales > Streptomycetaceae > Streptomyces > Streptomyces sp. NPDC102467. Next base: position 137,588 of record NZ_JBIWKA010000010.1, on the reverse strand, counting down.
GCGCCCATCGCTTTCGTCGACTCACTGTCACTCCTTCGACTGGCTGAACAGGGGATACGCACTGCAAGGGGGACCTCGTCCCCACACTCCGGCCGTTGCTCGCGGTCGCCGGGCCACCTCGCCAGTTCGGGCCGAAGCCCTTTGCGTCCTACCTGGCCTTTAGCGGGATTGCAGCGTCCCCGCCCTGTGCATTCGTGCAGGTCAAACAGTTGAGGCACGCCGGATGGGAGCCCTTCCGGGTCCGCCGTTCGACGTGATTACAGATTGACCGAGGTCAATCTGAACGTCAAGAGGGTGCGGCCGAAGAGTCGGAGATTGACCTAGGTCCGGTTACTCTCGATGCCATGGATCAGAGCCCTGAAGCGCCCAAGCAGACGCCCATGGCCAAGGAGATCGCGGCGAGATTCCGCGAGAAGATCACGGGACCCAACCGCGAGTACGAACCCGGCGACCGGCTTCCGGCGGCGCGGACGCTCGCCAAAGATCTCGGTGTGCAGCTCATGACCGTTCAGAGCGCGTTCGGTCAACTTCGTGACGAGGGACTGGTCCTGACTCAGCAGGGCCGCGGCACGTTCGTCCGAGATCCTTCCGTGCCTCTTGGTACTGAGCCGGGGAGTAGTCCGGCGTTCACTGCCTTGGCGTCGGAACTCAGCACGATCCATGACGCGCTCCGCGTGCTCGGTGAGCGTATGGATCGCCTTGAGCGGCTCGTCGATACTGAGACTCCGCCCTCACCGTGAGGTCGTCCGCGCGCCTGGCTAGGTGTTCGACCTTGGCGCGGGCATCGCGCAAACTCGCCTCGATCACAGCGAGTTCAGCGGGAGTGAGGTCTCCCAGGCCGCCGTTTCGCTCATTGCTCCCTGACATGCCAATGAGCATGTAGTCGTCAACGACATAGGACCCGGACAGTCTGTCCGGGTCCTATGTCGTTGCAGGTCAAGTGCGTTGACGAACCGTCACTCGCTGGCCGCGTTCACCGCATCTAGTACTGCCGACCAGGGGAGCCCGCGCCCCGCCGGCGCTTCTCGCGGCTCATACAGCGGCCACACGTCCGGGCTGTCGACGACATGCACGCCGCCGGACCGCAGAGCCTTGATGTGGCTTTGCCACGCCGGGTGGCGAGCGTGCGCCGCGTTCACCCGCGGGAAGACGATGACCGGCAGAGAGAGAGTGCCGATAGCTTCGCCCACCTGTGTAAGAGCCTGGTTGTCCATCAGGCCCATCGCGAGCTTGGCCACCGTGTTGGCCGACGCGGGGGCAACCACGTAGCAGTCGACCGGCGGATGTGGGCGGGCCTCGCCGGGGAAGCGCGGCTCATCGCGGACAGGGAGGCCGGTTGCTTTCTCAAGCCGCTCCACCTCGCCACTGAGGCGCAGCCACTGGCCCGCGGTCGGTGTGAGCGTAACGGCCACCTGCCACCCGCGCTCGATCGCCGGTTCCACGAGGCCGGTACGGAGCGCCTCCACCCCACCGGCCCCAGACCCGACGATTCCGAGTACTCCACGCCCTTCGGACCTCACTGCACCGCCCTGCATCGTTGAGCCATCACGAACACTTCGGACGAACGCGAGCCTCCGGACACGGGAGCCTGCTTGATCAGGTCCCGCAGCGTCTCGCGCACCCTGGGATTGTTGCGTACGAGCTGCGGGGACGTGCGCTCAGCCGTTCGTAGCTCCGCAAATGACTCGTCGCCCTGCCCCGCCAGGGACAGGGCGCGTGCGTAGTCGATTCGGTGCGAGACGCTGCGCTCTTGCGGCATGTGGTCGACGTTGATCCGACCGTTCTCGACCACGTAGGAGATGTTGTCGAGGTCCAGCTCAACGGACAGACGGTGAAGCAGCACGTTCGTGGGCCCGAAGCCTGTCTGCCAGTAGTTCTCATCAGACCCGAGGTCCTCCGCCAGTTCCTCGGCACGGTTCAGCAAGCCTGTCGCGGCGGGGCGGTCCTGGTGACGAGCAGCCGCTACGGCGGCGCGCAGGTGAATCATGCCCAGCAGGCTCAGCGCTGCCGGGTCGTTCTCGGTGACCTGCGACGACAGCCAGGCGGCGGCAGTGTTGCCCAGCTCCAGGGCGTCGTCGTACCGGCCGTTGGCGAGCAGGGCATGAGTGCCGGAGCGTGCGGCCGACGCCAGCACGAGCGGATTGTCCGACTCGTCAGCGGCCCGCATCGCGCGCTCGGCAGCAAGCCATGAGATGTCTGACTCGCCGATCTTTGCGAGCGTCGTTGCCGCGAGGTGGTGCGTGCGGGCGGATACGGCCCAGCAGTCGCTACGGTCCTCACCACGCCGTGCCGCTCGTTCCTCCAGCTCTTGAGCGGTCTGCAGAAGCGCCGGCAGGGCCGCGATGACGCTGCCGAGTCGCCCACCCTGGTAGTCGTTCCAAGCGTGCTCAACGCGCACGGCCACGGGGGAGGGCGTCGGAAGCTGCACCTCGGCTTCAGGGCCGAAGAGCAAGCGGGACAGTCGGCGGGGGCTCATAAGGGCGTCACGCACTGCGGGCACGTCGTCCTGCTGTCGCTCGTCTTCTACGAGCACGGTCTGTCCGAGCAGGTCCCCGAGGGGAACGCGCATGATGCGTGACAACTCGGCGAGCATGTCGATCCGGGGAGGCTTGCGGCGCCCTGTTTCGATCTTTGCCAACCAGTCGGTGCTTCGGCCGACTAGTCCAGCCAGAACCTCCTGCGTGTAGCCGCGACGCTTGCGGTAGAACGCGATCCGCTCGCCGATGCTGAGGTGATCTCCCAAACCACGCATTGCGCGCTGCCTCCTGCTACTGGTCGGAGCCGTTCCACGGTACAGATCCGGTGATCGAGGCGATAGGTAGTCCTCCTCGATTGCTGCGAAGACAGCATTCAGCACACAACGGTGAGGGACCCGGACAGACTGTCCGGGTCCCTCACCGTTGTGTGCCTCGGCTACGTCTCACACCACCGTTAGCGCATCCGAGAAGACCATGACTTCGTTGGCCTTAGTTACCCTATGCGCTGAGTAGTTCAGGGAGAAGACTTCTCGGCGCCGCATATTGTAGAGATCTGCCACTCTGGGGACATTGTCGTACGTCAGCAACCACTTGGCGTCCTTCACGGCATTTAGGCATGCGGCGAGGTCGGAGTGGTTCGAATCCGCGAATGAGTTCAAGTAAAGAGAACCCGCCTTCTCGAAGTAAGGTGGGTCGGCATAAATTAGCGTGTTGTCGCGCTTTGAATACCTTTTGATTACCGACATGCCGTCAGAGTTGCTGACCGAGATTTTTTTGGCGTGCAGACTGATTAACCGCAGGCGCTCGATCAACGTTTCGCGATTGAAGCGAGCGTCAATTTTATAGTTGCCGGTCTGATCCATCCCGCCGATGGGGCCGCCGTTGAGCACGCCTGATCGATTAGTGCGATTCAAGAAAAACGTGGCGTAGCCGAGATTCAGGTAGTCGTCTCGGGGCGCATTGAGGTAGACGTCCTTCTGGCGGGACCATTCGGTCACGGTGAGCTCTGCGCGTTCGATCCGCCGTGTGATTTCTTGCGGCTCTGTGGTGATGGCCTTCCAGAAAGCGTAGATCGCAGGGTCGAGGTCGTTGATCACGATGCGTCGTACCTGACCGGTAACAAGAAGCCCTAAGGCGGCTCCAGCGCCACCGGCATAGGGTTCTACGTACGTTCCTCCGGTCAGGTCATTGGCCCGTACGATCTCTCGCAGTCTCGTGTAAAGCGAGGCCTTGCCTCCCGGGTAGCGTAACGGCGAGATGATTGGCTTTTTGTGGTGCCTCATGGGCGTGTCTGAATCGATCATGGCTTCAGCACCATCCTAATGAGACCTTCCATGCCATCCCAGCATGCCTTAACTTCTTCTGCCGTGGCAAAAACGTGGTGATTGTGGTTAATGGCGTTCATGTGGTCAATGGTCGGTATGTAGACTCCGATTTTGTTGCCTCGAATCTTCTGAATCACCTGAATGAAGGGAGTCTTTTTCGTCGACTTAACGTGATCCTCCAGCCAGGCTAGACATCCTCCCAGCTGTACGAATCCAGCTCCCTGCCTGCCTGAATGAGCCTTTAGGTCTACGCCGAGTTTTTCGGCGTAGGCTTTGATCGACTTCTCTAGAAATGTGCGAATCAGATCGAGTGTTGCGTTGGGGAATTTCTTGACGTTGATGACTGCGAGTTCTTCGCAGACTTTTCTAATGGAGGCGGGGTAGCTTGGATCGATTTTGATTTGACTGAGATTTAGGTAGTTCGAGGTAGATGCTCTCTGGTGGCTGCCTGGAGCTGATTGAGTTGCACTGCTGGGTGGTGCTTGCGTGCCTGGCTGAGACGTAAGTTGCGGGTGTGTTGAGTTGTTAGTTGAGGTTAGAGATCGTGCTTGTGAGGTATGTGGTGAGGTTGGTGTTTGCTGATCTCTCGACGAACCAGACTGCACTTTCTGGCCACTTGATGCGGTGGAATTCGAAGCGCTATCCACTGCCGTGACAAGTTCTCGCAGTTCGTCCATGTAGTCGGTATATGATTTGGCCCTCGTTGAGTTTAGGGTACGAGTATTGATATTTTTGCTCTTGATGTCGCCGACGATCTTCTCTGCGAGTCGCGCGAACTGCTGCGATGCTGCCCCCAGCTCAACAGTTGCAGTCTGCTCGTTTACCCGAATTTGCGCCAGGAGTAGAAACTCCTCATTAGAGTAGAGGCGAGCCAGTACGGAAACGGGAAAATTGCGAGTAGCGACGTAATCGGAGAGTGCGGGGTCTCTGTAGTGCGCATCTCGGAAAAATTGGAGAATCCGACTTCGTATGATGAACTTCTTGACCTCAACCGTTGGGTAATGGGAGATCAGGTATTCGGGTGATTTTCCGGCATCTATTTGAGCTTGGAAAAAAGCGGCTTGCCGTGAGGGAGACCAACCAACCCGTTGCGTCCCCGTGTGGATGGCCGCGATTAGCTGGTTTGCTTCGTCTTGATTTGGGGCGACCTTTACGGAAATACGTCGGAAGGTGTCCAGGGCTACAGCCTGAGTAGCTTTCTTGATACGGCCTTGGAATTCCGGTGCCAGGAAGGGGTTCTGCATGGCTTTGAGGGCTGCTATGCGTCTATTGCCTTCCACGACAACGAACTCCCCATCGCGCTTTAGCGCTATGGGGAGTTCGTGTGTCAACAGTCCAACCTTGCAAATGCTTTCAACGAGGGCTAACGCTTTCTCGTTGTGAAACAGGTCCTGAATTATGTCGGCCTGAAGCGAAGCGTCTTTGAGGTCGATCCGAACATTCAGTGGATCTAACTCAAGCTCATTAACAACGTCGACAGTAATTTCTTCCCACGCTGACATGTCGATCATCGGATCCCCACCCCTGTTGCCGCGACACCGTGCTGCGCCTGCGATCTTCCACTGACTTACAGCACTTGGCTCGCTACGGCAAGACCCTCAACTGAACGAATCTCGCTAGTAAGAGCGACTTCGGGGTCGCTCGCGCTTTAGAGGTCGGGCCTTGCTATTCCAGCGAGGCCGGATCGAGCATCCAGCCGTTCTCGTGTCTGCGACTGGACGGTATGGCGCGGAAACTCGACCCAGGCCAGTGTCGCAGTGTGCGATGCCGACGACCTTGGTGCTGAGTGTCACGCCGCGACTGGGGTTTTCGTCCTGCTGGCCACGGGGACGTGCAGCTACGCCATCCCGCAGCGCTCTGGCAGGTGCTCTGGCCAGCGTAAATTGCAATGGTGCTGGGCCGCCTGTGGGCCGTCCGAGGAGAACCCACCATGGCCGGGGACGACCAACGATGACCACGGCGTAGGGCCGAGACCCCAGGTCACGCCCGTTCGTCTGCCACACTGGTACAGCCATGCCTAAGCCCGGAGAACTCACTTTCGTTGCCCCCCGCGGAGCCAAGAAGCCGCCGCGGCACCTTGCCGACCTCTCGCCCGCCGAGCGGAAGGAAGCCGTTGCCGCGATCGGTGAGAAGCCGTTTCGCGCCAAGCAGCTGTCGCAGCACTACTTTGCGCGGCTCGCGCATGATCCCGCGGAGTGGACCGACATCCCCGCCGGTTCGCGCGAGAAGCTGCGGGAGGCGTTGCTTCCCGAGCTGATGACCGTCGTGCGGCATCTGTCGACCGACCAGGACACCACGCGCAAGACCCTGTGGCGGCTCTTCGACGGCACGCTCGTCGAGTCCGTGCTGATGCGGTACCCGGACCGGGTCACCATGTGTATTTCGTCCCAGGCCGGCTGCGGGATGAACTGCCCGTTCTGTGCCACCGGGCAGGCCGGTCTCGACCGGAACCTGTCGACCGGCGAGATCGTGCACCAGATCGTGGACGGGATGCGGGCGCTGCGTGACGGGGAGATCCCCGGTGGGCCGGCCCGGCTGAGCAACATCGTGTTCATGGGCATGGGTGAGCCGCTCGCCAACTACAAGCGTGTCGTGCAGTCCATCCGGGCGCTGACCGACCCCGAGCCCGACGGGCTCGGGCTCTCGCAGCGCGGTATCACCGTGTCGACGGTCGGGCTCGTCCCCGCCATCAACCGGTTCACCGACGAGGGTTTCAAGTGCCGCCTCGCCATCTCGCTGCACGCGCCCGACGACGAGCTGCGCGACACCCTCGTACCGGTCAATACACGGTGGAAGGTGCGGGAGGTGCTCGACGCCGGTTTCGAGTACGCCGCCAGGTCCGGGCGCCGGCTCTCCATCGAGTACGCCCTCATCCGTGACATCAACGACCAGGCGTGGCGCGGTGACCGGCTCGGCCGGATGCTCAAGGGCAAGCCGGTGCATGTGAACCTGATCCCGTTGAACCCGACGCCGGGCTCGAAGTGGACGGCGTCGCGGCCGGAGGACGAGAAGGCCTTCGTCGAGGCGATCGCGGCGCACGGTGTGCCCGTCACCGTCCGGGACACCCGTGGTCAGGAGATCGACGGGGCGTGTGGCCAGCTCGCCGCGACCGAGCGGTAGCCTGGACTCCAGTTGGTCCGAAGGGCTTCTGCTCCACGTAGTCTCAGTAGTACCTACATCTGCATATTCCGACAGGGGAGCGCCACAGCGCTGAGAGTGCGGCACCAGACCAATGGCAGGCCGCAGACCCTCTGAACCTCGCCCGGGTCATTCCGGGTAGGAAGTTCGGTCACCACTCATGCTGTTGCGCCCTGCCCGGAGATCTTCGGAGGTCTCCGGGCAGGGCCGCGTCTTCTCCTGGTCATTCCAGGAGGAATTCGAATGAGAACGAGCAAGAAGACGTACGTGGTCATGGCCGTGGGCCTCGGGCTTGTCGCGTTGTCCGCGTGCGGGTCGTCGAGCGGCTCGGGCTCCGGCGGCGACTCCAAGACCGTCACCCTCGTCAGCCACGACTCGTGGGCCGTCTCCAAGAACGTACTGAAGGACTTCGAGAGAAAGTCCGGCTACAACGTGAAGGTCCTGGAGGACGGTGACGCCGGGCAGGCCGTCAACAAGGCGATCCTCTCCAAGGGCAATCCGCAGGGGGACGTCTTCTTCGGCGTCGACAACACCCTGCTGTCGCGCGCGCTCGACAACGGAGTCTTCTCCTCGTACAAGGCCAAGGGTCTGGGAGAGGTGAAGAGCGAGTACCAGCTCGATGCCGGGAAGAATCGTGTCACTCCCGTCGACACCGGTGACATCTGCGTCAACTACGACAAGAAGTACTTTTCCGAGCACAAGTTGACGCCGCCCTCGTCCTTCGCCGATCTGGCCGAGCCGAAGTACAAGGATCTTCTGGTCACCGAGAACGCGGCCACCTCCTCGCCGGGCCTCGGCTTTCTGCTCGGGTCCGCCGCGCAGTACGGCGACGACGGCTGGCAGGGCTACTGGAAGAAGCTCGTCGCCAACGGTGTGAAGGTCGTCGACGGCTGGGACCAGGCCTACAACGAGGAGTTCAGCGGGAGCGCCGGCGGCAAGAAGGCGGGTGGCGAGCGGCCGCTCGTCGTCTCGTACGCGTCCTCGCCGCCCGCCGAGGCGATCTACTCCGACCCGCAGCCCAAGACGTCGCCGGTCGGCGTCTCGACCGGGACCTGCTTCCGGCAGATCGAGTTCGCCGGGCTGCTCGACGGGGCCGGGAACGAGAAGGGCGGGCAGGCGCTCCTCGACTTCCTGATCTCGAAGGAGTTCCAGCAGGACATGCCGCTCAACATGTTCGTCGACCCGGTGGCCGGGAACGCCACCGCGCCCGCCGACTACACGAAGTACGCCGCGAAGGTCGACGATCCCGAGACCATGAGCCCGCGCAAGATCGCGGACAACCGTGACAGCTGGGTCAAGGCGTGGACATCGCTCGTAAGGAAGTGACGGCGAAGACTCGCCCCGTACGAGTACGACGCCCGTCCGGGAGCGCGGCGCGGCTCGGCCTGATGGTCGTGCCCGTCGTGTTCTTCGGGGTCTTCTTCGCGTACCCGGTCGTCGCGATCGTCCGGCGGGGGCTGCACGTCAGCGGTGCCTGGCAGTTCGGGCGGATCGTGGACGTGCTGGGGGAGTCGGACATCCGGCACGTCCTGTGGTTCACGGCGTGGCAGGCCCTCGCCTCTACCGCCCTCACGCTGCTGATCGCGCTGCCGGGCGCGTACGTGTTCGCCCGGTTCGACTTCCCCGGCAAGCAACTGTTGCGGGCCGTCGTGACCGTGCCGTTCGTGCTGCCGACCGTCGTCGTCGGGACGGCGTTCCTGGCGCTGGTCGGCCGGGGCGGGCTGCTCGACGCGTTGTGGGGTGTGCGGCTCGACACCACGGTCTGGGCGATCCTGATCGCCCACGTCTTCTTCAACTACGCGGTGGTCGTACGGACCGTGGGCGGGCTGTGGTCGCAGCTCGACCCGCGCCAGGAGGAGGCCGCGCGGATGCTCGGCGCCTCGCGGTTCGCGGCCTGGCGGACGGTGACGCTGCCCGCGCTCGGTCCGGCCGTGGCGGCCGCGGCGCTCATGGTCTTCCTGTTCACGTTCACGTCGTTCGGGGTCGTGCAGATCCTCGGCGGGCCGGGCTACTCGACCCTCGAAGTGGAGATCTACCGGCAGACCGCGCAGATCTTCGACCTGTCGACCGCGGCCGTCCTGACGATCGTGCAGTTCGTCGCGGTGGGACTCATCCTCGGTGTGCACGCCTGGAGCGTCCGGCGCCGGGAGAGCGCGCTGCGGCTCGTCGACCCCGCCCACACCGCGCGCCGGCCGCGCGGGGCGGGCCAATGGGCGCTCCTCGGTGGGGTGTTGGTGACCGTCGCCGTGCTGATCCTGCTGCCGCTCGGCGTGCTGGTGCAGCGCTCGCTCGATGCCCCGGGCGGGTACGGGTTCGCGTACTACCGGGCGCTGGGCGACGCCGACGGCGGCACCTTCCTCGTGCCGCCCATCGACGCCATCGGGAATTCGCTGGAGTACGCGCTCGCCGCCACCGCCATCGCGCTGCTGGTCGGCGGGCTCGCCGCCGCCGCGCTCACTCGGCGCGCGGGACGCCTTGTACGCGGGTTCGACGCGCTGCTGATGCTGCCGCTCGGGGTGTCCGCGGTGACCGTCGGCTTCGGGTTCCTGATCACCCTCGACAAGCCGCCGCTCGACCTGCGGGCGTCCTGGATCCTGGTGCCGCTCGCGCAGGCGCTGGTCGGTGTGCCCTTCGTGGTCCGCACCATGCTGCCGGTGCTGCGGGCCGTCGACGGGCGGCTGCGGGAGGCCGCCACCGTGCTCGGGGCCTCGCCGCTGCGGGCCTGGCGGGAGGTCGATCTGCCCATGGTGCGCCGGGCGTTGCTGGTCGCGGCGGGGTTCGCGTTCGCCGTGTCGCTCGGCGAGTTCGGGGCCACCGTGTTCATCGCGCGGCCCGACAACCCGACCCTGCCGGTCGCCGTGGCGCGGCTGCTCGGCCGGGCCGGTGACCTCAACTACGGGCAGGCGATGGCCCTTTCGACGGTCCTCATGGTCGTCTGCGCCGTCTCCCTGCTGCTGCTCGAACGTATGCGGCCCGCGCGGGCCTCGACCGGGGAGTTCTGATGGCGGCCTTGCTCGCACTCGATGACGCGACCGTACGGTTCGGCGGGCGCGCGGTGCTCGACGGCGTGGACCTGGAGGTCGCCGACCACGAGATCGTGTGCGTCCTCGGCCCCAGCGGCAGCGGCAAGTCGACGCTGCTGCGGGCCGTCGCGGGCCTCCAACCTCTCGACCGGGGAAGGGTGTTGCTGGGCGGCCAGGACCAGGGCGCAGTGCCCGCCCACAAGCGGGGTGTGGGTCTGATGTTCCAGGACCACCAGCTCTTCCCGCAGCGGGACGTGGGCGGCAATGTCGCTTTCGGGCTGCGGATGCACGGTGCCGGTCGGAGCGAACAGGCTTCACGCGTAGGGGAGTTGCTCAAGCTCGTCGGCCTGCCCGGCGCCGAGCGGCGGGCCGTCGCCGCTCTGTCGGGAGGCGAGCAGCAGCGTGTCGCGCTCGCCAGGGCGCTCGCGCCGCGGCCCCGGCTGCTGATGCTGGACGAGCCGCTCGGCCAGCTCGACCGGTCGCTGCGCGAACGCCTCGTCGTCGAACTGCGGGAACTCTTCGGCGAGTTGGGGACCACCGTGCTCGCCGTCACACACGACCAGGGTGAGGCCTTCGCGCTCGCCGACCGGGTCGTCGTCATGCGCGACGGACGGATCGCCCAGTCCGGCACGCCTCTCGACGTGTGGCGGCACCCGGCCGACGAATTCGTGGCCCGCTTCCTCGGCTTCGACAACGTCGTCGAGGCAGCCGTATCGGTCTCCGGCGACGCCGCGGACACTCCGTGGGGCAAGGTGCCGGTGCCGCCCGGCTCGCAACCGGGCCCGGCCAAGATCCTCGTACGGCCCGCGGGAGTACGCCTGGTCGCCGCCGCCGACGCCCAGGTGACCTGCACCGTCGCCGCCCGCACCTTCCGCGGCACCCATGTCGCCCTGCACCTGCAGCCCGACGGCGCGCCCCGGCTCGAAGTGGCCTGCGCACTGCGCGCGGCGCCGGAGCAGGGCGCCGAGGTCGGCGTCGCCTTCGACGCGGCGGAAATCGTGGTGCTGGGCGGGGGACCGGCTACGTAGGGTCGGCGCATGACGACACCCGCGCCACAACCGACCGGACATCTCTCGCACGACCGATTCTGCGACGAAATCATCGCGCAGACAGGGGCGTTGAGGGAGCACCTGGCCGGCGCCGACCTCTCCGCGACCGTGCCGACCTGCCCCGACTGGAGCCTGCGCGAACTCGCCGAACACGTCGGCCGCGCCCACCGCTGGGCCGAGGCGATGGTGCGTACCCGGGCGGTCGAGGCGCTGCCCGAGGACGCGGTGCCGGACCGTGCGCCGGCGGACGACGCCCCCGCCACGCTCGATGCCTGGCTCGGGGACGGGGCCCGGCGCCTGGCGGAGACGCTGCGCGCCGCCGGGCCCGACACCGGCTGCTGGAGCTGGGCCTGGCAGCAGGACGCCGGGTTCTGGGCCCGCCGGATGACCCACGAGACGGTGATCCACCGGGCGGACGCGGCGCTCACCGTGCAGGCCGACTACGCCGTGGCGCCCGAAGTCGCCGCGGACGCGATCGACGAGTGGCTGCGGATCGTGCGCTTCGTCCAGGATGTGAACGCCCTGCCGGCGGCACAGGAGTTGAAGGCGGGCGGGCGCACCCTGCATCTGCACGCCACCGACACCGCCCCGGAGCTGGCCGCCGAATGGCTGGTCGAGCTGTGCGACGAGGGCATCGTCTGGCACCGCGACCACGCGAAGGCCGACGTCGCGCTGCGCGGCCCGCTGACGGCCGTGCTGCTCGCCTTCTACCGGCGTGAACCGCTCGACGCCGGCCGGGTCGAGGTGCTCGGCGACCGGCCGCTGCTGGACTTCTGGATGGAGCGGGCGTCCTTCGAGTGATCCCGGTGAGTCCCGGTGAGTCCCGGTGAGTCCCGGTGAGTCCCGGTGAGTTCCGGTGAGTCCCAGTGAGTCCCAGTGAGTTCCGGTGAGTCCTACGACCGTTACAGGATCTAGGACGCGGGTCGGACGAGGCCCGTCTCGTACGCGGTGATCACCGCCTGTGCCCGGTCGCGCAGCCCCAGCTTGGCGAAGAGCCGGTTGATGTGGGTCTTCACTGTGTGGTCGGTGATGGTGAGCCGGTCGGCGATCTGGGCGTTCGACAGGCCGCGCGCGATCAGGACGAGCACCTCCACCTCGCGGGTGGTGAGTCCTTCGACGCTGCGGTTCAGCGGTGCGGTGGCGCGCTGGCGCGTGAACTCGGCGACCAGACGCTTGGTGATCTCCGGGGACAGCAGGGCGTTCCCGGCCGCCACCACCCGTACGGCGTGCAGGAGTTCGGGGAACGTGGCGTCCTTGAGGAGGAAACCGGACGCGCCCGCGGCCAGCGCCTCGTAGACGTACTCGTCGAGCCCGAACGTCGTCAGCATCAGCGCCTTCGTCGCGCCCTGCGACGCGTCGAGGATGGTCCTGGCGGCCTCGATACCGTTCGTGCCGGGCATCCGGATGTCCAGGAGCACCACGTCGGGGCGGTGCTCGGCGGCGAGCCGCACGGCGTCCGCGCCGTCCTCGGCCTCCGCCACCACCTCGATGTCCGGCTGGGTCGAGAGAAGTCCGGCGAAGGCGGTGCGCACGACCGCCTGGTCGTCGGCGACCAGGGTGCGGATGACCGGCCGGGTGACAGGAGGGGTCGGCGTCACCACGGCAGCACCGCCTCCACCAGGAACCCGCCGTCCTTGCCGGGCCCCGCCCGCAGGCTGCCGCCGACCAGGGCGGCGCGCCGGCGCATGCCCGGCAGGCCGTGGCCGGGGGGTTTCGCCGAGGAGGGTGCGTCGGGCCCGGCTCCCGGCCCGTCGTCGATGACGCGAATGGTCAACTGGTTACGCCCGTAGGCGAGTTCGATGCGGGTGCGGGCTCCGGCGGCGTGCTTGCGTACGTTCGTCAGGGACTCCTGCACGATCCGGTACGCCGACAGCTCCCACGCGGCGGCCAGCGGCGCCCGCTCCCCGGTGACGGTCAGCTCGGCGGCGCCGCCCACCGTCCGGTGCTGCTCGATCAGCTCGCCGAGGCGGTCCAGGGAAGGCTGCGGGGCCGTCGCCGGGCCGCCGTCCTCGTGCAACACGCCCAGCAGGCGCCGTAGTTCGGCCATCGAGGAGCGGGCCGTACCGGCGATCTGCTGGAAGCCGTCGCGGGCCCCCGGCGACAGATCCGGGGTCGTGTACGTGGCGCTCTCCGCCTGCACCGCGATCATCGACACCGAGTGGGAGACGATGTCGTGCAGCTCTCGGGCGATCGCCGCCCGTTCCGCCTCCGCCGCCTGCCGCCGCTCCATGGAGATCAACTGGGTCTGCGCCAACTCCCGTTCGCTGCGGGCCTGTTCACGGGAGCGGACCGCGTCGCCGAGCGAGACGGCCGCCAGGATGAACGCCGACACGCCGAACGTCTCCGTGAACAGACTCAGGGCGCCCGCCTGGCCGAACGCCGGTATGTCCGGCAGGCGGTCGCTCCGCGCCCAGCTCGCGATGTGCACGAGGTTCACGCTGAGCGCGCCGAGGGCTCCGCCGGCCACCAGGAGCACGGGGTGCAGGACACGGTGCCGGCCCAGGACGTAGCAGCCCATCGGCCCGCAGGTCATCGCCGAGATCGACAGCGCCGTGTCCGCGCCGAAGCTCACCAGGGCGGCCGCGACGGTGAGCAGGGCGACGGGCGGACAGACGCGGCGCCACATCAGCGACGCGGCGCACAGGACGATCGCGGTCGTCATGGTGGCCGAGCCGGGGAAGAAGGTCAGCTCCGCGAGCGTGCCGACGGTGAGCGCGGCGCCCGTGACGTACGGATAGGACGGGGCGTCGGCCCAGGTCTTCCACGACGCCGCGTTGGTCCAGGTCTTCCACGACGGCGCGTTGGTCCAGGTCTTCCAGGACGTCGCGGTGATCCAGATTTTCCAGGACGTCGCGGCGGTCCGGTGTGGCGTGCTCATGCGTCCGATTGTGTCCGGCGTCCGCAGGGGCGGGCGTCGCCGCGGGGGTGGAGATCGTCCGGCGGTGTCATGCCACGGGTTGACGTACAGGTGCGGAGGCACGGTTGATGCCCTCGGCTCCGCCGGTTCCTAGCGTCGGGGGCATGTCTGAACTGGGTTCTCGCACGCACTCCGGGCCGCCGCGCACGCTCGTCGTCACCAATGACCTGCCACCCCGGCAGGGCGGCATCGAGGTCTTCGTCGACGGACTGCTGCGCCGCTTCCCCGCGGACAGCGCCGTCGTCTACGCCTCGTCGGAACCCGGCGCGGAGGCGTACGACCGGAGCCTGCCGCACCCCGTGGTCCGGGACGCCGCCCGCACCCTGCTGCCCACCCGCGGCACGGCCGAGCGGGCCGTCGCCCTGGCCCGCCGCTTCCGGTGCGACAGCGTCTGGTTCGGGGCCGCCGCACCGCTCGGGCTGCTCGCCGGGGCGCTGTGCCGCGACACCGGGGTGCGCCGCGTCGTCGCCACCACGCACGGCCACGAGGTGTGGTGGGCGAAGACGCCGGGCAGCCGGACGCTGCTGCGCCGCGTCGGGGCGGGCGCGGACGTCGTCACGTACCTCGGGGACCGTACGCGGCGGGCCATCGCGCCGGTGCTGTCGCCGGGCACCGGGCTCGCGCGGCTCGTGCCGGGCGTCGACGCCGAGGTCTTCCGGCCGGGCCTCGACCCGCGGCCCGTACGCGTCCGGCACGGCATCGGGGAGCGGGAGCCCGTCGTGCTGTGCGCCGCCCGGCTCGTGCCCCGCAAGGGCCAGGACACGCTCGTCGAGGCGCTCCCGATGGTGCGGCGCGTGGTGCCGGGGGCCCGGCTGCTGCTCGTGGGCGCGGGACCGTACGAGCGCGGACTCCGTCGACGGGCAGCAAAAGAAGGCGTGTTGGATGCCGTCGTCTTCGCCGGAGGGCGGGCGCACGCGGAACTCCCGGGGTATTACGCCGCCGCCGACGTCTTCGCGATGCCGTGCCGCACCCGGCGGGCCGGGCTCGAAGTGGAAGGGCTCGGAATCGTCTTCCTGGAGGCCGCGGCCGCCGGCCTCCCCGTGATCGCAGGGAACTCCGGTGGTGCGCCCGAGACCGTACGGGAGGGGGAGAGCGGGTACGTGGTCGACGGCCGGTCACCGGCGGCTGTCGCGGACCGCGTCGTACGGCTGCTGCTCGACCGGGAGTTGGCGCGCGCGATGGGCGCCAAGGGGAGGGACCGCGTACTCCGTGAGTGGAACTGGAAAGGGTCGTACGAGACGTTGGCCCACCTGCTCGGCCGATGACGCCCCGTACGACCCCTTCAGAGTGCTAGCGCTGGGTCGCGCCGCGCTTGCGCAGGGCGAACACCACGCCGCCACCCGCGACGACGAGCGCCGCGGCGATGCCGGCGAACAGGCCGGTGTTGCTGTTGGCACCGGTCTCGGCGAGGTCCGAACCGCCGGCCGGGGAGGCCGAGTTGCTCGGGGCCGGAGCCGCCGGGGTCGAGGACTCCGAGGTCGACGGGGTCGGCTTGGCCGTCTCGGCCGGCGTGCTCGGCGCCGGGGAGGACGCCGGCGGGGTGGACGCCGGCGTAGTCGGCTTCTCCGTGGCGCAGGCCGTCGCCGGGGTGGTGACGCCGCCCTTGATGTCCTCATCCACGTTGTACTTGTCCGTCTTCACGTGGACGCGGTAGTGGGCGTTCGGGGCCCAGTTCTCCTTGAACGTGACGGTGGTGCCCTGCTTGGAGCCCGTCACGGTCTCGGTGCCGACGAGCTTGCCCGCCTCGTTGTACAGGGTGATGGTGGCAGGCGTGCCTGAGGAGTCGACGTCAGTGACGGTGATGACGCCCTGCTCGCCTTCGCAGCTGGCTGTGGCGCTGAACTCACTGATGTTGCACGCCGAAGCGGTACCGGCGACACCCAGCGTCAGTGCGGTGGCGGCGGCCGCCACACCGGCGAAACGCGCGGCGCGTGCGGATATACGGGGGGTTACGGACACGGTTGTCCTTCACGGGATAAAGTGCAGAAATCGATGGGTACCGTAAGGGAACACGCGGCTCCCGCCTCAGTACCCTCACGGTCCCCTCACGTTTACAAGTGTCTATAACGTAGCGTCAATACGCAGAGGGTGCTGGGAGTTGAGTCTTGACCTGTACTTGACCTTACGTCCATCAGGTCGTTAGCTCCGGCCCTCAGCGCTCTCCATCGGCTCCCGCCATCCGCGCCAGCGCCTCGCCCGCCTCCTCCACCGTGTCGACGAGCGCGATGCGCGACTCCATCGACCGGCCGCGCGCGAGCGCCTGCAGCAGCGGCCACGCCGGCAGCCGCTCCGTCCAGTGCGTCCGGTCGACGAGGACCATCGGGGTCGGTTCGCCGCGCGACTCGTAGTAGTTGGGCGTCGCGTTGTCGAAGATCTCCTGGACCGTGCCGGCCGCGCCGGGCAGGAAGATGACGCCAGCGTTCGAGCGGGCCAACAGGCCGTCCTCGCGGGTGGCGTTGGCGAAGTACTTGGCGAGATGCGCGGCGAACGCGTTGGGCGGCTCGTGCCCGTAGAACCAGGTGGGGATGCCGACCGAGGCGCCGCCGCCCGGCCACCGCGAGCGCACCTCGAACGCGGCGCCCGCCCAGTCCGTGACCGACGGCGTGAACGACGGCTGTTTCGCCAGGAGTTGCAGCGCCTCGTCCAGCATGCCGTCGGCGAAGGGCGCCGCGTACCCGCCCAGGTTCGCCGCCTCCATGGCGCCGGGGCCGCCGCCCGTGGCCACCGTGAACCCGGCCCGCGCCAGCGACCGGCCGAGCCGGGCCGCCCCGGCGTACTCCTGGGTGCCGCGCGCCATCGCGTGGCCGCCCATGACGCCCACCACCCGCGCCCCGGCGAGGAGTTCGTCGAGGGCGTCGGAGACCGAGTCGTCGTGCACGGCGCGCAGCATGGACGCGAACACGTCGCCGTCGGCCTTGGTCCGCTGGAACCAGGTGTACGCGCGGGCGTCCGGCGTCGCCTCGTAGCCGCCCGGGTCGGACAGGCCGTCGAAGAGCTCGTCGGGGGTGTACA
The DNA here is from genome assembly GCF_044765445.1 of Streptomyces sp. NPDC102467. Classification (NCBI taxonomy): domain Bacteria; kingdom Bacillati; phylum Actinomycetota; class Actinomycetes; order Kitasatosporales; family Streptomycetaceae; genus Streptomyces; species Streptomyces sp. NPDC102467. The sequence continues at coordinate 120,647 of NZ_JBIWKA010000010.1, read as the reverse complement.
GGTGCCCCCGGTACGGGTCGAACGGGAGGCCGGGGACCGGTGGGAAGACCAGGGCCCCGGCGGCCCTGACCTGCGCGGCGGCCGCCGGGTCCATGGGGCAGCCGAGGAAGACGGCGCCCGCGACGTCGGCGGCGAGCAGCCGGTCCGTGCGGTCCGTCAGGTCGACGGCCTGCACGCGGTGACCGGCGAGTGTGCCCAGCGCGGCGACGGTCGCGTCGAACTCCGCGAGCGTCTCGATCTCGCGGTCGGACGTGGTCCCGGGCGTGGGGGCGGATGCGGATGCGGATGTCTCATGTGATGTCGGCTGCACCCGCCCATGCTAGGAGCCCGCCTGCGCACGGCGCCGGGCGCGGCTCCGATCACGGCACCAAAGCCGGTCCCCGGCCCGGTAGTTGCTCAGCCCTGGATGGCCGACGGGTCCATCCACGCGACCTCGAAGGTGTGGCCGTCCAGGTCGTCGAAAGCCCGCCCGTACATGAAGCCGTGATCCTGCTTCTCGCCGTGCTCGGTGCCACCTGCCGCGAGAGCCCGCTCGACCAGCTCGTCGACCTTCTCCCGGCTCTCCGCGCTCAGACACAGCAGCACCTCGCTGCTCGTCGTCGAGTCCACGATCGTCTTCCGGGTGAAGCCCGCGTACTTCTCCTTCGTCATCAGCATGAACACGATGGTGTCGCTGATCTCCACGGCGGAGGCGGTCTCGTCGGTGAACTGCTTATTGATGGAGTAGCCGAGCTCCGAGAAGAATTTCTTGGCGGCGTCCAGGTCGTTCACGGCCAGGTTCACGAAGATCATCTGCTGGTACATGGGGCCCGTCGCCTTCTGAGTCGGTCGGTGTCGTCCTCGTGTGCGGGAGTCGCGTGCGGGACTCCTGGAGGACTCGTACGCAGGATTAGACGGGCCGCGCGGGCGAAAGTCATCGGGACGACAGAGGAATGGCCGAAAGTTCCGAGACTGCCCAGGTCAGCGCTCCGAACATGGCCAGCAGGGCGCCTGCGCGCAGGGCCGCGGCGCCGCGCAGCATCGTCGCCGGGGCGCCGATCCGCAGGAGCGCGGACGTGGTGTGCCTGCGGGCCTGACGGGCCTCGACGGCCGCGGTCACCAGCGTGGCGAGGGTGCAGCCGACGACGAGCGCCGCGCCGAGGGCCGACAGCGGCCCGAGGCCGGGAGCGGCCGCTCCTGCGTGCCCGTACAGGATGTTCGCCGCGTACGCGGCCGAGGCGACCGCGCAGACGACGCCGAGCGGGCGCCCGATGCGCCGCGCCTCCTCCTGCAGTACGCGCCCGGCGAGCAGCCGGACGGCTCCCGGGCGCACCGCCTGAAGTGCCCGCCCGCACAGATAGGTGAGACCGGGTCCGGCGAGCGCCAGGCCGAGCGCGGTCAGCGCCCAGCCGGCCAGGGCTCCGCCGGGGCTGCCGCCGAGGCCGCCCGGCAGCGGCGGGCCGTCGGCGCCGCGCGCGTGCGAGGCGTACGTCTCCACGGCGAGGCCGGCGGCGAGCAGGGCGACCCCCCACGGCAGGCCGGTCGGCGCGGGCGTCGGCTCGGCGGCGGGCTGCTCGGGCTCGTCGGCCACCGACGTGCCGGGCCTGCCGGGCCTGACCCGCCCCGCAGGCTTGGCGATCCCGGGGCGCAGCACCACGGCGCTGGCGCCGGACGCGGCGAGCGGCACGAAGGTGAGCAGGGTGAGGGCGGCGGCCAGCGGCAACGGCCGGTCCGAGGCGAGGAGTCGATGTGCCGCTCCGTCGAACGGCAGCCCCGACAGGTCGCCGCGCAGATGCAGGAAGAACAGCAGCGCCAGCATCGAGCCGAGCGTGCAGGCGACCGCCGTGGAGATCGCGGCGAGGAGCGTCAGGCGGGCCGGGCCGAGTCCCACCGCGGACAGGCCGGGGCGCGGTTTCGTCGCCGGGTCCGAGCGGGCGACGGCGACCGCGAAGTACACGGTGGCGGCGAGCGGCACGGCGCACCAGACCAGGCGCAGCACGGCGTTCGTGGAGGCTTCGGGGTGGCCCATCGCGTAGCCCAGCGTGCACAGCAGCAGGAAGCCGGTGCCGGCCGAGGCGGCGGCGACCAGGAGTCTGCGGAGCTGGACCAGGGGACGGGCGCCGCGGGCTAGACGGAGAGCGAGCACTCGGCCCGGCCTTCCGTCCCCGCGGTCCCCGCGGGCAGGTGCACCGTGGTGACGAGGCGCCCGTCGAGCAGCGCCACCGTGCGGTCGGCGAGCGCGCTGACCTCGGGGTCGTGCGTGGCCAGGACGACGGTGATGGCGTGCGAGCGGGCCGCCGCCGTCAGCGTGCGCAGGACGTGCGCGCGGTCGGCGCGGTGCAGGGTCGCGGTCGGCTCGTCGGCGAAGACCACGTCCGGGGCGTGCACCAGGGCGCGGGCGATGGCGACGCGCTGCCGCTCGGCCATCCGCAGGGCGCCGGGGCGCTTGCGGGCGAGGTGGCCGACGTCGAGCCGGTCGAGCCACTCCTGGGCGGCGGCCTTGGCGGGGCGCCGGCCGGTGCCGCGCATCATCAGCGGCAGGGCGGTGTTCTCCCACACGTTCAGCTCGGGGACGAGGGCGGGCTCGGGGTCGATCCAGCCGAACCGGTCGCGGCGCAGCCGCTCGCGCACCAGCGGGCCCATGGTGTGCACCGGGGTGCTGTTGAACCACACCTCGCCCTCCCGCGGCAGCAGCTGGCCCGACAGGCACTGCAGCAGGGTCGTCTTGCCGGCGCCGCGTGGGCCGCTGACGGCGAGGATCTCGCCCTCGCGGACGCCGAGCGACACGCTTGTGAGCGCGGGCGAGCCGTTGTGGGAGAAGTGCAGGGCGCGTGCCCAGAGCACGTCGTTGTCCGGCGGGGCCACCATGGCGTACACCTCGTTCAGATCAGTTGCCTTCCCCCATACGGGGGAACGAAGGCGGGGCCGATCGGTCACTGGGCACGGTAGGTATCCATGGGCGGGCGCCGGAGAAAGGACGCGGCCCGGCCGCCCCCATCTCACTCGGATGGGCGCAGCCGGGCCGGTTACTGAAGGCTGATCAGATCTTCGTCCAGGCCTCGGTGAGCACCTGGCGGACGATGCCCTCGATCTCGTCGAACGTCGACTGGTCCGCGATCAGCGGCGGGGAGAGCTGGATGACCGGGTCGCCGCGGTCGTCGGCGCGGCAGTACAGGCCGTACTCGAAGAGCTTCTTGGAGACGAAGCCGTAGAGCACGCGCTCCGACTCCTCGTCCGTGAAGGTCTCCTTGGTGGCCTTGTCCTTGACGAGCTCGATGCCGTAGAAGAAGCCGTTGCCGCGGACGTCGCCGACGATCGGCAGGTCGTGCAGCTTCTGCAGCGTCTGGAGGAAGTTCGCCTCGTTGTCGAGCACGTGCTGGTTGAGGCCCTCACGCTCGAACAGGTCGAGGTTGGCGACGCCCACGGCCGCGGAGACCGGGTGACCGCCGAAGGTGTAGCCGTGCAGGAAGGTGTTGTCGCCCTTGTAGAACGGCTCGGCGAGCCGGTCCGAGATGATGCAGGCGCCGATCGGGGAGTAGCCCGAGGTCATGCCCTTGGCGCAGGTGATCATGTCCGGGACGTAGTCGAACTTGTCGCAGGCGAACATCGTGCCGAGGCGGCCGAAGGCGCAGATGACCTCGTCCGAGACGAGCAGCACGTCGTACTGGTCGCAGATCTCGCGCACGCGCTGGAAGTAGCCGGGCGGCGGCGGAAAGCAGCCGCCGGCGTTCTGTACCGGCTCCAGGAAGACGGCCGCGACCGTCTCCGGGCCCTCGAAGAGGATCTCCTGCTCGATCTGGTCGGCGGCCCAGCGGCCGAAGGCCTCCGGATCGTCGCCGTGGATCGGGGCGCGGTAGATGTTCGTGTTCGGCACCTTGTGCGCGCCGGGCACGAGCGGCTCGAACGGGGCCTTCAGCGCCGGGAGTCCGGTGATGGACAGGGCGCCCTGCGGGGTGCCGTGGTAGGCGACCGCGCGCGAGATGACCTTGTACTTCGTGTGGTTGCCGGTGAGCTTGTGGTACTGCTTCGCCAGCTTCCACGCGGTCTCGACGGCCTCGCCGCCACCGGTGGTGAAGAAGACCTTGTTGAGGTCGCCCGGGGCGTGGTGGGCCAGGCGCTCCGCCAGCTCCACGGCCTTGGGGTGGGCGTACGACCAGATGGGGAAGAAGGCCAGCTCGGCCGCCTGCTTGGCGGCGACCTCGGCGAGCTCACGGCGGCCGTGACCGGCCTGGACCACGAAGAGGCCCGCGAGCCCGTCGAGGTACTTCTTGCCCTGGTCGTCCCAGATGTAGGTGCCCTCGCCACGCACGATGGTGGGAACGGGCGCGTTCTCGTACGACGACATACGCGTGAAGTGCATCCACAGGTGGTCGTACGCGGTTCGGCTGAGGTCCTTGCTCACGGCTATCGGGTTCCCCACATATAGGTCTGCTTCTTGAGCTTGAGGTAGACGAAGCTCTCGGTGGAGCGCACTCCGGGGAGGGCCCGGATGCGTTTGTTGATCACGTCCAGAAGGTGGTCGTCGTCCTCGCAGACGACCTCCACCATCAGGTCGAACGAGCCCGCGGTCATCACGACGTACTCGCACTCCGGCATGGCCGTCAGCGCGTCGGCCACGGGATCGAGATCGCCCTCCGCGTTGATCCCGACCATCGCCTGCCGCCGGAAGCCCACGGTGAGCGGGTCCGTGACGGCGACGATCTGCATCACGCCCTGGTCGAGCAGCTTCTGGACGCGCTGGCGCACGGCCGCCTCGGAGAGGCCCACGGCCTTGCCGATGGCGGCGTACGGGCGCCTGCCGTCCTCCTGGAGCTGCTCGATGATGGCGAGGGAGACGGCGTCCAGCGGCGGACTTCCGCCGTTCCTCTGACGGGGTCCCTTGGGATCTGCGCTGCGACTGGCCACGACCTCACTCTGCACGAGGACTCGACAGTTCCGCAAGCCTGGATCGATGTAATTCGTTGTCTACGCGTCCGATCGTCACGGATTTCGTAGGTGCGGGGGAGTGGGGGGTGTCGAAAACGTCGGTGCTCGGATTAGGGTGGGTGTCTCAAGCAGTGGACACCCGACATAAGGAGGCCGGTCAGTGACCACCAGTGAGCTGCGTCGTCTGCGTAATTACATCGATGGCGAGTTCCGGGACGCCGCCGACGGCCGGACCACCGAAGTGGTCAACCCGGCCAACGGCGAGGCGTACGCGACCGCCCCGCTCTCCGGGCAGGCCGACGTCGACGCCGCGATGGCCGCCGCCGAGGCCGCGTTCCCGGCCTGGCGCGACCAGACCCCGGCCGAGCGTCAGAAGGCCCTCCTGAAGATCGCGGACGCGTTCGAGGAGCGGGCCGAGGAGCTCATCGCGGCCGAGGTGGAGAACACGGGTAAGCCCATCGGGCTCACCCGCAGCGAAGAGATCCCGCCGATGGTCGACCAGATCCGCTTCTTCGCGGGCGCGGCCAGGATGCTCGAGGGCCGCGCGGCCGGTGAGTACATGGAGGGCCTCACCTCCATCATCCGGCGCGAGCCGATCGGTGTCTGCGCGCAGGTCGCGCCCTGGAACTACCCGATGATGATGGGCGTCTGGAAGTTCGCCCCCGCGCTCGCCGCGGGCAACACGGTCGTCCTCAAGCCCTCCGACACCACCCCGGCCTCCACCGTCCTGATGGCCGAGATCATCGGCTCGATCGTCCCCAAGGGCGTCTTCAACGTGGTGTGCGGCGACCGCGACACGGGCCGCGCCATGGTCGAGCACCCGACCCCGGCGATGGCGTCCATCACGGGCTCCGTGCGCGCCGGCATGCAGGTCGCCGAGTCCGCGTCCAAGGACCTCAAGCGGGTCCACCTGGAGCTGGGCGGCAAGGCCCCGGTCGTCGTCTTCGAGGACACCGACATCGCGAAGGCCGTCGAGGACATCTCGGTGGCGGGGTACTTCAACGCGGGGCAGGACTGTACGGCCGCCACGCGCGTCCTCGTACAGGAGTCGATCCACGACGAGTTCGTGACCGCGCTCGCCAAGGCCGCCGCCGACACCAAGACCGGCCAGCCGGACGACGAGGACGTGCTCTACGGCCCGCTCAACAACCCGAACCAGCTCAAGCAGGTCTCCGGGTTCATCGAGCGCCTCCCGGCGCACGCGAAGGTCGAGGCCGGTGGCCACCAGGTCGGCGAGAAGGGCTACTTCTACGCCCCGACCGTCGTCTCGGGCCTCAAGCAGGACGACGAGATCATCCAGAACGAGGTCTTCGGCCCGGTCATCACCGTCCAGTCCTTCACGGACGAGGCACAGGCCACCGAGTGGGCCAACGGCGTCGACTACGCCCTCGCCTCCTCGGTGTGGACCAAGGACCACGCGCGCGCGATGCGCATGTCGAAGGTGCTCGACTTCGGCTGCGTCTGGATCAACACGCACATCCCGCTGGTCGCCGAGATGCCGCACGGCGGCTTCAAGAAGTCCGGCTACGGCAAGGACCTGTCCGGGTACGGCTTCGACGACTACACGCGCATCAAGCACGTGATGACGTCGCTGGACGCGTGAGACTCACCTATCCGGAGGCCACCGGCGCGACCCTGACGGACGGAGAACTCCCGTCGGGGTACGCCCACTTGGACCGCCGCGTCCGGCTCGGCTCGGGCACCGAATGCTTCGAGCGGGCGGGTGCGGCGGTTCTCGCGTGGGGTGCGCAGCGCGGGGCCGGACTGCGGGTGACGCCGGGGGACGACGTCCGTGCGGGTGCGGATGTCGTGTTGCGGCTGCTGTGGCTGCGCATTCCCTGCCGGGTGGTGGCGGTCGTACGCGACAGCTCCCGCATCGGCTTCGCGTACGGGACGCTGCCCGGACATCCGGAGTGCGGCGAGGAGGCGTTCGTCGTGACGCGGGACGCGGACGACTCCGTCTGGTTCCGGATCCGGGCGTTCTCGCGCGCCGGGCGGTGGTACACGCGGGTCGGGGGGCCTGTGGCGCGGGCTGTGCAGGGGTGGGTGACGGGGCGGTATCTGCGGGCTGTTGCCCGCCTGTAAATGCGGTGCGTCCCGCGACGGACCAGCCGTACTGTGAGCTGCGCGGGGGCGGCTCCGCGGCGTGCTTCCTTCTCTTCTCTCTCTGAAAAAGAACCGTAGTGCGCCCACTTCCCGCCCCCGCGTTGTCGTGAACGTACGGGGGCGAGCGGGACATGAACCAGGAGATCGCGGCGCTGATGCTGCGACGCCGGCAGCAGGTGCACGTCGAGGAAGGCGCGGGCCCGACCCCTTCCGTCACCGCCGCCGGAGTCGTCGTCCTGGAGGCCGAACTCGCCGGTCTCGGCCATCTGTTGGCCGCCCCGCTGCGCCGCGCACTCGGCATGCTCGACGAGGACGCGCTCGCCCGGGCCGGGACGCGGCTGCTCGCCGATGTCGCCGCGCTCACCGGCGCCGACCGGCACCACGCGCCCCTGTTCCGCAGCTTCCCGCAGGACGTCCCGTACCGGCAGGCACACCGTCTCTACACCAGCCACATCCTCGCCGCGCTCGGCGCGCAGCCGCATCAGCCGTGCATGGACTGCGGCCGTCCGGGCCGCGAGGTGCGGGCCATGGCCCCCTGCGCGCACCTGTTGTGTGCGTCCTGCCTGGCCGAGATCGACTTCGGGTGCTGCGATGAGTGCTGCACCTGGTACGCGTGCCCCGTCTGCGAGAAGCGGTACGACACCGACGGGCCCGTGCGGCCCTGGCTCGACGTCCCCTCCTACGAGGGCGTCCCCTCCTTCGAGGGCGTCCCCTCCTTCGAGGGCGACCCCTCCTTCGAGGGCGACCGCGACGTCCTGCGCACCCTCAGCCTGTGCACGTCCCTCGACGACGGCGCCGCCGCCGAGCTGCGCGCCCTGCTCGCCCGCCGCACACCGCTGGACGCGCAGGACCACGACGACCTCGTGCTCCTGCTCAACACGCTTGCTCCCGCGGCACTTTCGCACGTCCTGCCGGAAGAGATTCCCGTACGTGAGTCAAAGGCGCTCGTCCTCGCGCTGCTCGCCGAACACGAGCCGGACGCGCTTGACGGATACATCGACACCGCCACCGACGTACTGCGTCTGCTCGTCGTGCGCTCGGGCGGCGACCCGGACCTGCTGGAACCCGTGCGGCTGCGCAGTGTGCCGCGGGCGCTGCGGCGCCGGCTGCTCGGAGCCCTCGACAGGCTGGACCTCCGGTCGGTGGGTGCGGACATGCGGCGCAGGGCCGGCGCGTTCAAGCGGGTCGGCGAGGTGCTGCACCCCTTCGAGCACGCCCGCCGATACCCGCGGGCCGTCCTCGCCTTCGCCGTGCTGCGCGGCCTGAAGCTCGCCAACGAAGGGGAGTTCACCGACGCGCTGCTGCGGGAGGCCTCCCGCCACGGCGATGCCGTCCGGCTCGTCGGCGACCGACTGCGCCTGGACACCTGGGCGGGCGGAGTGGAGAGCGCCCTCGCGGCCTGGGACATCCCCCGCGCCACCGAGCTGTTGAGCGACCGCCCCGGTGAACTGCTGCGTCGGCTCGACGTGTTGCTGTCCCGGTCCGTGGTGGCGGGGACACCGGAGCTGGTGACCGAGGCGCTCGGTGAGGCCGTGCCGGGGACAGGGGTGGGACCGCTCCTGGGAGCCTGGGGCAAGCTCGCGGTGCGCACCGTACCCGGGCACCGGCGGGTCTTCTTCCCGCGCGGCCGTGTCACCAAGGCCTACGCGACGGATGACCACCGGCCGCCCCTGCTCCGGCGCGCCGCCGATCGTGCCGCCGAGCTGATCGAGGCCGAGGCGGTGCGGCGGATGGATGTGCCGCACGACCGCTACGACGTCGCCGTGCTCGACGCGACGCTCGCCGACCTGCCGGTGCCCTACGCCGAGCGGGCCTCGGCCGCCTCGCTCGTGGCGGTGCCGCGCGGCAGTTCGCTGCGGCTGCCCGCGCCGGGTGACGGGCGCTGTCTTCGGCTTTTCCTGCACTGGATGCAGGTGAAGGGGCAGCGTGTCGACCTCGATCTGTCGGTCGCCTTCTACGACGACCAGTGGCGATTCGTCGGGCTCTGCGACTACACCCGCCTGGAGTGGGGCGGCGAGGCCGCGCTGCACTCCGGTGACCTCACGTCGGCGCCCGCCCCGCACGGCGCCACCGAGTACGTCGACCTGCACCTCGGGCGGCTCCGCGGCGTGGGTGTGCGGTTCGCGGTGCCTGTCGTCCTGTCGTACAACGACGTGCCCTTCGATGAACTCCCCGACGCCTTCATAGGGTTCATGGGGGTGGAGCGGGGTGTGCGCGGGAAGTTCGACGCGCGGGCCGTGCGGCAGCGCTTCGACCTCGCCGGTGACGCCAAGGCGCTGGTGCCGATGGTCGTCGACCTGCGGACCCTGCGCGGCTGGTGGGCCGATGTGGCGCTGCCGGTCGGCGAAGGGAACCACAACGTATGGCGGCACAAGGACAGCCTGCGCCGCCTCGGGCGCGACCTGCTCGATGCGTTCCAGGCGGGCGACCGGGCGACGCTGTGGGACGTGGCGTGCTGGGCGGCGGCCGCACGGACGGACGGCGACATCGTCGTACGCGGCCGGAGCGCGGCCCACTGGGTCTACCGCCGGGGCGACGGCGAACCCCGCGCCGAGTTCGCGCTGCGGGTGCGCGAGGGCTGGGAGCCGGATCAGGTGTCCGCCCCGGCCGCACTCCCGGGGCGGCGTGTCTTCGCCGCCGTGGAGTACGCCGAGCTGACGGACGTCCAGGCGGATTCGGGAACCCTGTACCGCCTGTTTCCGGGTGAGGCCGACGCGGCCGGGCTCGACCGCGTGACGGCCGGGGACCTGGTCGGCTGGCTGACCCCGGGCACGGGCTGAGAGCGGGCGCCGCGCCCGGGGGCCGGCTCTCGCAGGTCGACAGGGTGTCGGCTGGGGCCCGGCCCGCTCGACGCAGCGTCCATTGCCCGGGACGGGACGGCGGCGGCATCCTGCGTGCGTGCGAGCCAACCGCGTCACCTCCCGGGTCCCCCGTCGTTCCCTGCTGCGCGCCCTGGGCGGTGGTGCCGGGGCCGTTGCGGTCGGCGCCCTCGCGTCGGGGTGCGGGGTGCCCGCGGCGTACGTGCGGCCGGGGGACCGCGCCGGGCAGGACCTCTCGCCCTCGGACAAGCGGCTCACGTGGGCGAACTGGCCGCTCTACATCGATGTGGACGACGACGATCCGTCGAAGCGGCCGACGCTGGACGCGTTCGAGAAGCGGACCGGCATCCAGGTCGAGTACACCGAGGAGATCAACGACAACGACGAGTTCTTCGGCAAGATCAGCCCGTCCCTGATGAACCACCAGAAGACCGGCCGCGACCTGCTCGTCATCTCCGACTGGATGTGCTCACGGTTCGTACGTCTCGGCTGGGTCCAGGAGATGGACCGCGCGCGCCAGCCGAACGTCACCAAGTACCTGGACCCGCTGCTGCGTTCGCCCGCCTTCGACCCCGGCCGCAAGTACACCGTGCCGTGGCAGTCCGGCATCACCGGCATCGCGTACAACAAGCGCCGGCTCGGCCGCGAGATCCAGCACGTCTCCGACCTGTGGTCCGACGACCTGAAGGGGCGCGTCACGCTCCTGTCCGGCCTCGACGAGTCCTTCGCGCTCCTCATGCAGGGCAACGGCGTCGACATCACCAAGTGGACGGCCGACGACTTCCACACGGTGTGCGACCAGGTCGAGAAGCTCGTGAAGTCCAAACACATCCGCCGCTTCACCGGCAACGACTACATCAAGGATCTGTCGAGCGGGGACGTGCTGGCGTGCCAGGCATACAGCGGCGACGTCATCCAGCTCCAGGCCGACGACCCGGACATCGAGTTCGTCGTGCCCGAGGAGGGTGCCGAACTGTGGGCCGAGTCCCTGATGATCCCCGACCTCGCCGACCACAAGGCCAACGCCGAGCGCCTGATCGACTACTACTACGAGCCCGAGGTCGCCGCCGAACTCGCGGCGTGGGTCAACTACGTCTGCCCGGTCCCGGCCGCCAAGGACGTCCTGGCCTCGTCCAAGGACAGGGAGACCGCCGAACTCGCCGAGGACCCGCTGATCTTCCCCGACGACACGATGCGTTCGCGGCTCGCGATCGCGCGGGACATCAGGCCGTCGGAGCGGACGGAGTTCGCGAAGCGGTGGAACGCGATCGCGGGGTTGTAGGGCTCGGGGCGCTTCGTGCGTCCTCGCGTCAGCCGATCGCGAGGCGGGTCTTCCATTAGCTGCGCGGCGAGATGATCTCGGTGCCCGATCCCGGCAGTGTGGCTCTGGCCCCGGCACGGTGCCGTCCTGGGCCGTGACGATGTCGCGCTCGGTCCAGGTCGTTGCGGCGAGGCGCACCGCCTTGTCGATCGTGGCACCGTGATACCCGCTCAGCATCCAGAACGCGTCACGCCACCGCCCCGGCCGCCGGTACCGGCGGCATCGACTTCGGCGGCACGGCGACCGCGACCGCGACGCGTGGCTCGACCCGGGCCGTTCCCGCCGACGCGGCTGGCGAGTGCACTCCGCCGCACATGCTTTAGTCACTCCTTCCAGACCTCGAAAGGCGGCTCCGTGGCCGGGGAATCCCTGTTGGTGTGTACGGAGCGGTCCGATGCCCCGCTCTACGAGAAGATCAGTTCCGCTATGGAGCCTTTCGGTGGTGAGGGGACCGGGGAGTGGGCGACCTGGTGGATCGGAGAATCCGGCAGTGAATTCATTGTGAAGTCCGGGAGTGAGGGTGACCCCCGGCTGCTGCGGGAATTCACGAACGCGCGTGGGGAGCTTCGCGACATCCCCCCGCATCTGTGCGACGGCGGGCCCGTGGGTCTGCTCGATCTGGCAGCGCATCGTCTCCGCGCTGCTGAGCGGGCCCGGGAGCGGTGGACGATGTGGCAGGGGCTCGTCCGGCAGTTTCCGGCCGCACGGACGCTGCGGGAGTTCATGGACAAGGACCCGGAGGCCACGGAGATCCGCCCCGGGAAGGCGTGGGTGCGGTACCGGAGTCAGCCGCTCATGACGTATGTTCTGGCCCGTCCGGAACTGCACCAGAAGGTCGGCGACGATGCCGTGGCGACATTCGGCATTGGGCTCGATGCGTACATGGCCAGGTGCTCGCGGCGGGCGTTCGCTGTGGACTCCCTTCTGACCGTGGGCGGGGAATGGGTGGACGTGGGCTCCTTGTCGACAGCGGATGAGTACTACGACTTCTTCTCCAAGAGTGTCGAAACCTTGGAGCCGGACAACGGAATCGCGTTCCTGACGTACCGCTGCTGAGAGCTTGTCTTCGGTCCGCAGAGGGGCCGGCCGCCGTCCACGGCCCCGGCCCCTCACTCGTCGGACTTGCGCAGGCGAGCGCGGTCAGCGGCTGACGGCCTCCTGGAGTGACCGGGCGTCGTGCGACTTGCGGCCGGGGAGGGTGTCGGAGGCGTCGGGCCGGCCTGCCGTGGTGAGGACTGCACGGACGTGGCGCGCGAAGTCGGGACCCGGCAGAGGCAGGTCCATGTCCGGTTCGCGGAGGTAGCCGATGGTGACGGCGGTCGGCATGTAGGCCATGAGATGGGTGACCGCCGTGGTGCGCGGGCGGACGGTGTGCTTGGACAGGTGGCGCAGGATCCGCAGGATCGTGGTGGTGGAGGTGCTGTGCGGCTGGTCGGGATCCGGCGTCTCGGGTTCCGCGGCCGCGGGGCTGTCGGGTACGGGCTCGACGTCGTCGGTCTGCTGGTGCCACCAGTCGGCGGTGGCGTCCTCGCCCTGCGCCAGGTGGTGGAGATAGAGGCAGTAGGCGGCCGCGGGCTGCCCGGCGCCCGCGGCGTACTGCCACCAGAAGCGGGCGCCGTCGTCCGTGTCGGTGAGCTGAAGCACGCAGGCCAGCGCCAGAGCGCTGCGGGGCTGGGGCACTTGCTCGGTGACGAAGTCGGCGACGTCGGTGGCCGAGGTGTGGGAGACGAGGGTCTCGCACAGGGCCCGCAGGTCTTCGGCGGCATCGCTGTCCGGCACGGTGTCGCCCGTGGCGGGGGCGGGGAGAGCGGTCCGCGGATGACGTGCGGTGGGGCACGTGGTCGGGACGATGTCGCGAGGCACCGTGCGGTCCCGGGCCAGTAGGGCTCGGGAGAGGATGTCTTCGATGCGAGTCACGGTTGGTTCCCTTCGAGGTCGGGTGGGGCGGCGAGGGTGGTCTCGAGGAAGCGGGTCGCGTGCCGTTCGTCGGAGCGGATGGTGGCCAGCGGGGCGCCCAGCAGGTCGGAGACGGTCCAGGTCGGCATGGCACGCAGCCGGCGCAGGACGATGACGTCGAGCTGGTGGTCGGGCAGCCGGCTCATCGCTTTGTAGAGGCCGAGCGTCTCGTGCAACTGCTCCAGGGCCGCGTCCTGGTCGGTGGCGGACAGTAGGGCGACGGTGTCGAAGGCCGTGTGGGAGAACTCGGGGCGACCGTCGATGTGCGGAGTGAGGGCCATGACCGTGGTGCGCAGGACCTTCCAGGCATAGCGGCGGGCATCGGGGCTGGAGAGGGCTTGGGCCCAGCTCAGCCACAACTGGTCGTAGGTGTCGTTGAGAGCGGGATCGCAGCAGTCGTCGGCCAGGAAGACACTGGCGTAGTCGCGGTAGCCGTCCTCGGTGAGCTTGCGGAACGCCTTGTAGTCCAGGGGCGGGGCGGCGGGCCTGGTCGTCACCGCCACGCCGGCGAAGGAATGATCGACCCAGGCGCGGGACTTGTTGTGGGTCTTCACCGCGGCCTGTGCCCAGAGGCGGAACAATGGCGAGTAGGGGATGCGCAGTTCGACCGCCAGGGGATAGAGGACTTCCCAGCGTGGATACATACGGCCGCTCATCAGCTCGGAGACCTTCGATTTGGCCATGTGCAGCTGGGTTCCGAGCTGGCTCATGGTCTGCCCGGACCTGCGGTAGGCGTCGCGCACCGGCTCCAGCCAGGCGCGGTGGGCGCTGCTGCAGTCGGCCGCGATGGGTCCCAGCGGCCGGCCGGGGCGGCCCAGCCGGTGGGCCGGGCCGGCGGGCGCAGCCGCGGCGGGGGAGTCCCGCTTGTCGAACGGCTCGGACTCGTCCGGTGCCGCGGACGGATCGGAGGGTGCGGTCACGGTGCGCCGTCCTCCTTCTCGTGGGGGGAGGCGGTCACACGGTGGCCAGAGGCTGGGGTGTTGTGGTGGCGGGCCGCGCGAGTGATCTGCTGCACGGTCAGGCCGAGCGCGGGCGCGAGCGCGGCGATCGCCGCGACCTGCCCCATGGCGACCATTGCGACGCTCCAGGCGAAAACCGTGAGAGTGGCCGTAACGAGCCATATCTGCTTTCGTTCCATGGGACCTCCAGAAGTGTGGCCTTCTCGAAGCCCGCCGACCCATCCGGAAGCCGACGGGATCCCTGGACAGGACGGGTGCCGAGCCCGTCCGCCGGGGAGGTCAACCACAATGACCGCAGGGGTAGTTGTTACGCCACGTGATCATGGATTCACGGAACAATGCCGGTCATTGAGCGGTCGGCGACGACCGTGCGTGACCGATCGGTGACTAAAAAGCGAGCAGGTCGTGCCCCGGAGGCGTGGAAGTTCCCGGTTTTCCTTGCATTACGGGAGTCGAGGCACCTGAATGGGGGCGAGGCACCTTCGGTGTCGGCCTTCCCATCCGGAAGGGCCCGCTCCCGTGCCGAGAAGTTGGGGGCGTGCAGCTCTGTTCTCGCCTGGCCGTCCATATCGGCCAGGCGAGAGCACGGTGCGGTCGATCGCCAGTGCGCCTCGAACCGTAGTGCACCCCACTGACAACGCACTCCGGCGCACCGTTGGCGCGTGGACGAGCGTGCGAGACAGGTCGCGGGTGCCGTCGGAGGTTGCAACGGGATTCCTTGGTGCGGTAGTTGGCCCATGCGGGCCGCTCACGCACCATCCTCGGCGGCAGGTCAGGCGTCGCGCAGCGCCGTCAGCAGGTCGACACGGTTCGTCGTGATCGAGTCCGCGCCCGCGTCGAGCAGCCGCCGCATCGACCGGCGCGTGTCGGGTGTCCAGGCGGAGACCAGGCAGCCGTCGCGGTGGACGCGGGCCGCAAGGTCCCGACTCACCAGCGGGAAACGGTAGTTGAGCCAGCGCGGGCGGATCGCGTCGAGCAGGGGGCGGCGCGGCGGGGCCAGGCTCGTCCAGGTCAGGGCGATCTCGGCGGCCGGGTCCGCGGCCCGCACCTTGAGCATCGCCGTAGCGCCCGCGCAGTAGTAGACGCGCTCCTCGGCGCCGCACTCCCGGATGACGCCGACGATCGAGCGGACCGCCTCGGCGTCCGCGCCCGGCAGATCGACCATGATCCGGCCGTCCCCGGTCGCGGCGAGCGCGTCGGCGAGCATGGGGACACCGCCCGCCGTCAGGCCGCGCACCTCATCGGCGGAGAGCGCGGACAGCGGACGGTCGTGCTCCCACAGGCGGTTGAGCGTCGCGTCGTGGAGGAGTACGGGAACGCCGTCCCGGGTCAGGCGTACGTCGATCTCCACCGCGTCCGCGCCCCTTTCCAGCGCGGAGCGCAGGGACGGGAGGGTGTTCTCGCGGACGCGGTAGGGATCGCCTCGGTGGGCGACGGCAGTCACGGTGCGCATGCCCACCATTGTGTGGCGCGGGGTGCTCCCTTACGCGTCGGCGAGCCAGCGGTCCGTGTACGTGTCGATCTCCGCGGCGATCCGGGCCTTGCCGGGTTCGTCGAGGAAGGAGGCGCGCACCGCGTTCTTCGCGAGGCCGGCCAGACCACGCTCGTCGAGATCGAGGAGGCGGGCCGCGACCGCGTACTCGGTGTTGAGGTCCGTGGAGAACATCGGCGGGTCGTCCGAGTTGATCGTGACGGGCACGCCCGCGTCCACGAACTGCCGCAGCGGGTGCACGTCGAGGGAGGTCACGGCGCGCGTCGCGATGTTCGACGTCGGGCACACCTCCAGCGGGATCCCGTGCTCGGCGAGGTGCGCGAGCAGCTTCGGGTCCTGGGCGCTGGACGTGCCGTGGCCGATGCGCTCGGCGCCCAGGTAGTTCAGGGCGTCCCACACCGTCTCGGGTCCGGTCGTCTCGCCCGCGTGCGGTACGGAGCGCAGGCCCGCCGCGATCGCACGGTCGAAGTACGGCTTGAACTGCGGCCGGGGCACGCCGATCTCGGGGCCGCCGAGCCCGAACGACACCAGGCCCTCCGGGCGCAGCGCGTCGTCCGTCGCCAGCCGGGTCGTCTCCTCGGCCGCTTCAAGACCTGCCTCGCCGGGGATGTCGAAGCACCAGCGCAGCACTGTGCCGAACTCCGACTCGGCGGCCTTGCGGGCGTCCTCGATGGCCTCCATGAACGCGCGGGCGTCGATCCCGCGGCGGGTGGAGGAGAAGGGGGTGAGGGTCAGCTCGGCGTAGCGCACGTTCTGCCGGGCCATGTCGCGGGCCACCTCGTACGTGAGGAGGCGGACGTCCTCCGGCGTACGGATCAGGTCGACCACGGACAGGTACACGGTGATGAAGTGCGCGAAGTCGGTGAACGTGAAGAAGTCGGCCAGGGCCTCGGGGTCCGCCGGGACCTTCGAGTCGGCGTGCCGGGCCGCGAGTTCCGAGACGATCCTGGGTGAGGCGGAGCCCACGTGGTGCACGTGGAGTTCGGCTTTCGGCAGTCCGGCGATAAAGGTCTGCAGGCTCTGGCTCACGGATTCCTCCCCAGGAACTCGGGTGATCGGCTGATCGGGGTTCCCCGCATCGTATGCGGGGCACGGGCACGGGCTCCCCGGCGGGCGGGATTCCCACGGCCGGGGAGCCCCCGCCCGCGGCCCCGTAGCATGTCGGGACTGACGAACGAAGGGGGCGCTGCACATGGCAGACGGCACCACACCGCAGGGGAACGACCCCTGGGCCGCGCCGCAGGACGCGGCGGCACAGCAGCCGGGCGGTCCGCAGGCGCGCGGCTTGCACGAGAGCCAGACGGTGACGGCGATGCCGGTGCAACACGCACCCAAGACACCGCACCCCCCGCAGGCGCCTCAGCCTCCGCAGGCGCCGTACTCTCCGCAGGCACCTCAGCCCCTTCAGGCCCACATGCCGCCCCAGGCGCCGTACGCGGGGCCGCCCGTACAGCAGGGCGGTCACGTGCCGCCCCCGCCGGTCTCGCCCGCGGGCCCCGGCCTGCCGTCGTACGGCAGTTACCAGGGCGGGCCGGGGTACGCCTACCCGCCGCAGCAGCTCGCGCCGTACGGCATGCCTCCCCAGTACGGCTGGCCCGGCGGCATGCCGGCGCAGCCGAGCAACGGCATCGGGGTCACCGCGATGGTGACCGGCATCGTCTCAGCCGTGCTGTGCATGATGTGGCCGCTCGCCATCATCCTGGGCATCCTCGGCATCGTCTTCGGCATCATCGGCCGTGGCAAGGCCAAGCGCGGCGAGGCGGCCAACCCCGGACAGGCGTTGACCGGGATCATCTGCGGCTCGTTCGGCCTCGTCGTGGGCATCGGGTTCATCGTGCTGCTGGTCGTGGTCAACAGCTGATCCCGACAGCTGCTCCCGGCCGGCAGTTGATCGTGGTCGACAGCTGATCCCGGTCGACAGTCGATCGTGGTCAATAGCTGATCCCGGTCGACAGTTGATCGTGGTCAACAGCTGCTCCCGGTCGACAGCCGGCCGAAGGGCCGGAACCGTGTGACGGGCCCGGGGCGCCGCCCCGGGCCCGTACGCATGTCAGGCCCCGGCCGCGAGCCGCCGCCGCGCCGCCATCAACGCGAACCCCAGCAAATTCGGCCCGCGCCAGGTCAGCGGGTCCTGTGCCGCCGGGTCGTCCGCCGCCAGGCCGATGCCCCAGATCCGGTCCACCGGGCTCGCCTCGACCAGTACGCGATCGCCCGTGGCCAGCAGAAAGTCCCGCAGGCCCGGATCCGCCGCGAACTTGTGGACACTGCCCTCGACGACGATCCGCAGCCGCTCCCGCTGCCACACCGCGTCATCGAAGCCCCGCACGAGGCGGCCCGCCTTCTTGGCCTGGGACGGGTGTCCCGCCGCCAGCACGTGCCGCTCGGCCTCCGCGTCATCGAACAGGCGGGCCTTCGCGGCCATCATCCAGTGCTCCGCCGTCGCGTACTCCACGCCGTCCACGGTGAACGGCGACGGCCACCACTGACTCAGACAACTCGCGCCCAGCTCGCCGTCCTTGCGCGGTGCGTGCCCCCAGAAATACAGATACTTCACGCGCGCCCCCGCAGCGAGGGCCGCCACCAGTGCTTCCCTGCTGTCGATCTCCATGCACGCGAGTCTGGCACGCACCACTGACACTCCGTCCTGGGTTTTCCAAGGCGACTCGACACCTGGTCGACAGATTCCGTCGCGTAATCAAATGGCAACAACGGAATCACTTGTTGGAGTACCCACCCTCTGTCAGGATCGGCACTCAAATCGAGCTGGAGCCACGTCGGTGCCTGCGGGACGGGACATCGACGGAGGAGAGCGAGAGCGAGCACTCATGCACAACCCCACCCCGGACGACCCCCTCACGGCCACCTCCGTCGCCGCCGCCGCGCAGGAACGCTTCGCCGACGGGGCGAACTTCGTCGCCGGACGCCTGGCCAAGGGCACATCGGGCCGCACCCACGCCGTCGTCGACCCGGCCACCGGCGAGGAGGCGTACACGTACGAACTGGCGGGCGCGGACGACGTGGACGCCGCCGTCGCCGCCGCCCGCGCGGCCTTCCCTGGCTGGTCGGGCGCGACACCGGGCGAGCGGTCCGACGCGATGCACCGGTTCGCGCGGGTGCTGGCCGAGCGGGCCGAGGAGCTCGCGCGCCTGGAGTCGCTGCAGTGCGGCAAGCCCATCAGGCTGAGCCGCGAGTTCGACGTCCCCGGGACCGTCGACAACACCGCGTTCTTCGCGGGCGCGGCTCGCCACCTGCAAGGCCAGTCGGCCGGTGAGTACAGCGGCGACCACACCTCCTACGTACGCCGTGAGGCGATCGGCGTCGTCGGCTCCATCGCCCCCTGGAACTACCCGCTGCAGATGGCCGCCTGGAAGGTGCTGCCGGCCATCGCCGCCGGGAACACCATCGTCCTCAAGCCCGCCGAACTGACGCCGTTCACCTCGCTGCTCTTCGCGCAGGCGGCGACCGAGGCCGGGATCCCCGACGGCGTCGTCAACGTCGTCTCCGGCGCGGGCAGGGACGCGGGCGAGCGCCTGGTCGGGCACCCCGGCGTCGCCATGACCTCCTTCACCGGCTCCACCGGCGTCGGCAAGCGCGTCGCCGAGATCGCCACCGCCACCGTGAAGCGGCTGCACCTGGAGCTCGGCGGCAAGGCACCCTTCGTCGTCTTCGACGACGCCGACCTGGAGGCCGCCGTGCACGGCGCCGTCGCGGGCGCCCTAATCAACACCGGGCAGGACTGCACCGCCGCCACGCGCGCGTACGTGCAACGCCCGCTCTACGACGCCTTCGTGTCCGGCGTCGCGGACCTGATGCGCACGGTCCGCCTCGGCGACCCGTTCGACCCCGACACCGACCTGGGGCCGCTCATCACGCACGCCCAGCGCGACCGCGTCGCGGGCTTCGTCGACCGTGCGCGCGACTACGCGCGCGTGGTCACCGGCGGCCGGGCCCCGCAAGGTGAACTCGCCCGCGGCGCCTACTACGAGCCGACCCTCATCGCCGACGCCGCGCAGGACAGCGAGGTCGTGCAGTCCGAGATCTTCGGGCCCGTCCTGGTCGTGCTGCCCTTCGACAGCGACGAGGAGGGCATCCGGCTCGCCAACGACACCCCTTACGGGCTCGCCGCCTCCGCCTGGTCCCGTGACGTGTTCCGGGCGAACCGCGCCACCCGCGAGATCAAGGCGGGCTGCGTCTGGATCAACGACCACATCCCGATCCTCAGCGAGATGCCGCACGGCGGGTACAAGGCGTCCGGCTTCGGCAAGGACATGTCCGCGTACTCCTTCGAGGAGTACACCCAGGTCAAGCACGTCATGTTCGACAACACCGCGGTCGCCAGGAAGGACTGGCACCGCACGATCTTCGGGGACCGACCGCAACCGTAACCGTCCTCCCGTAAGGGCCTTTCGAAAGGGCACCACGCGCATGGAGCAGTACGAGCCCGACCGCCTGTCCCCAGCCCAAGTGGCCGCTGTGCAACGGAGTTTCAGGAACAGCCGCGCCAGGACGGCGCTCTCCCGGCGGTCCCTGCTCCGCGCCTCGACGGGCGGCGCGCTCGCCCTCGGCGGGCTCGGGAGCTTGAGCGCCTGCGGCATCCCGGCCGCGAGCAAGTCCGGGGGCGGGATCTCGTCCGAGGACCACTCGGCCAAGGAGAAGGAGGTCACCTTCTCCAACTGGACCGAGTACATCGACATGAGCGACGACGAGAAGCACCGGCCCAGCCTGGAGGCGTTCACCAAGCGCACCGGGATCCAGGTCAAGTACACCGAGGACATCAACGACAACGTCGAGTTCTTCGGCAAGCTCAAGCCGCAGCTCGCGGCGGGCCAGGACACCGGCCGCGACATCATCGTGCTCACCGACTGGCTCGCCGCCCGCCTCATCCGCTACGGCTGGGTGCAGAAGCTCGACGCGGCCCACCTGCCGCACGCGTACACCAATCTGTCCGGCCAGTTCCGCGACCCCGACTGGGACCCGGGCCGCGCCTACTCCTACCCCTGGCAGGGCATCGCGACGGTCATCGCGTACAACACGAAGGCCACGGGCGGCAAAGAGATCACCTCGGTCTCACAGCTCCTCGACGACCCGAAGCTGAAGGGCAGGGTCGGCCTGCTCTCCGAGATGCGCGACAGCATCGGCATGACCCTGCTCGACCTCGGCAAGGACCCGCGGACCTTCACGGCGGACGACTTCGACGCGGCGACCGCCCGCCTGCAGAAGGCCGTCGACAAGAACCAGGTCCGCCGCTTCACCGGCAACGACTACATAGCCGACCTCAGCAAGGGCGACCTGGCGGCCTGTCTCGCCTGGGCCGGTGACGTGGTGCAGCTCCAGGCGGACAACCCGGACGTCAAGTTCGCGATCCCGGACGCCGGTTACATCTCGTCGACCGACAACATGCTGATCCCGAACAAGGCACGGCACAAGACGAACGCCGAGAAGCTCATGGACTACTACTACGAGCCGGCCGTCGGTGCCCAACTCGCCGCCTGGATCAACTACGTCACGCCGCTCGACAGCAGCGTCGTCAAACCGGAGCTCGCCAAGATCGACAAGGACGTCGCGAACGACCCCCTCATCGTCCCCGACAAGGCGATGGCGGCCAGGGCGCACAGCTTCCGCTCGCTGACCGCGAAGGAAGAGACGGCGTTCGAGGAGAAGTTCGCCCAGCTCACCGGCGGCTGAGCCCACCGGTTCTTCCGCACCTGCCCCCGCTCCCAGACTCCTTGGACTCACACCATGACGACCGACCACGGCGGCGACGTCCGTCTCACCGGGATCAGCAAGACGTACGACAACGGGTTCACCGCGGTGCGGCCGCTGGACCTCACCGTCCCGCAGGGCTCGTTCTTCGCGCTGCTCGGCGCCTCCGGCTGCGGCAAGACGACCACGCTGCGCATGATCGCGGGGCTTGAGGAACCGACGACAGGAACGGTTCACCTCGGCGATCAGGACGTCACCGCGCTACCGCCCTACAAGCGGCCGGTGAACACCGTCTTCCAGTCCTACGCGCTCTTCCCGCACCTCGACGTCTTCGAGAACGTCGCCTTCGGACTGCGCCGCCGCGGCATCAAGTCGGTGAAGAAGCAGGTCGAGGAGATGCTCGACCTGGTGCAGCTCGGCGAGCACGTCCGCAAGAAGCCGCAGCAGCTCTCCGGCGGCCAGCAGCAGCGCGTCGCCGTGGCCCGCGCCCTCATCAACCACCCCAAGGTGCTCCTGCTCGACGAGCCGCTCGGCGCCCTCGACCTCAAGCTGCGCCGCCAGATGCAGCTGGAGCTCAAGCGCATCCAGACCGAGGTCGGCATCACGTTCATCCACGTCACGCACGACCAGGAGGAGGCCATGACCATGGCCGACACCGTCGCCGTGATGAACCGGGGCCGCGTCGAGCAACTCGGCGCCCCCACCGACCTGTACGAGAACCCGGGCTCCACCTTCGTCGCCAACTTCCTCGGCACCTCGAACTTCATCGAGGCCGAGATCGTCGGCCGCGCCGGAGAGGACCTGACGCTGAAGGCGGGCGACGGCAAGCTCACCCTGCCCACCGCGCGATGTTCCGCCGCCACCGCGACGGGCGGCAAGGTCCTGGTCGGCGTACGGCCCGAGAAGATATCGCTCACCCACGCCGACGACGCGGCCACGATCCCCGACGGCCGCAACCGCATCACCGGCCGGATCGCCGACAGCAGCTTCATCGGCGTCTCCACGCAGTACGTCGTCGACAGCCCGCTGTGCGACGCGTTCGAGGTGTACGCCCAGAACATCGAGCGCGACACCCGGCTCGTGCCCGGCGCCGAGGTCGTCCTGCACTGGAACCCGGCGCACACCTTCGGGCTCGACGCCGCGCAAGATGCCGAGGCCGGCGTCGAGAAGGTTGCGGAGGACGCGGCCGCATGAGCGCGATCACCGAGGCACCTCCCGCGACCGAGGCACCCGAGGCTCCCCGAAAGCCGCGCCGCCGCGGCCGCCTCGTCCCGTACTGGCTGCTGCTCCCCGGCATCCTCTGGCTGGTGATCTTCTTCGCCCTGCCGATGGTCTACCAGGCCTCGACCTCGGTGCAGCAGGGGTCGCTGGAGGACGGCTTCAAGGTCACCTGGCACTTCGCCACGTACTGGGACGCGCTGTCCGACTACTACCCGCAGTTCCTGCGCTCCGTCCTGTACGCGGGCTGCGCCACGATCCTGTGCCTGCTGCTCGGCTATCCGCTGGCCTACCTGATCGCGTTCCGCGCGGGCCGCTGGCGCAACGTCGTACTGATCCTGGTCATCGCGCCGTTCTTCACCAGCTTCCTGATCCGCACGCTCGCCTGGAAGACGATCCTCGCGGACGGCGGGCCCGTCGTCGGCGCCCTCAACACCCTGCATCTGCTCGACGTCACGACCTGGCTCGGGATGACCGAGGGCGACCGGGTGCTCGCCACCCCGCTCGCGGTGGTGTGCGGACTCACCTACAACTTCCTGCCGTTCATGATCCTGCCGCTGTACACGTCGTTGGAGCGTATCGACGGCCGACTGCACGAAGCGGCCGGCGATCTCTACGCCTCGCCCGCGACCACCTTCCGCAAGGTGACCTTCCCGCTGTCGATGCCCGGCGTCGTCTCCGGGACCCTGCTGACCTTCATCCCGGCGGCCGGCGACTACGTGAACGCGGACCTGCTCGGCTCCACCGACACCCGCATGGTCGGCAACGTCATCCAGACGCAGTTCCTTCGCATCCTCGACTACCCGACGGCGGCGGCGCTTTCCTTCATCCTCATGGCGGCCATTCTCGTCATGGTCACCGTCTACATTCGCCGTGCCGGAACGGAGGACCTCGTCTGATGCGCTGGCTGCGGAAGAATCTCGTGGTGATAGCGGGCCTGATCACGCTCGCGTATCTGCTCCTGCCGAACGTCGTCGTCACGGTGTTCTCCTTCAACAAGCCCAAGGGCCGCTTCAATTACGAGTGGCAGCAGTTCTCGCTCGACGCCTGGAAGAACCCGTGCGGCGTCGCCGACATGTGCGGCTCGCTCTCGATCAGCCTGCAGATCGCGGTGTGGGCGACCATCGGCGCGACGGCCCTCGGCACGATGATCGCCTTCGCCCTCGTGCGCTACCGGTTCCGGGCGCGGGGCGCGGTGAACTCGCTGATCTTCCTGCCCATGGCGATGCCGGAGGTCGTGATGGCGGCCTCGCTGCTCACGCTCTTCCTCAACATGGGCGCCCAGCTGGGCTTCTGGACGATCCTCATCGCCCACATCATGTTCTGCCTCAGCTTCGTGGTGACGGCCGTGAAGGCGCGGGTGATGTCGATGGACCCGCGGCTCGAACAGGCCGCGCAGGATCTGTACGCGGGCCCTGTCCAGACCTTCGTCCGCGTCACGCTGCCGATCGCGGCGCCCGGAATCGCGGCGGGCGCGCTGCTCGCCTTCGCGCTCTCCTTCGACGATTTCATCATCACGAATTTCAACGCGGGCTCGACGGTCACCTTCCCCATGTTCGTGTGGGGCTCGGCGCAGCGCGGCACGCCCGTTCAGATCAATGTCATCGGTACGGCCATGTTTCTCGTCGCCGTAGTGTGCGTGCTGGCCGGAATGATGGTCGGCAAACGAAAGAACAAGACAGCCGCCTGAGGCTGTGCACCGAATTTCTGAGGGAGTTGGAATCATGGCCGCTGGTGCCATGAATCGCTGGACGACGTCACTCGCCGACGCCAAGCCGGTCCCGTACTGGCTCGACGACCCCGGCAAACCCGAGGCCCGCCCCGCTCTCACCGGGGACGAGCGCTGCGACCTGCTGGTCGTGGGCGGCGGCTACAGCGGCCTGTGGACGGCGCTGCTCGCCAAGGAGCGCGATCCGGGCCGTGACGTCGTCCTCGTCGAGGGCCGCGAGATCGGCTGGGCCGCCTCCGGGCGCAACGGCGGATTCTGCGCCGGGTCCCTCACGCACGGCACGGCCAACGGGCTCGCCCGCTGGCCGTCGGAGATCAAGAAGCTGGAGGAGCTGGGCGCCGCCAACCTCGACGCCATCGAAGCCGCGGTCGCTCGCTACTCCATCGACTGCGACTTCGAGCGCACCGGCGAGCTGGACGTGGCGACGCAGCCGCACCAGCTGTCCGAACTGCGCGAATTCTACGACGAGTTGAGTGAGGCAGGCCTTGCCGATGGCCTGGAGGTGATGGACGCGGACCAGGTCCGTGAACAGGTCGCGTCCCCCACCTTCCTCGGCGCCCTGTACGACCGTGACGGCGTCGCCATGCTGCACCCGGCGAAGCTCGCGTGGGGCCTCAAGCAGGCCTGCCTCGACCTCGGCGTACGCATCTACGAGCACACGCCGGCCACGCAACTCGCCTCGAACGGCGCCGGTTTGGCGGTCCGCACCCCGTACGGCCGGATCTTCGCCCAGCACGCGGCGCTCGGCACGAACGTCTTCCCGTCGCTGGTCAAGCGGGTGCGTTCGTACACGGTCCCGGTCTACGACTACGCGCTGATGACCGAGCCGCTGAACGCGGCCCAGCTGGAGTCGATCGGCTGGAAGAACCGACAGGGTCTCGGCGACTCGGCGAACCAGTTCCACTACTTCCGGCTGTCGGCGGACAACCGCATCCTCTGGGGCGGCTACGACGCGATCTACCCGTACGGCGGCCGCGTACGGGAGGAGCACGATCACCGCCCCGAGACGTACGCGAAGCTCGCGGGCCACTTCTTCACCTGTTTCCCGCAGTTGGAGGGCGTGCGCTTCACGCACGCGTGGGGCGGCGCGATCGACACGTGCTCCCGCTTCTCGGCGTTCTTCGGCACCGCGCACGGCGGTCGCGTCGCCTACGCCGCCGGGTACACCGGCCTGGGCGTCGGGGCGACCCGGTTCGGCGCGGACGTCATGCTCGATCTGCTGTCGGGCGAGCGCACGGAACGTACGGAGCTGGAGATGGTCAGGACGAAGCCGCTCCCGTTCCCGCCGGAACCGTTCGCGTACACCGGCATCGCGCTCACCAAGTGGTCGCTGGCCCGCGCCGACGACAACGGCGGCCGCCGCAACCTGTGGCTGAAGGCGATGGACACCCTGGGCCTCGGCTTCGACAGCTGATCCACCGGTCCCTTCGCTCTACGAATCGCTGAGCGTCCCCTGATGGAAGTACAGCCGCCACCCGGCCTCGGGGTGGCGGCGCCACAGGGAGCTGCGATTGGCCCGGCGGCCCCGGTCGTCCGTGTGGTAGCTGAGGTGCACGACCCCGGGCGCGAGCAGCGTGCCCGCCATCTTCGTCACCTGTACCGGGTGTTCGGGGTGCACGGACACCGCACCCGTCACCTTCAGGATCGACTCCCGGTCCCAGCGCCGCCCCGAGGTCCCGAACTCGAAGAACTCCGGGTCGAGCAGGGCGGTCACCCACTCGTCGGAGGCGCGCACGGCCGGGTCGAGGAGCCGCAGCTCGCCGTCGATCGCCGCCTGGATCTGCCGCTGTTCGTCGTCGGTCGCCATGCCGGGACGGTAGCCGTGTGATCCGGTCCACCGCCAAGAAGTTTCCCGGAGTCGCGTAATGCCCGGGGCTGCGGCCCCTCTCGCTCGTGACCATCAGCGTCCGAGTGAAGAAGGAGGTCCCGCCATGACTGGCTCCGGGGCTGAGGCGGCGGTCGAATGGCTTGTGGCGGTGGCGCCGGATCCGGAGGCGTGCCGCTGGGAGTGGGAGCGCAATCCGCTCGGGGTGGCGCTGCTGCCCGCGGGGAAACAGTGGGACGTACTGATCCTGCCGGGGGAGCTGGGCTATCCCACCCTCGACGTCCTCACCCGCGTCGTCGACCGCACGGGACCGGTCCTCGCGGACTTCGGCGACGCCCGCATGGGTTTCTTCGTGCCGGCGGGCACGGCCGCCCGCTGGCTCGGCACGGGGGTGCGCAGCGCGGGCCGCGGCACCTGGATCGTGGTGCCCTACCCGGGCCGCTCCAACGGTGGCGTCCGCTGGCTGGTGCCACCGGACGGCTCCGGCACCCTCACCGATCCGGGTCTGCTGGAGCTGGCGATGCACGAGGCCGCGGCCCAACTGGGCCGGGCCACAGGTGAGTAGAGGCAGCTCAGAGTCTTGACAACCGGATTGGTCTGGACCAAGTTGGGCGCACTTCACCGTGCCCGTTCCCCACCGCGCCGGTTCTCCGCCGTGCCCGTTCTCCGCCGTGCCCGTCCCCTCGCTCCCTTCCTTCGCTCCCTTCCCTCGCTCCGTTCCTTCGCCCCGCCCGGAGGCACTCATGGACCGTCCCAGACCTCTCACCCGTATACGGCGCAGAGTGCTCACCGCGCTCACTGCCACCGCGCTCGCCGCAACCGGCCTCACCGCCCTGTCCGCCACGACGGCCGGTGCGGCCGACGCCGATCTGGCGAAGAACGGCGGCTTCGAGTCGTCCCTCGACGGCTGGACCTGTACGGCGAACACCGGTGTGACCGTCAACTCGCCCGCGCGCACCGGCGCTTCGTCCCTCCGCGCCACCCCGACCGCGGCCGACAACGCCCAGTGCGCGCAGACCGTGACCGTCAGACCGGACTCGGCCTACACCCTGTCCGGCTACGTCCGCGGCTCTTACGTCTACCTCGGCGCGAGCGGCACCGGCACCACCGACGTGTCGACCTGGACCGCGTCGGCCCCGGACTGGCAGCAGTTGACGACGGCGTTCCGCACGGGCCCGGCCACCACCAAGGTCACGATCTACACCCACGGCTGGTACGGCACCCCGGCCTACAACGCCGACGACATCACCCTCCTCGGCCCCGGCACCGAGGCCCCCGTTCCGCCCACGGCCCCGACCGGCCTGGCGACCGGCACGATCACGTCCACGAGCGTCGCCCTCTCCTGGAAGGCCGTCGCCGGTGCGAGCAGTTACGCGCTCTACGCGAACGGCGCCAAAACCCGTACGGTGAACGGCACTTCGACGACCGTCACCGGTCTCACGCCCGCCACGGCGTACAGCTATCAGGTGACGGCGCTCAACGAAGAGGGCGAATCCCCGAAGTCCGCGACGGTCACGGCGACGACGGCGAAGGGCTCGGACGGCGGAGGCGGCTCGTCCGACCTCCCGACGCACGCCCTGGTCGGCTACCTCCACGCGAGCTTCGCCAACGGCGCGGGCTACACCCGCCTCGCCGACGTCCCCGACAGCTGGGACGTCATCGACCTCGCCTTCGGCGAACCCACGTCGACGACCTCCGGCGACATCCGCTTCGACCGCTGCCCGGCCACGGAGTGCCCCGGCGTCGAATCGGACGCCGAATTCAAAGCGGCCGTGAAGGCGAAGCAGGCGGCGGGCAAGAAGGTCCTGATCTCCATCGGCGGCCAGAACGGCCAGGTCCAGCTGACCACGACGGCGGCCCGCGACACCTTCGTCTCCTCGGTCTCGAAGATCATCGACGAGTACGGTCTCGACGGCCTGGACGTCGACTTCGAGGGCCACTCCCTGTCCCTGAACACGAACGACACGGACTTCAAGAACCCGACGACCCCGGTCATCGTGAACCTGATCTCGGCGCTGAAGACCCTGAAGGCCAAGTACGGAACCACGTTCGTCCTGTCCATGGCCCCGGAGACCTTCTTCGTCCAGAACGGCTACCAGTTCTACGGCACCGGCAAGTGGGGCGGCCAGGACCCGCGCTGCGGCGCCTACCTCCCCGTCATCCACGCACTGCGCGACGACCTGACGCTGCTGCACGTCCAGGACTACAACTCGGGCCCGATCATGGGTCTCGACAACCAGTACCACTCCATGGGCGGCGCCGACTTCCACATCGCCATGACCGACATGCTCCTCACCGGCTTCCCGGTCGCAGGCGACGCGAACAACGTCTTCCCGCCGCTGCGCCCCGACCAGATAGCCATCGGCATGCCCGCCTCGACGAACGCGGGCAACGGATACGTCTCCCCGGCCGAGACGAACAAGGCGCTGAACTGCCTCACCAAGAAGACCGACTGCGGCTCGTACACCCCGCACGGCACGTGGCCGGGGCTGCGGGGACTGATGACGTGGTCGGTGAACTGGGACCGCTTCAACAACTGGGCGTTCCAGAAGAACTTCGACGCCTACTTCGGCTGATCGCGTACGCGGCGCAG
Source organism: Streptomyces sp. NPDC102467 (assembly GCF_044765445.1). Taxonomy (NCBI): domain Bacteria; kingdom Bacillati; phylum Actinomycetota; class Actinomycetes; order Kitasatosporales; family Streptomycetaceae; genus Streptomyces; species Streptomyces sp. NPDC102467. The sequence goes on along the minus strand of NZ_JBIWKA010000010.1, from coordinate 92,021 downwards.
TACAGCAGCAGGGCCGCCAGACACCAGCTCCCGATCACATCGACCGGCCAGTGATACCCCTGCCGGACGAGCCCCAGGCCTACGGCCGCGTTGACCACGACGCAGCCGTAGGCCGCCGCATGTCCGCGTTCGCGGAGCACCTCACGCAGCAGCAGGACGCAGAGCCCGTACGCGACCGCGGCCGTCGCCGCGTGGCCCGAGGGATAGAAGCCGGTCTCCGGGGCCATCGGCGGCGGGCCGGGGCGGGCCAGCCACAGCTGAAGGGGCGAGACGAGGGCCGGGACCAGCGCCATGGTGACGACCGCCGCGAGGGCGGTGAGCCAGTGGCGGGTGCGCCAGGTGACGTACGCGAGGGTCGCGGCCAGGATCGGCAGGGCCACCGTCATGTTGCCGAGGTCGGCGAAGAACTCGGCCGGTACGGAGGGGATCGCGCTCGTGCGGATCGCGGTGCCGAGGCGCACGTCGGGGGAGAGGAGCGGGCCGTCCACCGCCACCTGCCAGGTGAGAACGGTGAGCACGATGAGGGCGAGGCCCGCGAGAAGGGGGTGAAGAGGGGGAAAAATGGTCGGCCGGCCCGGAACAGGGGGGGTAGTTCCGAGCCGGCCGAACTGATCGGCGTGCCGCGCGCCCCGGGGGGTTTGGGGCGGACGACCGTCCGATCGGTGAGGAGTTCCGGAGCCGGAAGCTCCGGGTGTGTGCGCGAGGGCACGACCAGGGCGGTGCTGGGGAGGCTCCGACCCGGTGTCGCCCACAGTCCCCTGTGGGCGGGGTGTTTCTCTCATCTGCAGAAACCGTACGGCAGGGCGCGAGGCCACGACAGCGGCTTGACCAACACGCCATCGGGCCCGCACACCTTCTTCACACGGCCCGACCGTCACCGCAGGTCACGGAATGGTTACCGCTTCGACAGGCGCCGGAATGCCACCCGTCGTCACAGCGCGGCGAAGGCGTTCTCAAGGATGTCGAGGCCCTCGTTCAGCAGGTCCTGGCCGATCACCAGCGGGGGCAGGAAGCGCAGCACGTTGCCGTAGGTGCCACAAGTGAGGACGAGGAGACCCTCGGCGTGACAGGCCTTGGCGAGCGCCGCCGTCGCCTCCGGGTGCGGCTCCTTGGTCGCGGGGTCCTTCACCAGCTCGATGGCGATCATCCCGCCGCGGCCGCGCACGTCGCCGATGACGGAGAACTTCTCCGCCATCACCGAGAGGCGGTCCTTCATCGTCCGCTCGATCTCCTTCGCGCGGGCGTTGAGGTCGAGCTCCTTCATCGTCTCGATGGCGCCGAGCGCACCGGCGCAGGCCACCGGGTTGCCGCCGTAGGTGCCGCCGAGGCCGCCCGCGTGCGCGGCGTCCATGATCTCGGCGCGGCCCGTGACGGCGGCGAGCGGGAGGCCGCCCGCGATGCCCTTGGCGGTGGTGATCAGGTCGGGGACGATGCCCTCGTCCTCACAGGCGAACCACTGGCCGGTGCGGCAGAAGCCGGACTGGATCTCGTCCGCGACGAAGACGATGCCGTTGTCCGTGGCGAACTTGCTGATCGCCGGCAGGAAGCCCTTGGCCGGCTCGATGAAGCCGCCCTCACCGAGCACCGGCTCGATGATGATCGCGGCGACGTTGTCCGCGCCGACCTGCTTGGTGATCTGGTCGATCGCCTGGGCCGCGGCCTCGGGACCCGCGTTCTCCGCGCCGGTCGGCCAGCGGTAGCCGTACGCCACCGGCACCCGGTAGACCTCGGGCGCGAACGGCCCGAAGCCGTGCTTGTACGGCATGTTCTTCGAGGTCAGCGCCATCGTCAGGTTCGTACGGCCGTGGTAGCCGTGGTCGAAGACGACGACCGCCTGGCGCTTGGTGTACGCACGGGCGATCTTGACCGCGTTCTCGACGGCCTCGGCGCCCGAGTTGAACAGGGCCGACTTCTTGGCGTGGTCGCCCGGCGTCAGCTCGGCCAGCGCCTCGGCGACGGCGACATAGCCCTCGTACGGCGTGACCATGAAACAGGTGTGGGTGAACTCCTGGAGCTGGGCCGACGCCCGGCGCACGACCGCCTCGGCGCTCGCGCCGACCGAGGTGACCGCGATGCCGGAGCCGAAGTCGATCAGGCGGTTGCCGTCGACGTCCTCGATGATGCCGCGGTCCACCCGGGCGGTGAACACGGGAAGCGTGGAGCCCACGCCGGCCGCGACGGCCGCCAGGCGGCGGGCCTGCAGCTCCTGCGACTTCGGGCCGGGGATGGCGGTGACGACGCGGCGCTCCTGCGGGATGTCGCTCATGCGGGGCTCCTGGTTCTGGTTCGGGCCCGGTTTCGCCGGGTTGGTACGGGGGTTGTCTCGCAGGTTAGGTGCGAGGTCGGGGGCCGGTCATGCTCCATCGGGGTGGGATCGCGCGGGCGTGTTGTCCGTGATGGACAGATGGGCGCGACACCAAGGAGGGGCCCGCGGGGCGCGTATGCGGTGAACTCCCTTGCCACGGGCACTAGATTGAGCCCGGATCGACGCGCTGAGTGACGGAGAGACCGGCAGGTCAGGGGGGAGTGGCCATGGACACCGAGGGCACGCGGGGCACGCAGGACGAGCGGGACAAGCACGACACAGAGGGCGGGCCGCGGTCCGCGCCGGTGCCGCCCCCCACGAGACCGCCCCGCCTCACGGCCCCGCCGATGCCGCGGCAGGCACCCGGCGCCCCGGCGTCCTCGGTGGCCGAATGGCTCGCGGCCCGCCGCCCCACCACCGAGCCCGGGGTATGGCGGTACGGATTCGTGCCCCGGCCGCCGCGCCGGGACCAGGAAGGCCTGGGCCGCAAGCTCCTGGTGTGGATGTCCGTCTCGTTCCTGGTCGGCATCTTCCTGTGGAGCCTGTGGCGGCGCGGCACCCTCCCCTACCAGTGGGTCCCGCTCAAGGTCTTCACACCGGACGGCTGGTGGTGGCCGGGCACCACGTCACCGCGTGAGCCGAGGGCCTACGACGCGCTGGCCGTCTACGAAGGCCTGTCCTTCCTGGTGGTCGTCTTCCTGGTCGGCCGGTTCGGCGCCTGGGGCGAGGGCATCCGGTTCTTCGTCGTCGACCGTCCGCAGCCGGCCCGCGCCGTGATCGCGTCGGTCGCCGCCGTCGGCGCACTCGTCTTCGTCTGGCCGGACGCGCTCGGCCTCGACTGGCGGCCGCTGCCGGTCGCCACCCCCGTCCAGTCGATCGTCGTGCTGATCACCGGCGGCTACGGATTCTTCACGGTCCCCGCCCTCGCGTACACGCTGTACGCCCTGATCACGGTGGCCGTGCTGTGGCCGTTCGCCCGGCTCGGGGGCTGGCTGGAGGTCTGGTCGGCGCGGCGCTCCGACAAGGCGCCCCCGAAGCCGTCCGCGCCGCCGCGGGCCCGCGCCGAGTGGGCCGAACTGCGCGCCGCGGGGCAGGACAGGGCGGCCGACGTGCTGGCCGCCGAGGTGGCCGCCGGGCGGATGAACGACGTCGACTGCGTCCGCGTCGGCAGGGCCTGGCGCGAGGCGGGCCGCCGGCCGGACGGTACCGCCGAGTTCACCGAGACCGTGGTCCGCCAAGGCGGCGCCGCGTGGACCCACCCGTCGCGACAGCGCGACCTGCCGGCCCGCACCGCCACGCACGACCTGCTCGTCGGCCAGGTGCGCATCGGCCGGTACGCACGCGACGAGCGCAACCCGTACGCCCTGCACGGTGCCGGCGCCGCCCTCGACCCGGGCGTGCTCGGCACCTCCCTGCTCGCCGTCGGCCCGTCCGGCTCGGGCAAGACCGAGAGCGTCGTGCGCCCCGTCGTCGAGTCCCTCTCGCTCCAGGCGCTCACCGGGCGGTGCGCCGTCGTCGCCGTCTGCGCGGCGGGCACCCCGCTCGGCCCCGACAGCGCGTACGACGTCGTGGTCCGCCCCGGCGACCCGGCTTCCGAGTACGACCTCGACCTGTACGCGGACGCCGCCGACCCCGACGAGGCCGCCGGCTTCCTCGCGGAGGGGCTCGTCGGCGATCTGGACAGCGTCGACACCCGGCGCGCCGCCACCGCGCTGGCCCAGCTGCTCGGCCCCTACCACGCGGCGCACGGCCGCTTCCCCGCCGTCCCGGTCCTGCGTGAACTGCTCGAAGGGGAGGCCGGCGCCGTCGCCGACCTGAGGGAGCGGCTCGGCGCGGGCCCGCACGCCGCGATGCGCCGTGAACTCGACGCCCGGCAGCGGCAGTCCGGCGCCGCGAGCGATCCGGGCCCGATGCTCGCGGACCGCCTCGCCCTCCTCGACCGGCCGGTGTTCGCCGAGTTCTTCAACACGAGCGGCGCCTCGCGCCCTTTCTCGGTGCGGGCGGTGACGCGCCACCCGCTCCGCGTCCGCGTCGACCTCCCCGAACGGGGGCACGAGGAGGCGTCGCGGCTGCTCGCGCGGCTGCTCCTCGCCCAGTTCACCGCGGTCGTGCGGGGGCGTCCGCAGGACGCGCCGTTCGCCTGCCTGGTGCTCGACGACGCGTCGCGGACCATGACGGCGGAGACCGTACGGGCCATCCAGCGGCTCCGTTCCTCACGGGCGGGGGTGGTGCTCGGCCTGCGTACCGTCGGCGAGGTCCCCGAGCCGCTGCAGGGTCCGCTGTACGCGGCGGTCGGCTGCCGCATGGCGTTCTCCGGGGTCACGACCTGGGACGGGCGCCGGTTCGCCGAGGCCTGGGGCACCGAGTGGGTGGAGCGTGAGGAGGTGGCCCAGCACACGGTCTACGCCAACCAGCCACTCACCCGCACCCTGCACACCCTGCGCAAGATGGTCACCGGCAAGGCCGTGACCACCGACGCCGTCACCGTCCGCCAGGTCGAACGCGAACGCTGGTCCGCCTCCGACCTCGCCCACGCCGTCCCGCCGGGCCACGCCGTGCTCTCGCTCACCACCGTGCGCGGGGAGCACGCGCCGCCGCTCCTCGTGGAGCTGCGTACCTGAAGGTGTGCTGAGAATCCTGGGGGCGGCGTCCGGAGTACGTACGGTGAGGCACAATCGGCACTGGTCGTTCATACGGACCGGCCAAAAGCTTCACACTTCCGGTACACCCCCCACGTACCTCCAGCTACCTGAAGGCCCCATGCCGCCCACGCTCGCCTCGCTCGTCCACCACTCGGCGCTCAAGCTCACCGTGCGAGCGGGCGAGGGCCATCTGGACACCCCCGTCCGCTGGGCCCACGTGAGCGAACTCGCCGACCCCGTCCCCTATATGGAGGGCGGCGAACTGCTGCTGATCACCGCCCTGAAGCTGGACGCCGAGGACCCCGAGGAAATGCGGCGGTACGTGAAGCGGCTGGCCGGCGCGGGCGTGGTCGGGCTCGGCTTCGCGGTCGGCGTCAACTACGACGACGTACCGGAAGCTCTCGTGAAGGCGGCGAAGGACGAAGGCCTCCCGCTGCTCGCGGTGCCCCCGCGCACACCGTTCATCGCCATCAGCAAGGCGGTCTCCGCGGCCATCGCCGCCGACCAGTACCGGGCCGTCACCTCCGGGTTCGCCGCGCAGCGCGAACTGACGAAGCAGGCCCTGAGCGAAGGCCCCGAGGGGCTGCTCGCGGTGCTCGCCGCGCAGGTGGACGGGTGGGCCGCGCTGTACGACGCGTCGGGCGCCGTCGTCGCCACCGCCCCCGAGTGGGCGGGCCGCAGGGCCGCCCGGCTGACCGCCGACGTCGAGCGGCTCCGCGAGCGCCCCGCGCCCGCAAGCGCCGTCGTCGCGGGCGGCGCCGACGACCGCATCGAACTGCACTCCATCGGCACCGGACGGCGGGCGCGCGCCGCCCTCGCCGTGGGCACGGCGGCCACCCTCGGCACCGCCGAGCGGTACGCGCTGCACTCCGCGATCGCCCTGCTCACGCTGACGACCGAGCGTTCGCGCGCGCTGTACGCCGCCGAGCAGCGGATCGGCGCGGCCGTGCTGCGGATGCTGCTCGCGGGCGAACCCGACCACGCGCGGGCCGTCGCCGGTGATCTCTACGGGGCGCTCCTGGACGCGCCGTTCCGCATGGTGGCAGCGGAGGCCGGGGCGCCGCCGCCGACCGGTGTCGCCGCCGCGGCCGGGACCTCGGCCCGGACGTCGGCCGGAACCGGCACGGCGTTGCTGCTCGCGGAAGCGGTCACCGGGGCGGGCGACGCGCCCGGCGAGCCGCTGTCCGTCCTCACGGACGTCGTCGAGTCGGCGGCCGCGCGCGCCGGTGAGGCCGTCCTGGTCGTACCGCACGGGGAGCGGACCGTCCTGCTCGTGGTCGACGGGGGAGCGGCCGCGGAGGCCTGCGGGCAGTACGCCGAGGTGCTTGAGGCGACCCGGGCGGACGGCTCCGCCGAGGACGAACTGGTCATCGGGTTCTCCGCGCCGTCCGGGCCGATCGCCGCCGCGACCGCGTTCAAGCAGGCCGAGCAGGCGCTGTCCGTCGCGCGCAGGCGCGGGCGGGTCCTCGTCGAGCACGAGGACGTCGTGGCCGGTTCGGTGCTGCCGCTGCTCGGCAACGACGCGGTGCGGGCGTTCGCGGACGGGCTGCTCCGCGCGCTGCGGGACCACGACGCGACGGGCCGCGGTGACCTGGTCGCCTCGCTGCGGGCGTGGCTGTCGCGGCACGGGCAGTGGGACGCGGCCGCGATGGATCTGGGGGTGCACCGGCATACGTTGCGGTACCGGATGCGCAGGGTCGAAGAGATCCTTGGCCGGTCGCTCGATGACCCGGATGTCCGGATGGAGCTCTGGCTGGCGCTGAAGGCGACCGGGGGGTGACCGGTTCGCCGCCGGTCCCCCTGGTGGGGGCTGATCGCGCGGTTCCCCGCGCCCCTGGTTGTTGTTGAGCCCGCGGGCCGGTGGGGACTTCTCGCGCCGTTCCCCGCGCCCCTGGAGCATGCGGCTCCGCCGCCGCTCCAGAGGGCGCGCTTGCTTCACGCGCCGATGAGGTGGCGCACGCAGTGCGCACCTCAGGGGCGCGGGGAACGGCGCGACCAGCCCCCACCGGCCCGCGGCCGACCACGAGACACCTGCCCCCACGGCGCCACGCCCGCACCACGCCACCGGCGACGCATCGCCTAGGCCAATTCGGCAAAGAACCCACTCCCGACCACTACACCCCGGCGAAACCATCCCCCGGCCGGCCAGGCCTAACGTGAGGGCACAGCAACAAGCCCGTACACGGAAAGGCCGGTAGAGACTCATGACCGCCACCCACGCCTTCTGGCTCGCCGGCCGCCAGGCCACCGGGGACGCCACCTTCGACGTCACCAACTCCTACGACGGCCGACTCGTCGGCACCGTCAGCGTGCCGACCGAGGCCCAGGTCGAGGAGGCCGTCGCCGCCGCGCACGCGGTACGCGAGGAGTTCGCCGCGACCCCGGCACACGTCCGCGCCAAGGCCCTGAACCACGTCGCGGACCGGCTCACCGAGCGCACCGAGGAGATCGCCCGGCTGATCTCCGCGGAGAACGGCAAGCCGATCAAGTGGGCCCGAGGTGAAGTGGGCCGCGCTGTCAGCGTCTTCCGGTTCGCCGCCGAGGAAGCGCGCCGCTGGAACAGCGGCGACGCCCAGCGCCTCGACACCGACCAGGGCGGCACCGGCCGGCTCGCCCTGACCCGCCGCATCCCCAAGGGCGTCGTCCTCGGCATCGCGCCCTTCAACTTCCCGCTGAACCTGAGCGCCCACAAGGTCGCCCCGGCCATCGCGGTCGGCGCCCCGATCATCCTCAAGCCGGCCCCGGCGACCCCGCTCTCCTCCCTCGTGCTCGGCGAGCTGCTCGCGGAGACCGAGCTGCCCGCCGGTTCCTGGTCGGTCCTCACCGTGCCGAACGAGAAGATGCCCGCCCTCGTCCAGGACGAGCGCCTGCCCGTCATCTCCTTCACGGGTTCAGGACCGGTCGGCTACGCGATCATGGACAGCGTGCCCCGCAAGCACTGCACGCTCGAACTCGGCGGCAACGGCGCGGCCGTCGTCCTCGCCGACTACGACTCCGAGGCGGACCTGGACTGGGCGGCGGGCCGCATCGCCACCTTCTCCAACTACCAGGGCGGCCAGTCCTGCATCTCGGTGCAGCGGGTCATCGCCGACGCCGCGGTCTACGACCGGCTGCTCCCGAAGATCGTCGCCGCTGTCGAGGCGCAGGTCACCGGCGACCCGGCCGACGACGCCACCGACGTGGGCCCGCTGGTGAGCGAGGACGCCGCAAAGCGCGTAGAGGCATGGGTGACCGAGGCCGTGGACGCCGGTGCCGCGCTCCTCGCGGGCGGCAAGCGCGACGGCGCCACGTACGCGCCGACCGTCCTCGCCGACGTACCGGCCGATGTCACGCTCTCCTGCGAGGAGGTCTTCGGACCGGTCCTCACCGTGAAGAGGGTCGACGGGGAGGACGAGGCCTTCGCCGCAGTCAACGACTCCAAGTACGGCCTCCAGGCAGGGGTGTTCACGCACGACCTGCAGACCGCGTTCCGTGCCCACCGCGCCCTGGAGGTCGGCGGCGTCGTCGTCGGCGACGCGCCGTCCTACCGCGCCGACCAGATGCCGTACGGCGGCGCCAAGCAGTCCGGCGTCGGCCGCGAGGGCGTGCGGTACGCGATGGACGACTACACGTACGAGCGCGTCCTCGTCCTCACCGGCCTCGCCCTGTAGCGGGCGGCCCCCGAACCACGCCGACCACGACGGCCGGAGCCCACAGTGCGGGGGGCTCCGGCCGTCGCTTCGTGACGGGAGAGTGCGCAAGGACTGGCCGCCATGCCCCGGATCGGGTACATACGAGCGAGTAGCACCAGTCGGTAACGGACCGGCCCGGTGCACCGACGCGCGGCGAGGTGAACCTCATGTCCGCAACACCCCAGCACCGGGCCAAGGTTTCCGAACGAGAGGCCCGGCAGGTCGCCGAGGCCGCCCGTGAACAGGACTGGCGCAAGCCCAGCTTCGCCAAGGAACTGTTCCTCGGCCGGTTCCGGCTCGACCTCATCCACCCGCACCCGATGCCCGCCGACGAGGACGCCCGGCGCGGCGAGGCGTTCCTCGCCCAGCTGCGCGACTTCTGCGAAACGAAGATCGACTCGGCCCGCATCGAGCGCGAGGCGAAGATCCCCGACGAGACGGTCAACGGGCTCAGGGAGCTCGGCGCGCTCGGCATGAAGATCGACACGAAGTACGGCGGCCTCGGCCTCACCCAGGTCTACTACAACAAGGCGCTCGCCCTGGTCGGCTCGGCGAGCCCGGCCATCGGCGCGCTGCTCTCGGCCCATCAGTCGATCGGCGTACCCCAGCCGCTGAAGATGTTCGGCACACAGGAACAGAAGGACGCGTTCCTGCCGCGGTGCGCGCGCACGGACATCAGCGCCTTTCTGCTGACCGAACCCGACGTGGGGTCCGACCCCGCGAGGCTGGCCACGGCGGCCATCCCGGACGGCGACGACTACGTCATCGACGGCGTGAAGCTGTGGACGACCAACGGGGTCGTCGCGGATCTCCTCGTCGTCATGGCGCGCGTGCCGAAGTCCGAGAACCACCGGGGCGGCATCACCGCGTTCGTCGTGGAGGCCGCGGCGCCCGGCGTCACCGTCGAGAACCGCAACGCCTTCATGGGCCTGCGCGGCCTGGAGAACGGGGTCACCCGCTTCCACCAGGTCCGGGTCCCCGCGGCGAACCGGATCGGTGCCGAGGGCGCAGGCCTGAAGATCGCCCTCACCACGCTCAACACCGGCCGCCTGTCACTGCCCGCGATGTGCGTCGGCGCCGGCAAGTGGTGCCTGAAGATCGCCCGCGAATGGTCGGCGGCGCGCGAACAGTGGGGCAAGCCGGTCGCGTTCCACGAGGCGGTCGGCGCGAAGATCTCCTTCATCGCGGCCACCACCTTCGCCCTGGAGGCGGTCGTCGACCTCTCCTCCCAGATGGCCGACGAGGACCGCAACGACATCCGCATCGAGGCCGCCCTCGCCAAGCTGTACGGCTCCGAGATGGGCTGGCTGATGGCCGACGAACTCGTCCAGATCCGCGGCGGCCGCGGCTTCGAGACCGCCGAGTCCCTCGCGGCCCGTGGCGAACGCGCCGTGCCCACCGAGCAGATGCTGCGCGACATGCGCATCAACCGCATCTTCGAGGGCTCGACGGAGATCATGCATCTGCTGATCGCCCGCGAGGCCGTCGACGCGCACCTCGCCGTGGCCGGCGACCTGATCGACCCGGACAAGTCCCTGACGGACAAGGCGAAGGCGGGCGCCAAGGCAGGCGGCTTCTACGCCAAGTGGCTGCCGAAGCTGGTCACAGGACCCGGCCAACTCCCGCGCTCCTACGCCGAGTTCCACCCGGCGGGCCACCCGGACCTCTCCGGCCATCTGCGCTACGTCGAACGCTCGGCCCGCAAGCTCGCCCGCTCCACGTTCTACGCCATGTCCCGCTGGCAGGGCCGCATGGAGACCAAACAGGGCTTCCTCGGCCGCATCGTCGACATCGGCGCCGAACTCTTCGCCATCAGCGCGGCCTGCGTCCGCGCCGAACTCCTGCGCACCACCGAGGAGTACGGCCGCGAGGCCTACCAGCTCGCCGACGTCTTCTGCCGCCAGGCCCGGATCCGCGCCGACGAGCTCTTCGACCGCCTGTGGACCAACACCGACGACCTCGACCACAAGGTCGTCAAGGGCGTCCTCGGCGGCACGTACGCCTGGCTGGAGCAGGGCGTCATCGACCCGAGCGGCGAAGGACCCTGGATCGCCGACGCCGCACCCGGCCCCAGCAAACGGGAGAACGTGCACCGCCCGATCCGCTGATCACCTCCCCGTCGCGGCCGACGGATCCGCCGGTAGAGTCCGGCGGATCCGTCACCACGACACCGGGGGCCCCATGCGCGACGAGAAGAAGTACCGCGACGACCTGGAGCGCCGCTTCCTCACCGAGACCCAGCGGATGCGCGGCCGTGGCCTGCTCCTGCTGTGGATCGGCGGCCTGCTCTGGCTGTACGTCGCGCTCAGACTCGTCCTTCCGTGGCCGGTCCTCGGCGCCGACCCGGACTGCGGCGCCCCGCTCTTCGAACGGATCGAGCTCGGCTACGAGGACCACATCCGCAACCCCTGTTCGGTCAGTCCCTGGCCCACCCTCCTCGCCGTCCTCGCGGTCTCCGTCCCGGTGTTGGTCACGGGCACGGCCCTCTACGTACGCGGTGTGGTGAGCGCCAACCTCAGCCATTACGTACGGTCGATGACCCGCTGACGCCGACGACGCGAACCCGTACGGGGGCATCCGGGGACACCCTGTCGGACTCACAGCAAGGCCAGGCAACAATAGGGGGATGACCGACAGCCCATCGCCGCTCGCCGACCCGCACCTCGTCTTCGACCCCGCCTCCGGCGACGCCCCCAGGGACATCGCCGTGCTGGGCTCGACGGGCTCGATCGGCACGCAGGCCATCGACCTCGTGCTGCGCAACCCGGACCGGTTCCGCGTCACCGCACTCAGCGCCGCCGGCGGCCGGGTCGCCCTGCTGGCCGAGCAGGCGCACCGGCTGCGCGTGCGCACCGTCGCCGTCGCCCGCGAGGACGCCGTACCCGCGCTGCGCGAGGCGCTGGCCGCGCGGTACGGGCCGGGGGAGCCGCTCCCGGAGATCCTCGCGGGTCCGGGCGCCGCCACGGAGATCGCCGGCCGCGGCGACTGCCACACCGTCCTCAACGGCATCACGGGTTCGATCGGCCTCGCGCCCACCCTCGCCGCCCTCGAAGCGGGCCGCACCCTGGCCCTCGCCAACAAGGAGTCGCTGATCGTCGGCGGCCCCCTGGTGAAGGCGCTCGCCAAGCCCGGCCAGATCATCCCGGTCGACTCCGAGCACGCCGCCCTCTTCCAGGCGCTCGCCGCGGGCACCCGCGCCGACGTCCGCAAGCTCGTGGTCACCGCGTCCGGCGGCCCCTTCCGCGGCCGCACGAAGGCGGACCTCGCGGATGTCACGGTCCAGGACGCGCTCGCGCACCCGACCTGGGCGATGGGCCCGGTCATCACCGTGAACTCGGCGACCCTGGTCAACAAGGGCCTGGAGGTCATCGAGGCGCACCTGCTCTACGACATCCCCTTCGACCGCATCGAAGTCGTCGTACACCCCCAGTCCTACGTGCACTCCATGGTCGAGTACGTCGACGGCTCCTCGATCCTCCAGGCGACGCCGCCCGACATGGGCGGCCCCATCGCGATCGGCCTCGGCTGGCCCGAGCGGATCCCGGACGCGGCGCCCGCGTTCGACTGGACGAAGGCGTCGACCTGGGAGTTCTTCCCGCTCGACACCGAAGCGTTCCCCTCCGTGGGCCTGGCCCGGCACGTGGGGCAGCTCGCGGGTACGGCTCCGGCGGTGTTCAATGCCGCCAACGAGGAGTGCGTGGACGCCTTCCTGAAGGGCGCCCTGCCGTTCAACGGCATCATGGAGACCGTCACCCGGGTCGTCGAGGAACACGGCGCCCCTTCGACATCGGTGCCGGGAACTGCGCTGACGGTCGCGGACGTCCTCGAAGCGGAGACCTGGGCGCGCGCCCGGGCCCGCGAAGTGACGGCGACGACCGAGACGACGACCGCGGAGGCTCGTGCATGACGACCTTGATGATGATCCTCGGCGTACTCGTCTTCGTGGTGGGGCTGCTCATCTCCATCGCCTGGCACGAACTGGGCCACCTCTCGACGGCCAAGCTCTTCGGCATCCGCGTCCCGCAGTACATGGTCGGCTTCGGGCCCACCATTTTCTCGCGGAAGAAGGGCGAGACCGAGTACGGCGTCAAGGCGATCCCGCTCGGCGGCTACATCCGCATGATCGGCATGTTCCCGCCCGGCGCCGACGGCAGGATCGAGGCCCGCTCGACCTCGCCGTTCCGCTCCATGGTGGAGGACGCCCGCGCGGCCGCCTTCGAGGAGGTGCAGCCCGGCGACGAGACCCGCCTCTTCTACACGCGCAAGCCCTGGAAGCGCGTCATCGTGATGTTCGCGGGCCCCTTCATGAACCTGATCCTCGCGGTCGGCCTCTTCTTCACGGTCCTGATGGGCTTCGGCGTCACCCAGCAGACGAACGCGGTCGAGTCCGTCTCGCCCTGCGTCATCCAGGCCAGCGCCAACCGCGACACCTGCAAGGCGTCCGACCCGCAGTCCCCGGCCAAGGCCGCGGGCCTCCAGGCCAAGGACAAGATCGTCTCGTTCGACGGGGTCGCCACGGAGAAGTGGAACACCCTGTCCGACGAGATCCGGGACAACGCGGGCCGGACCGTCCCGATCGTCGTCGAGCGCGACGGACAGCGGTTGACGCTGCACGCGAAGATCGCCACGAACCAGGTGGCGAAGAAGGACTCCAGCGGCCAGATCACCGACGGCTACGTCAAGGCCGGCTTCCTCGGCTTCACCGCCGCCACCGGAGTCGTGCACCAGGACTTCGGCGACTCCGTGACCTGGATGACCGACCGGGTCGGCGACGCCGTCGACTCCATCGTCGCCCTTCCGGCGAAGATCCCGGCCCTGTGGGACGCGGCGTTCGGCGACGGCCCGCGCGACCAGGACTCCCCGATGGGCGTGGTCGGAGCGGCCCGCGTCGGCGGCGACATCGCCGCGCTCGACATCCCGGCCACCCAGAAGCTGGCGATGTCGCTGATGCTGGTCGCCGGGTTCAACCTGTCCCTCTTCCTCTTCAACATGCTGCCGCTGCTCCCGCTCGACGGCGGCCACATCGCGGGCGCCCTCTGGGAGGCGCTGCGGCGCAACCTGGCCCGGGTGTTCCGACGCCCCGACCCGGGCCCCTTCGACGTGGCGAAGCTCATGCCCGTCGCGTACGTGGTGGCCGGAATCTTCGTCTGCTTCACGATCCTCGTCCTGATCGCGGACGTCGTTAACCCCGTACGAATCTCCTGAGCACGTCTGATTTAGGGCGGCCGGGCACCCTGTGTGCCCGGCCGCCCACCTTTGGGTGGAGTTATGGGGCGCGATGTGCTTGGCCGTGCGCCGGTGCCGTAATCTCGGAAGCCTGGGATTCGGAAGCCTGGGACTCGATTCATACCTTGGGGTTGCACAGCAGATGACTGCGATTTCACTCGGCATGCCGGACGTACCGATCAAGCTCGCCGAGCGGCGCAAGAGCCGGCAGATCCAGGTCGGCACGGTGGCCGTCGGCGGCGACGCCCCGATCTCGGTGCAGTCGATGACCACGACGCGTACGTCCGACATCGGCGCCACGCTGCAGCAGATCGCCGAGCTGACGGCGTCCGGCTGTCAGATCGTGCGGGTGGCCTGCCCCACGCAGGACGACGCCGACGCGCTGCCGATCATCGCCAAGAAGTCGCAGATCCCAGTGATCGCGGACATCCACTTCCAGCCGAAGTACGTCTTCGCCGCCATCGAGGCGGGCTGCGCCGCGGTCCGGGTGAACCCGGGCAACATCAAGCAGTTCGACGACAAGGTCAGGGAGATCGCCAAGGCGGCGAAGGACCACGGCACCCCGATCCGCATCGGTGTGAACGCGGGCTCGCTCGACCGCCGGCTGCTCCAGAAGTACGGCAAGGCGACCCCCGAGGCCCTCGCCGAGTCGGCACTGTGGGAGGCGTCGCTCTTCGAGGAGCACGACTTCCGCGACATCAAGATCTCGGTCAAGCACAACGACCCGGTCGTGATGGTCAACGCCTACCGGCTGCTCGCCGAGAAGTGCGACTACCCGCTGCACCTCGGCGTCACCGAGGCAGGCCCGGCCTTCCAGGGCACCATCAAGTCGGCCGTCGCGTTCGGCGCGCTGCTCTCCGAGGGCATCGGCGACACCATCCGCGTCTCGCTCTCGGCCCCGCCGGTCGAGGAGATCAAGGTCGGCAACCAGATCCTGGAGTCGCTCGGCCTGCGCCCGCGCCGCCTGGAGATCGTCTCCTGCCCGTCCTGCGGCCGCGCCCAGGTCGACGTCTACAAGCTGGCCGAAGAGGTCACCGCCGGTCTCGACGGCATGGAGGTCCCGCTGCGCGTGGCCGTCATGGGCTGCGTCGTGAACGGTCCTGGTGAGGCCCGCGAGGCCGACCTCGGTGTCGCCTCCGGCAACGGCAAGGGCCAGATCTTCGTGAAGGGCGAGGTCATCAAGACCGTCCCCGAGTCGAAGATCGTGGAGACCCTCATCGAAGAGGCGATGAAGATCGCCGAGCAGATGGAGAAGGACGGCGTGGCCTCCGGCGAGCCGTCCGTGGCCATCGCGGGCTGACATCGGCTCCGCCCGTTCTGCCGTTTCGCGCGCTCGTCTGCCGGGTTCCTCCCGCCGGGCGGGCGCGCCTCTCGTCGTGGCTGATCGCGCAGTTCCCCGCGCCCCTGGTGCATGCGGCTTCGCCGCAGCCCCAAGAGCGCGCACGAAGTGCGCCTCGCAGGGGCGCGGGGAACTGCGCGAGAAGTCCCCACCGGCCCGCGGACGCCCGACGAAGGGGCACCCGGCACACGGTGGTGAACGAGGGCCGCACCAGAGGCAGAGGCGGCTCATACGACCGGCAGGTACAGTGCGGAGATCAGCAGCCCAGCCAAAAAGGCCCCGCACGTGTTGACTCAGACCACCACCCGGGTCCTCGAACCGAGTGACCTCGACGCCGCGCTCGCCGTACTCGACCGCGAGCCGGTCACCAATGCCTTCGTGACGGCCCGCGTCCGCATCGCGGGCCTGGACCCGTGGCGGCTCGGTGGCGAGATGTGGGGCTGGTACGAGGACGGCATGCTGCGGTCGCTGTGTTACGCGGGCGCCAACCTGGTGCCGATCTGCGCGACCGACCGGGCCGTCCGCGGCTTCGCCGACCGCGCGCGGCGGGCGGGCCGGCGCTGCTCGTCGATCGTCGGGCCCGCCGAGCCGACCGCCCAGCTGTGGCGGCTGCTCGAAGGGAGCTGGGGCCCCGCCCGCGACGTGCGTCCGCACCAGCCGCTGATGATGACCGACCGGGTGTCCGCCGTCGTCGCCCCGGACCCGTACGTGCGCCGGATCCGCAAGGACGAGATGGACGCGATCATGCCGGCGTGCGTGGCGATGTTCACCGAGGAGGTCGGCGTCTCTCCGCTGGCCGGTGACGGCGGCCTGCTCTACCAGGCGCGGGTGGCCGAACTGGTCGGCTCCGGCCGCTCGTTCGCCCGCCTCGACGAGAACGGCAAGGTGGTCTTCAAGGCGGAGATCGGCGCCGCCACCGACCAGGCCTGCCAGATCCAGGGCGTCTGGGTCGCCCCCGAGCACCGCGGCCGCGGCCTCGCCGCCCCCGGCATGGCCGCCGTGCTGCGCTACGCGCTCGCGGACGTCGCGCCCGTCGTCAGCCTCTACGTCAACGACTTCAACACCCCGGCCCGCGCCGCGTACCGGCGCGTGGGGTTCGAAGAGGTCGGGGCGTTCATGAGCGTCCTGTTCTAGGACGCTCGCGCTTGTCTGTGCGGGGCGTGTGGAGCCCGTCTCATCTCTTTGACACCGTTTGACATTAGTGAGCCTTATGAACCATAAAGGGAGAGCTTTGGTTTAAGGTTCACGGAATGTAGGTGCCCGACGATGTCTGTTTCCGGCGAAGCCGCCCCGTCCGACGACCCCCAGGGGCGCTGGGAGGCCTGGCGTGCCGAGCGGTACCGCTCCGTCACCGCCCCCACCGGGAACCTCGCGCTCGTCGAGACCCGCTGGCTGCCCGCCGGTGAACTCCCCGACCTGGACGCCGTCCGCGCCGGGCAGCCCGACACCGTGACGGTCACCGCGCTTGAGCGGACCGACCTGGTCACCGGCGAACCCGAGCACGGCCTGCGCCTCTGGGACGCGGACTCCCCGGCCGTCCAGGACTTCGAGCGCATCGACGCCTTCCCGTACGACCCGGAGTGGGTCCTCGATGCCACGTACACGCCCGTCGAGGGCGCCCGCCGCGTGGCTTTCGAGCACCTCCGGGACAACGGCGGCACCCGCGAGAAGGTCGTCCCCGGCGACATCGCCCTCACCGTCGACGGCACCGCCTACACGCTCTCGGCCTTCGACGACGACGGCACCCTGCTGCTCGTCTTCGGCGATCCGACGAACGGCGCATCCACCTACGGCGCCGGGCGCTTCCTCTTCGTGGAACACGTCGATCACACCGGCGAGGGCCGCGTACGCCTCGACTTCAACCGGGCCTTCGTGCCCCCGTGCGGCTTCTCCGATCAGTACAACTGTCCGATGCCGCCGCGGCAGAACCGCTTCCACCTGCCCGTCGAGGCCGGCGAGAAGCTCCCCGTCTTCCGCGACGGCGCCACCGGCACCGCTCACTGATCACCTCCCCGCACCCCTTCGCGTAAGGCCCCCCATGAACCTCCCCAAGAAGCCCCTCTACGCCGGCGCGCTCACCGTCGCCCTCGCGGTCACCCTCGCCGCCTGCGGCGGGGGCGGCGCCAACTCCGGCTCGGAGAACGGCAGTTACGACAAGAACGCCGCCGTCAACATAGGCTCGCTCTACGAGCCGCAGAACCTCGACAACACCGGTGGCGGCGGCCAGGGCGTCACCGAGGCCCTCAACGGCAACGTCTACGAAGGCCTCTTCCGGCTCACCGACGACGGCAAGGTCGACAAGCTCCTCGCCCAGGACTACAAGGTCAGCGGCGACGGGCTCACGTACACCTTCACGCTCCGCGACGGCGTCAAGTTCCACAGCGGCAAGACGCTGAGCAGCGAGGACGTCAAGTACAGCCTGGAGAAGGTGATCGCCAAGGATTCGCAGTCCGCGCGCAAGGCGAACCTCGAGGTCATCAAGGACATCGCCACTCCCGACGCGAAGACCGTCAAGGTCACCCTGTCGAAGAAGTCGATCTCCTTCGTCTACAACCTCTCCTACGTGTGGATCATCAACTCCGCCGCGAAGAACCTGAAGACGACGGAAGACGGCACGGGCCCGTACAAGCTGAACAAGTGGACGCGCGGCTCGGCGCTCAGCCTCGACCGGTTCAGCGGCTACTGGGGCTCTGCCGCCAAGAACAAGCAGGTCGTCTTCCACTACTACAAGGACGCGACGGCCCTCAACAACGCGCTGCTCACGAACGCCGTGGACGTCGTCACGAGCGAGCAGTCGCCGGACGCCCTCGACCAGTTCAAGTCGAACCAGAATTACAAGGTCAACGACGGCGATTCGACCACCAAGCTGCTCCTCGCCTTCAACGACAAGGCCAAGCCGTTCACGAACGTCAAGGTGCGCCAGGCCGTCTCCGCCGCCATCGACGACAAGAAGCTCCTCGAATCCGTCTGGGGCGGTTACGGCAAGGAGATCGGGTCGATGGTGCCGCCCACCGACCCCTGGTACGAGGACCTGACCAAGGTCAACGCGTACGACGTGACGAAGGCCAAGAAGCTGCTGAAGGAGGCCGGGTACGACAAGGGCTTCAGCTTCACGCTGGACACCCCGAACTACGACCCGCACCCCACCGCCGCCACCTTCATCAAGTCGCAGCTCGCCAAGGTCGGCATCACCGTCAAGATCAACACGATCACGCCCGACGAGTGGTACACGAAGGTCTACAAGAACCACGACTTCTCGGCGACGCTCCAGGAGCACGTCAACGACCGCGACCTCGTCTGGTACGGCAACCCCGACTTCTACTGGGGTTACGACGACAAGCAGGTCCAGAAGTGGGTCGGGCAGGCCGAGGAGGCCTCCAGCACGCAGGCGCAGACCGACCTCCTGAAGAAGGTCAACCGCAAGACCGCCGAGGACGCGGCCAGCGACTGGCTGTACCTGTATCCGCAGATCGTCGTCGCGAACACGAAGCTGTCGGGCTACCCGCTCAACGGCCTCAACTCGCAGTTCTTCGCGTACGACATCAAGAAGAGCAGCTGACCCTCCTATGGTCAGGTACCTCCTGCGGAGGCTGGTGTTCCTGCTGGTCTCCCTCGTCCTCGCGAGCATCGTGCTGTTCGTGCTCCTTCGGATGCTGCCCGGCGACCCGGCGAACGCGCTCACCTCGGTGGGCGCCTCCCCGGAGCAGATCGCCGCGGCCCGGCACTCCATCGGCTCCGACCAGCCGCTGCCGCAACAATTCACGCACTGGGTCGGCCAGTTGGCGAGCGGCGACCTCGGCACGTCCTTCGTCAGCTCACTGCCCGTCGGCCCCGAGGTCTCGCAGCGCCTGAGCGTGACGGTGCCGCTGACCCTCTCGGCGTTCGTGCTCGCCGTGCTCGTCGCCGTACCCGCCGGCTTCGTGGCCGCGTACAAGAAGAACACCTGGTACGGGGCGCTGCTCAGCGGCGTCTCCCAACTCGGCATCGCCGTCCCGGTGTTCTGGCTCGGCATGATCCTCATCGCCGTCTTCGCGCTGAACGCGGGCTGGCTGCCCTCAGGCGGCTTCCCGCAGGACGCCTGGGACACCCCGGGTGAGGCGATCCGCTCGCTCGTCCTGCCGGTGGTGACGGTGGCCCTGGTGATGTCGGCGTCCCTGATCCGGTACGTACGCTCGGCCACCCTCGACGTCCTCGACAGCGAATACCTGCGCACGGCACGCGCGCTCGGCTCGTCGTTCGGCCGGGCCATGTGGCGGCACGGACTGCGCAACGCCTCCGTGCCGGTCATCTCGGTGCTCGGCATCGAGCTGGCGTCCACGCTGCTCGGCGCCGTGGTCGTCGAGTCCGTCTACGCGCTGCCCGGCCTCGGCTCGATGCTCGCGACCGGGATCGCCCAGCACGACTACCCGGTGATCCAGGGCGTCCTGTTCGTCTCGACCTTCGGGGTGCTGATCATCGGGTTCGTGGCGGACCTCGTCCAACGCATCGTGGATCCGCGGCTGCGCGGCCGGCTGTCGGGAGGTGGCGTGCGATGAAGCGCAAGGCATCCGTCACTCTCTGGACGGGCGGGATCCTGGCGGGCCTCGTGGTTCTCCTGGCGCTCGTCTCGCTCTTCTGGCTGCCCTACGACAGCGACGACACGTCCGGCGGGCGGCTCGCCGGGCCCGGCGGCGGGCACCTGCTCGGCACCGACAAGCTCGGCCGCGACCTGTTCACCCAGCTCATGACAGGATCGCGGATCGCCCTTCAGGCCGGGCTCGGGGCGGTGGCCGTCGCGGCACTGCTCGGCGTGGTCCTCGGCATCCTCGCGGCGTTCGCGCAGGGCTGGTTCGACGACACCCTCTCCGCGCTGCTCGACATCCTCATCGCGTTCCCGACGCTGCTGCTCGCCATGCTGATCGTCGCCGCGCGCTCGGCGACGCTCGGCTCCGCGATCCTCGCGATCGGCCTCGCGCAGAGCGCCGTCGTGGCCCGGCTGACCCGGATCCTGGTCAAGCGCGTCCTGGCGCAGGACTACATCACCGCGTCCCGTACCTCCGGCACGTCCTGGGGGCGGGTCGTCGCCGCGCACGTACTGCCCAACATCTGGCCGACCCTCGCGGTCAACCTGGCGCTGCAGTTCGGCCTCGCCGTCCTGGCCGAGGCGAGCCTGTCCTATCTGGGCCTCGGCGCACCGCCGCCGAACGCCTCGTGGGGCCGCATGCTCCAGGAGGCCCAGGCGACGTTCACGACCGCTCCGGCGGGCGCGCTCGCGCCGGGCGCCCTGCTCGTCCTCCTGGTGATCGGCGTGAACCTGATCGCGGACGGCCTGCGCGACGTCCTCGACCCGACTACGCGCAAGGGGAGGGCCGCGCTGTGAAGGACGTACTGCTCTCGGTCGCCGACCTGACGATCCGTACCGCCGAGGGGCGTCCGCTCG
Source organism: Streptomyces sp. NPDC102467 (assembly GCF_044765445.1). Taxonomy (NCBI): domain Bacteria; kingdom Bacillati; phylum Actinomycetota; class Actinomycetes; order Kitasatosporales; family Streptomycetaceae; genus Streptomyces; species Streptomyces sp. NPDC102467. The sequence continues at coordinate 71,419 of NZ_JBIWKA010000010.1, read as the reverse complement.
TCTCGGAGCTCGGCTTCGAGATCGCGCGCGGCGAACGGCTCGGCCTCATCGGCGAATCCGGCTCCGGGAAATCCCTGACCACGCTCGCCGTGCTCGGCCTGCTGCCCCGGGGCATGACGGTGACCGGCAGCGTCGAGCTGGACGGCACGCAGATCGTCGGGGCGAGCGAGCGGACCCTCATAGGAGTACGAGGGCGGAGCGCGGCCGTCGTCTTTCAGGAGCCGCTGACGGCCCTGGACCCGTTGATGCGGGTGGGCCGCCAGATCGCCGAACCACTGCGCAGGCGGCGGCAGTTGAAGGGCGCGGCGCTGGGGACGGCGGTGACCGCGCTGCTCGACCAGGTGCGGCTGCCGGAGCCGGACCGTATCGCCCGCGCCTTCCCGCACGAGATCTCCGGCGGCCAGCGCCAGCGGATCGCGCTCGCCATGGCACTGGCCTGTGACCCGGCGCTGCTGATCGCCGACGAACCGACGACGGCCCTGGACGTGACCGTGCAGGCCGAGATGCTCGACCTGATCGACGGGCTCGTGCGCGAGCGCGGCATGGCGGTGCTGTTCGTCAGCCACGACCTCGCGGTCGTCTCCCGGGTGACGGACCGGGTGCTGGTCATGAAGGACGGCCGCGCGGTCGAGACGGGCGCCGTCGCCGACGTCGTACGGGCTCCTCGCGAGGCCTACACCAAGGCGCTGGTGGACAGCGCGCGGCAGCTGGAAGCGGCGCTCGACCTGGGAGGTGCGCGATGACTCCGATCCTGGAGCTCGACGCGGTGTCGTACGCGTACCGGGGGAGCGCGGCACCGGTCGTCCGGGACGTCTCCGTCGCCGTGGAGGCCGGGCAGAGCCTGGCGCTCGTCGGCGAGTCCGGAGCCGGCAAGACGACACTGCTGCGCATGCTGCTCGGCCTCGCCCGGCCCACCGAAGGCACGGTCCGCTTCGACGGTGACGCGCTGCGGCTGCGCGACCGGGCGCAGATGAAGGCGTTCCGGCGCGGCGTGCAGTGCGTCTTCCAGGACCCGTACGCCTCCCTCGACCCGCGCCAGCGCGTCCGCCGCATCGTGGCCGAGCCGCTCGGCTCCCTCGGGATCGCCACCGGCGCGGACGCCGGGCGCCGCGTCGCCGAGGCGCTGAGCCGGGTGGGCCTCCCGGCGGACGCCGCGGACCGCTACCCGCACGAGTTCTCCGGCGGCCAGCGCCAGCGCATCGCCATCGCGCGGGCCACCGTCTGCGACCCACGGGTGCTCCTCGCCGACGAACCGGTCTCAGCGCTCGACGTCACGACGCGGGTGAAGGTCGTCGACCTGCTGGCGGAGCTGAAGGAGACCGCGGGCCTGACGGTCGTGATGGTCTCCCACGACCTGTCGGTGGTGGCCGCCCTGTGCGAGCGCACCGTCGTCCTGGAGCGCGGCCGGGTCGTCGAGGCAGGAGCCACCTCCACGGTCCTCGGCACACCCGCCCACGCCTACACCCGCCGCCTGCTGGCAAGCGTGCCGCGCCTGCCGGTGCGGGGCTGACCTCGGCGTTCCGGGCCTCCGAACAGGAGGCCCGGCCCGTCGGGGTACCCTCCGGGAATGCCGCACCGGAACCGTACGGACGACGCCGCCGTCACCATCGGCCCCCTCGATCTGCACGCCCGCGTCGACGACGCCCTCGCCGTCCAGGCGTACGCCTTCGGCCTGAGCGACGACGAGATCGCCGTACGCCGGCAGATCGTGCTGCGCCACATCACCTACGCCGGGGCCCGCGCCCTCGGCGCCACCACGGAGACCGGCCGCCTCGTCGGGTTCGTCTACGGCATGCCGAACGACCGTACCCACTGGTGGTCCACGGTCGTCGAGCCGTACCTGCGCGCCCAGGGCCACGAGCACTGGCTCGACGACTCCTTCGTCATCACCGAGCTGCACGTCCACCCCGGCTACCAGAACCGCGGTATCGGCCGCACCCTCATCACCACGATCACCGACTCCGCGACGCAGCCCCGCTCGATCCTCTCCGCGATCGACTTCGACAGCCCGGCCCGCGGCCTCTACCACTCCCTCGGCTACGACGACCTGGCGCGGCAGGTCCTCTTCCCCAGCGCCCCGAAGCCGTACGCGGTGATGGGCGCACCCCTCCCGCTGCGCCGCTGAGCGAAGCCGCCGACCCGGAACCGATTTCCGGCCGCGCCCACCGCCCGGCTAACCTCCTGGACACAACCCTTTCGTCGCAGGAGTCGAGAAATCATGGCCAAGGCCCAGGTCCAGCGCATGTCCCGCTTGATGGTGAAGACCCTGCGCGACGACCCGGCTGACGCCGAGGTGCTCAGCCACAAACTGCTGGTCCGCGCCGGTTTCGTGCGCCGCACCGCGGCCGGTGTCTGGTCCTGGCTGCCGCTCGGCCGCAAGGTCTACGCGAACGTCGAGCGCATCGTCCGCGAGGAGATGGACGCCATCGGCGCCCAGGAGGTCCTGCTCCCCGCGCTGCTGCCCAAGGAGCCCTACGAGGCGACCGGCCGCTGGGAGGAGTACGGCGCCGAGCTGTTCCGCCTCAACGACCGCAGGGGCGGCGACTACCTCCTCGGCCCGACCCACGAGGAGATCTTCACCCAGCTGGTCAAGGACCAGTGCACGTCCTACAAGGACCTGCCGGTGATCCTCTACCAGATCCAGACGAAGTACCGCGACGAGGCCCGCCCCCGCGCCGGCATCCTGCGCGGCCGCGAGTTCCAGATGAAGGACTCGTACTCCTTCGACCTGACGGACGAGGGCCTCGCCGAGTCGTACGCCCTGCACCGCGCCGCCTACCAGCGCATCTTCGAGCGCCTCGGCCTCGACTACCGGATCTGCGCGGCGACCGCCGGCGCCATGGGCGGCTCCAAGTCCGAGGAGTTCCTGGCCCCGGCCGGAGCCGGCGAGGACACCTTCGCCGACTGCCCGAACTGCGACTACGCGGCCAACACCGAGGCGGTCACCTACGCCTTGAAGCCGGTGGACGCGACCGAGGCCCCCGTCCTCGAAGAGGTCCCCACGCCCGACACCCCGACCATCGAGACGCTCGCCGCGCACCTCGGCGTCCCGGCGTCGGCCACTCTGAAGAACCTGCTGGTGAAGGTCGACGGCGAGATCGTCGCCGTCGGCGTCCCCGGCGACCGCGAGGTCGACCTGGACAAGGTCGAGGCGCACTTCGCCCCGGCCGCCGTCGAGCTCGTGACGGCCGAGGACTTCGAGGGCCGCGACGATCTCGTCCGCGGCTACGTCGGCCCGCAGGGCCTGGAGAAGGTCACCTACCTCGCCGACCCGCGCGTCGCCCCCGGCACCGCGTGGATCACCGGCGCCAACAAGGACGGCGTGCACGCCAAGAACGTCGTCGCCGGACGGGACTTCGAGGTCTCCGAGTACGTCGACGTCGTCGTCGTCCAGGAAGGCGACCCGTGCCCGGCCTGCGGTACGGGCCTCAAGCTGGACCGCGCCATCGAGATCGGCCACATCTTCCAGCTCGGCCGCAAGTACGCCGACGCCTTCCAGCTCGACGTGCTCGGCCCGAACGGCAAGCCGGTCCGCGTCACCATGGGCTCGTACGGCATCGGCGTCTCGCGGGCCGTCGCCGCCCTCGCCGAGCAGCACGCCGACGACAAGGGACTCATCTGGCCCGAGGAGATCGCCCCGGCCGACGTGCACGTCGTCGCCGCGGGCAAGGCCCTCCAGACGGAGCTGGCCCTGGAGGTCTCCGACAAGCTGGCCGCGGCCGGCGTCCGCGTCCTGGTCGACGACCGCCCCGGCATCTCCCCGGGCGTGAAGTTCACCGACTCCGAGCTGATCGGTGTGCCGAAGATCCTGGTCGCGGGCCGCCGCAGTGCCGACGGTGTCGTCGAGCTGAAGGACCGCCGCACGGGCGAGCGCGAGGAGCTCACGGTCGAGGAGGCCGTGGCCCGCCTCACCGCGTAATCAGCCGGCAGCAGGACAGCGCCCCGGACACTCATGTCCGGGGCGCTGTCCTGCTTCGTACGTGTCTCAAAAAAAGGCTCTCAGAGCCAGCCCGCGAACTCCAGCAGGTTCTCGCCGTCCCGCTCCCGCCCCACGCGCAGCGCCCGCACCCCGGACTCCACGGCCCGGAACAGCGTCCAGCCGCGCAGCCGCACCTGGTCCACGTCCAGGGACTCGGCGAGCCGCTTCACGCGGCGGCGGGTGATGGCCGGGCCCGACGGCGAGCCGATCAGGTCCTCGACCCGGTCGCGCACCAGCCGTGCCAGGTCGAAGGCGCACTCGCCGACGACCGGGTCGGGCCCGACGGCCAGCCACGGCGTCCGCTCGCCGGAGAGCACCTTGGACTGCCGGAACGTGCCGTGCAGCAGCCGCAGTTCGGGCGGCGCGGCCACCAGCTCATCGCGGGCCTGAAGAGCCGCGTCGACCAGCGGGGCGACCTCGGGGAACGCGTCCGCGCCCGCCCGCATCGCCGTCGCCTGCCGGCCCGTGCGCTCGGGCACGGTCTCGCAGTTGCGCCCGGCCGGCGGCTCCGTCCACAGCCGGCGCAACGTGCCCGCCGCCTCGAGGAGCGCCTTCGCCTCCGGCAGCGTCCGCACCGAGACCTCGGGGTGCAGCCGCTCCAGGAGCAGCGCCCCGTCGTTGACGCCGGGATCCAGCAGGCGTACCGCCCCGAAGCCGTTCCAGTGCGTCAGCGCCGCCCGCTCCGCCTCCGGACGGAACCGCTCGGGCGCGAGCTTCAGCACCGCGGGCGCGCCGTCCGGCGTCCGGACATGGGCGATCAGACTGCTGCGCCCGCCGGGCACGTGCACCCGCTCGACGGTCACCTCGCGCCGGGCCGCGGCCTCGTCGAGCAGGGTTCCGGCCCGGCCGAGCCACGCCGACGCCCCTTCGTCGCGCACTTCGCCGAGCGCGTTCACCAGCCGCTGCGGCGGTTCAAAAGCCATGCGCGAGAGATCCCTTCCAGAACGACGCAGTTACTACCTGAGTACTACCGAAGTACTACTGAAGTCAGCAGCTGCTTACGTACGCGGAGTCGCCGAGGGCGATGCGGAGGGCACCGCCGCCCGTTCGGCGAGCCCAGGGAAGGCTACGCTCCCGCCGCGCCACCGCACCGCACGGACGGCCGCCTCCCGCAGCGCGTCCGCCGCGCCCCGGCGCCGCTCGCCGCTCGCCGTCCGGACGAGGTCCGAGTACACCCCGGCGACCTTGTCCTCGATGTCCGCCGCGAGCCGAGCCGCGGCGGCCGCGTCCGGCACCGGGAACGGCAGCGCGTACGCCCCGGCGGATTCCGCGGGGCTGCCGCCCAGGTCGCCCACCGTGCGCCGCAGTTCGTCCCGGCGGGCGCGGTGCGCGTCGTACGCGGCCTTCGCCTCGGCGCGGCGGCCCGCGCCGATCCGGCCGCCGACCACCCCGTACCCGTACACCGCCGCGTGCTCGGCACGCAGCGCGGCCTGCACCGTCGCGAGCAGTTCGCTCTCGCTCATCAGCGTCACTCCTCCGTCAGCAGATACGCGTGCCCGGCCCCGGCCGCCGCCACCGAGGCGAGCAGGCGCGCCTGTTCGGCGGGGGCGTCGAGCAACGCCGTCATCCGCCGGTCCGACAGCGCCCGCTCGGCCGCCGCCAGCGCCTTCAGCGCGTCCTTCTCGGCGACCGGCGGGGTGGTCGCCGACGGGGCGAGCGCCGATGGCCGGACCGCGCCGCCGAACGCCTTCACGTGCCGTTCGACCTCTTCGCGCAGCGGGCCGATCCTGGCCGCCAGCGAGGGGAGCGCGGCGAGCGCCCGGTCGTACTGGCCCAGCAGATCCGCGCTCTCGCGGGCCGCCCGCGCCTTCAGCCTTCTCTCCTGCGACAGCGAGGGTGCGCCCTGGGCGCCGTCGTCGCTGTCGTCCGTACACCCGGTCAGCAACGCGGCCCCGGCCAGCGAGGCGAGCAGACTCCTACGGCGTGGCCCCGGGCGGGACCGAGTGGTGAGCGGCACGGCGGTCGTCCTCGGCAGAAGGGTGCGGCGGGAAGGCTCAGACAGGCTCAGACAGGGTTTCGGCTCAGAAGGTTTCGGCGCGATCGGGACGGAGCGGCCGGTGATCACCGTACCGTCGCTCCTTCCCGGGTGGACGGCAACACCCCCCTGGACCGGATACCCTTTGACCTGACGCGCATGGAATGACGGCAAACCACAACAGCACACGCGGCCGAGGAGTCACCCGGATGAGCACGACCCAGAACGAGAGGCTGCGGGAACTACTGGAACCGCTCGTCGGCTCAGAGGGGCTCGACCTCGAAGAGATCGAAGTGGCCTCGGTAGGACGTAAGCGGGTGCTGCGTGTCGTCGTGGACTCCGACGAAGGAGCCGACCTCGACCGGGTCGCCGATGTGAGCCGCGCGCTCTCGGCGAAGCTCGACGAGACGGACGCCATGGGCGACGGTGAGTACGAGCTGGAGGTCGGCACCCCGGGTGCCGAGCGCGCTCTCACCGAGCACCGCCACTACGTCCGCGCGTTGGACCGCCTCGTCAGGTTCCAGCTGACCGACGAGAGTGAACTGGTCGCGCGCATCCTCGAAGTCGACGACGAGGGAATCGACCTCGAAGTACCGGGCGTGAAGGGCCGCAAGGCCACCGCCCGACGGCTCGGCTTCACGGACATCGCCAAGGCGCGGGTCCAGGTCGAGTTCAACCGTAAGAACAAGAACGAAGAGAACGAAGAGGAGGCGTAGCCGTGGACATCGACATGAGTGCCCTGCGGGGTCTGGTGCGGGAGAAGGAGATCTCCTTCGACCTGCTGGTCGAGGCGATCGAGTCGGCCCTCCTCATCGCCTACCACCGCACCGACGGGAGCTTCCGCCGCGCACGCGTGAAGCTGGACCGCGAGAGCGGCCACGTGACGGTGTGGGCGACGGAGGATCCGGCGGACCTCGAAGAGGGCCAGGAGGCCAAGGAGTTCGACGACACCCCGTCCGACTTCGGCCGCATCGCCGCCACCACCGCGAAGCAGGTCATCCTGCAGCGCCTGCGCGACGCCCAGGACGACGCGACGCTCGGCGAGTACGCGGGCCGTGAGGGCGACATCGTGATGGGCGTGGTCCAGCAGGGCCGCGACCCGAAGAACGTGCTGGTCGACATCGGCAAGCTCGAGGCGATCCTGCCGGTGCAGGAGCAGGTGCCGGGCGAGGAGTACCAGCACGGCATGCGCCTGCGCTCGTACGTCGTCCGTGTCGCGAAGGGCGTGCGCGGTCCGTCCGTGACCCTGTCGCGTACGCACCCGAGCCTGGTGAAGAAGCTCTTCGCGCTCGAGGTGCCGGAGATCGCCGACGGCAGCGTCGAGATCTCGGCCATCGCACGTGAGGCAGGTCACCGTACGAAGATCGCGGTGCGTTCGACGCGCAGCGGGCTCAACGCCAAGGGCGCCTGCATCGGCCCCATGGGCGGTCGCGTGCGCAACGTGATGGGCGAGCTGAACGGCGAGAAGATCGACATCGTCGACTGGTCGGACGACCCGGCGGAGATGGTGGCCAACGCGCTCTCCCCGGCCCGTGTCTCCAAGGTCGAGGTCGTCGACCTCGCGGCCCGTTCGGCCCGTGTGACGGTCCCCGACTACCAGCTCTCCCTCGCCATCGGCAAGGAGGGGCAGAACGCCCGCCTGGCGGCCCGGCTGACCGGCTGGCGCATCGACATCCGCCCGGACACCGAGCAGGGCGGGGAATAAGCCCGGGCGCTCCGCGCTTGGTTCACGACAGTATGTGACGAGAAACAGCCGTTCGATTTGTGCCCCGAAGGGGTGAGGTCGATACGGGGAGGTAGACTAAAGAGTGTCTGGCCGGACGCATGACCGCGTATGCCCTGAGCGAACCTGTGTGGGATGCCGGGAGCGAGCGGCCAAGAGCGATCTGCTGCGGATCGTGGTGATCGAGGGCCGATGCGTCCCCGATGATCGCGGTACGCTGCCCGGCCGGGGTGCCTACGTGCACCCCGCCCTGGTCTGTCTCGACCTGGCGGTCCGCCGCCGGGCGTTCCAGCGGGCTTATCGGGCCCCTGGACCGTTCGACACGGAGGCGCTTCGCCACCGAGTCGAGCAGGAAACACCGTAAGAAGCGCCGCACGGAACCCCTGTGCGGCCCTGGTACCCCGCGAGTTGGAAGTAGGTCGAGATTGCGATGAGCACTCGATGAGCACGCGATGAGTACGCCCATGAAGTAGCGACGGTCCGGCGTAACCCGGACCTAAAAGGAGCGAAGTGGCTAAGGTCCGGGTATACGAACTCGCCAAGGAGTTCGGAGTCGAGAGCAAGGTCGTCATGGCCAAGCTCCAAGAACTCGGTGAATTCGTACGTTCGGCGTCCTCGACGATCGAGGCGCCGGTAGTACGCAAATTGACTGACGCCCTCCAGCAGGGCAACGGCGGCAAGCCCGCCAAGAAGGCCGCGCCCGCGAAGCCCGCGGCGCCGCGTCCCACCCCTTCCCCCGCGCAGGCCGCGAAGCCTGCCGCGCCGCGCCCGCCGGCCCCGAAGCCGGCCGCCGCCGAGGCGCCCGCTGCCGAGGCGCCCGCCGCCCCGGCCGCGACGCCGGGTCCGCGTCCGTCCCCCGCGAAGCCGGCTCCCAAGCCCGCTTCGCCCGCGCCGGCCGCACCCGAGTTCACAGCGCCCCCCGCGGCTCCCGCCGCCCCGGCCGCTTCGTCGGCCCCGGCTGCGAGCGCGCCGCGTCCGGCCGCCCGTCCCGGTGCCCCCAAGCCCGGTGGCCGTCCGGCCCCCGCGCAGGGTGCCCAGGGCCAGGGCCGTGGCGACCGTGACAACCGTGGTGGCGACCGCGACAACCGCGGTGACCGTCAGGGCGCCCCGCGCCAGGGCGGCCAGGGTGGCGCTCCCCGTCCGGGAGGCGCCCGTCCCGCGGGTCCGCGCCCCGGCAACAACCCCTTCACCTCTGGTGGTTCCACCGGCATGGCGCGCCCGCAGGCGCCCCGTCCGGGTGGCGCCCCGCGTCCGGGTGGCCAGGGTGCCCCCGGCGGCCCGCGCCCGCAGGGTGGCGGCCAGGGTGGTCCCCGTCCGCAGGGTCAGGGCGGCGCCCGTCCGACCCCGGGCGGCATGCCTCGTCCGCAGGGCGGCGCGGCCGGTCCGCGTCCCGGCGGTGCCCCCGGTGGTAACCGTCCGAACCCGGGCATGATGCCGCAGCGTCCCGCCGCGGGCCCGCGTCCCGGTGGTGGCCCCGGCGGTGGCCGTGGTCCCGGCGGCGGTGGTGGTCGTCCCGGTGGCGGTGGCGGCGGCGGCGGTCGTCCCGGCTTCGCCGGTCGTCCGGGCGGTCCCGGTGGTGGCGGCGGCGGTTTCGCCGGTCGTCCCGGTGGTGGCGGCGGTGGCGGCGGCTTCGCCGGTCGTCCCGGTGGCGGTGGCGGTTTCGCCGGTCGTCCCGGTGGCGGTCGTCCCGGTGGCCCCGGTGCCCGTGGTGGCACGCAGGGTGCGTTCGGCCGTCCCGGCGGGCCCGCCCGTCGTGGTCGCAAGTCGAAGCGGCAGAGGCGCCAGGAGTACGAGGCCATGCAGGCCCCGTCGGTCGGCGGCGTCATGCTGCCTCGCGGCAACGGACAGACCGTCCGCCTGTCGCGCGGTGCGTCCCTCACCGACTTCGCGGAGAAGATCAACGCCAACCCGGCGTCGCTCGTCGCCGTGATGATGAACCTCGGCGAGATGGTCACTGCCACGCAGTCCGTCTCCGACGAGACCCTCCAGGTGCTCGCGGGCGAGATGAACTACGTCCTCGAGGTCGTCAGCCCGGAGGAGGAGGACCGCGAGCTGCTCGAGTCCTTCGACATCGAGTTCGGCGAGGACGAGGGCGGCGAAGAGGCCCTGGTCTCCCGTCCGCCGGTCGTGACCGTCATGGGTCACGTCGACCACGGTAAGACCCGCCTCCTCGACACCATCCGCAAGACGAATGTCATCGCGGGCGAGGCCGGCGGCATCACCCAGCACATCGGCGCGTACCAGATCGCGACCGAGGTGAACAATGAAGAGCGCAAGATCACCTTCATCGACACCCCGGGTCACGAGGCGTTCACCGCCATGCGTGCACGTGGTGCGAAGTCGACCGACATCGCGATCCTCGTGGTCGCGGCGAACGACGGCGTCATGCCCCAGACGATCGAGGCGCTGAACCACGCCAAGGCGGCCGACGTGCCGATCGTGGTCGCGGTCAACAAGATCGACGTCGAGGGTGCCGACCCGACCAAGGTGCGCGGTCAGCTCACCGAGTTCGGTCTGGTGGCCGAGGAGTACGGCGGCGACACGATGTTCGTCGACATCTCCGCCAAGCAGGGCGAGAACATCGAAGCCCTCCTCGAGGCCGTGGTCCTGACCGCGGACGCCTCGCTCGACCTGCGGGCCAACCCGGAGCAGGACGCGCAGGGTATTGCGATCGAGTCCCACCTGGACAAGGGCCGCGGCGCCGTCGCGACCGTCCTGGTCCAGCGCGGTACCCTCCGCGTCGGTGACACGATGGTGGTCGGCGACGCGTACGGCCGAGTCCGCGCGATGCTCGACGACAAGGGCGAGAACGTGGAAGAGGCGGGTCCGTCGACTCCGGTCCTCGTCCTCGGCCTCACCAACGTCCCGGGTGCCGGCGACAACTTCCTGGTGGTGGACGAGGACCGTACGGCCCGTCAGATCGCCGAGAAGCGTGCCGCTCGCGAGCGCAACGCCAACTTCGCGCGCCGTGGCATCAGGTTCTCCCTGGAGAACCTGGACGAGGCCCTCAAGGCCGGTCTGGTGCAGGAACTCAACCTCATCATCAAGGGCGACGCGTCCGGTTCGGTGGAGGCTCTCGAGTCCTCGCTGCTCCAGCTCGACGTCGGCGACGAGGTCGACATCCGTGTCCTGCACCGCGGTGTGGGTGCGGTCACCGAGTCCGACATCAACCTGGCGACCGGCTCCGACGCCATCGTCATCGGCTTCAACGTCCGGGCAGCCGGCCGTGCGCAGCAGATGGCGGAGCGCGAGGGCGTCGACGTCCGGTACTACTCGGTGATCTACCAGGCCATCGAGGAGATCGAAGCGGCCCTCAAGGGCATGCTCAAGCCGGAGTACGAAGAGGTCGAGCTCGGCACGGCGGAGATCCGCGAGGTCTTCAAGTCGTCCAAGCTGGGCAACATCGCCGGTGTGCTCGTCCGGTCCGGCGAGGTCAAGCGCAACACCAAGGCGCGCCTGCTGCGCGATGGCAAGGTCATCGCGGAGAGCCTCAACATCTCCGGTCTGCGTCGCTTCAAGGACGATGTCACCGAGCTCCGCGAAGGGTTCGAGGGCGGTATCAACCTCGGCAACTTCAACGACATCAAGGTCGACGACGTCATCGCGACGTACGAGATGCGCGAGAAGCCGCGCGGCTGATCTCCGCAGTACCACGCAGCACCACGCAGTAAAGGTTCGGGGCCGGTCGGCGGAACTTATTTCCGTCGATCGGCCCCGGCCGTTGCGTGTACGGTTTCTGTATCGGCGTAACGCAAGTGCGCCCATACGAACCCGAACCGGCGGGACATCCGGATACACACATGTATGTGGGGACTCTGTCCTTCGATCTGCTCCTCGGCGACGTTCACTCGCTGAAGGAAAAACGCTCCCTCGTTCGTCCGATCGTCGCCGAACTCATGCGCAAATACGCGGTGAGTGCGGCGGAGACGGGCAGCCAGGACCTCCATCGCAGGGCCGAGATCGGGCTCGCGGTGGTCTCCGGGGACACGGGACACCTCACCGACGTACTGGACCGCTGCGAGCGTCTGGTCGCCGGGCGGCCCGAGGTGGAACTGCTCTCGGTTCGACGCAGGCTCCACAGCGACGAAGACTGAAGCAACAAGCGAGACAGTTACTAAGGAGACGGACCAGTGGCCGACAACGCGCGCGCCAAGAGGCTGGCGGACCTCATCCGAGAGGTGGTGGCCAAGAAGCTGCAGCGTGGGATCAAGGACCCGCGGCTCGGCACCCACGTCACCATCACGGATACCCGTGTCACGGGTGACCTGCGGGAAGCGACCGTCTTCTACACGGTGTACGGGGACGACGAGCTGCGCGCCGAGGCGGCCGCCGGGCTGGAGAGTGCCAAGGGCATTCTGCGCTCCGCGGTCGGCGCGGCCGCGGGCGTGAAGTTCACGCCGACCCTGACCTTCGTCGCGGACGCGCTGCCCGACAACGCCAAGACCATAGAGGACCTCCTCGACAAGGCGCGGCAGTCGGACGAGAAGGTACGCGAGACGTCCGCGGGCGCCACGTTCGCCGGCGACGCGGACCCGTACCGCAAGCCGGAGGACGACGACGCTGCCGACGACGAGACGGACGGCGACGCCTGAGCATGTCCGACCGCACCCCACCGCCCGACGGACTTGTCATCGTCGACAAGCCGTCGGGCTTCACTTCGCACGACGTCGTGGCCAAGATGCGCGGGATCGCCAAGACCCGCCGCGTCGGCCACGCGGGCACCCTCGACCCGATGGCGACGGGCGTGCTCGTACTGGGCGTCGAGCGCGCCACCAAGCTGCTCGGCCATCTCGCGCTGACCGAGAAGGAGTACCTGGGCACCATCCGCCTGGGCCAGAACACCCTGACCGACGACGCGGAGGGCGAGATCACCTCGTCCACCGACGCGTCCGGGGTCCGGCGCGAGGCCGTCGACGCGGGCGTCGCCAAGCTGACCGGCGCCATCATGCAGGTGCCGTCCAAGGTCAGCGCCATCAAGATCAAGGGCGTCCGCAGCTACAAGCGGGCCCGTGACGGCGAGGAGTTCGAGATCCCGGCGCGGCCGGTCACCGTCTCGTCCTTCGCCGTGTACGACGTCCGGGACGGCGTCGCCGAGGACGGCACGCCCGTGCTCGACCTGGTCGTGTCCGTGGTGTGCTCCTCCGGCACCTACATCCGGGCGCTCGCCCGGGACCTGGGCGCGGACCTCGGGGTCGGCGGCCACCTGACCGCGCTGCGCCGCACCCGTGTCGGCCCTTACAAGCTCGACTCGGCGCACACGCTCGACCAGCTCCAGCAGGAGCTGACCGTGCTGCCGGTGGGCGAGGCCGCGACCGCCGCGTTCCCCCGGTGGGACGTGGACGAGCGCCGCGGGAAGCTGCTCCTGAACGGCGTACGGCTCGAGATGCCCGGGGAGTACGCCGACCGGGGGGCCGTCGCCGTGTTCGGCGCGGACGGTCAGTTCCTCGCGCTGGTCGAGGAGTCGAAGGGCAAGGCCAAGAGCCTGGCCGTGTTCGGCTGACGGGTTCGGCTGTCGGGCCCGGCTCAGGGGTCCGGCTCACGGGTCCGTTTCTTCTTTCGGTGGAGCGGCGGTTGTCCGGTCTCTGGGTGGCCGCCGCTCCACGTTCCCCCTTGTTCCCCTCCTATGGTCTATCCGCCACGCCCGTCGAGTTCACCCCTTCGGGCAGGCGCTCGGAGTGAAGCGGGGGAGCGGAAGGGGCGCGTTCACCTCGCGTCCTGTCCAGCTGATCATCGCGCGCCTACCGTCGAAAAAACGGGGCGTGGCGGACAGCGGCAGGAGGGGCGCGGCATGGTGGATCCGCCTCTGGTACGGATCTGTGATCTGGCCGGGCGGCCGCGTGGGACGGGGTTCGTCGCGGACGACCGGGGGACCGTCGTCACCAGTCACGAGGCGATGGACGGGCTCGGCCGCGTGGTGCTGCACGGGCCGGGCGGCGCGACCTGCGTGGTGGGCCCCGAGTCGGTCGTCGCGCTGCCCGAGGTGGACCTCGCACTGGTGCACACCGAGGGGCTCGGCGCCGCACCGCTGCCCGTCGCGGCCGACGGACTCCGGGAGCCGGGGGCGTACGTACGGATCGCCGCCGCCGGATGGCGCGAGGCCCGGGTGCTCGGGCACGTGGACGTGACGTACACCGCGACCGACCGGTTCCATCGGCTGGAGAGCGCCATGGAGCTGGCGGTCGGGACCGCGGGGGCCGATGCGCTGCGGCTCGGCGGCGGGGCCGCGGGCGGGCCCGTCCTCGACGCGGAGACCGGCGCCGTGATCGCGGTCCTGGGGACAGCCCTGCAGGCCGGGCACCAGGCGGCCGGATTCGCGGTGCCGCTGCGCGCGGCCGCCGTCGCCGAGCCGCGGCTCGCTGCTCTGCTGGCCCGCAACGCCGCCGCCGTTCCCGTATACGGCGCCGAACTGAATCTTGCCGGGGTGCTCCACCTGACCGCGGTCTCGGTGGGCAGCGACGGCCCCGGCCATCCCGGCGTCGAGCCGGTCGAACGGCCCGATGTCGTAAGGGAGTTGGCCGACTTCACGACGGGCGGGGCGGCCGTGCTCGCGCTCGTCGGGGACCCGGGCTGCGGCCGTACGACCGAACTCGCCGCGCTCGCCGCCCGGCGGGCCGGAGGCGAGAGTGCCGCGCCGACCCTGTGGCTGCGCGGCGCCGACCTGCGCGCCGACGACACCTCGGTGTCCGACGCGGTGGGGCGCGCCCTGGAGCGGGCCGGCCGGATCGTGGCCGCGTCCCGGGACGCCGAGGCGGGTGAGCTGGGGGACATCTCGCCGGAGCGCGTCGCCGGGGTCGCCCGCGAGGCGGGGCAGCCGCTCGTGCTGCTGCTCGACGGGCCCGAGGAGATGCCGCCCGTGCTCGCGCACCGGCTCGCCGCGTGGTCACGGGAGACCGAGCGCCGGCTGACGGCCTCGGGGGTGCGGCTCGTCGTGGCGTGCCGCGCGGAGTACTGGGAGCAGGCCGGGACCCTGTTCGACGCCGAGGTGCTGCACGGGCACGCCGGACGGCTCCCCGCGTGCGTACGGATCGGGGACCTGGCGGCGGAGCAGGCGCGGCGGGCGCGCGAGCGGTTCGGGATCCCCGAGGGCGCGCTCGCGCCGAGGGACGCGGAGCATCCGCTCGCCCTGCGACTCCTGTGCGAGGTCCGGGCGGCGTTGCCCGGGGAGGTGGCCGGGTGCCCCGACCGCGACGAGGTGTTCGCGGCGTACCTGGACCTGATGTGTCTACGGGTGGCGGTGCGGCTCGCCGCCTCGGGACGCGTGCGGGGCAGCGGGGTGCGGCGGCTCGCCGCGCGCGTGTCCGGGCAGCTGCACGAGGCGGCGCGGCGCAGCCTGGGCCCGGGACAGGGCGAGTTGGACCGGAGGACCTTCGAGGAGCTGTTCCCGTGGGGGACGCGCCGCGGGGTGAGCGGGTGGGCGTCGGCCGTGCTGGCGGAGGGGGTCCTTGTGCCCGCGGGCGGCGGGTACCGCTTCGCGCACGAGGAAGTGGCCGACTGGATACAGGGGATGCACCTGGATCTGGACGCGGCCCTGGACGCCCTGGTGTTCCGGCGCTCGCACCGCGTGGGCTCGGTACCGGTGCCGCGCCACCGGGCGGGACCCGTGGTGCGGGCGCTGCTGCTGGTCGAGCGGCAGGGCGGCACGGAGGAACTCGGTGAACGGCTGCGGGAGTTGTGCGGCTGGATCGGATCGCCCGAGCCCGAGCCCGAGCCCGCGCCCGATGACGCGTATGCGGATGCGGTAAGCGCCGGTGAAGCAGGCCGGTGGGCCTCGCACCTGGTCAGCGAAGTACTGCTGGGCGTCCGTGACGTCGGCGCCTATGTGCCCGTCCTCGAAGAGCTCGCCGACCGCGGCGCCTTCGGGCCCTGGTTCTGGACCGCGTTGCCCGTGGACGACGACCTCCGGTTCGAGCTGCTGCGGCGACTCGTCGTGCACGACGGCCGGGAGGAGGGCGGGCGGTATCTCGACGCCGTCGCCGAATCCCTTGCCGCCGAGCCGGACCGGGCACAGCGGCTGCTCACCCGGTGGTTCGACGACGAGCGGCCGCTGCCCGCGCGGCCCGACGCCACCGTGGCGACCGCGGCGCAGGCCCTGCTCCACACCCATCGGCACCGGGCCGTCGACGACCTCGTCGAGGCGCTCGTCGACTGCGCGCACCCGAGGGCCGACGAACTGCTCGCGGTCCTCGCCGACGAGGAGCCGTCCGCGCTCTGCCGGGCCGCCGACCGGTGGGCGCACGACGAGCGGCCCGCGCGACGCGTGGCGGCCGCGGCGTACGGGCTGCGGGCGGCCGTCCGGGCGACGGACGAGGCCGACCGGGGGCTGCTGCGGTACGCCGCGCTCGCCCTGCTGGCCCGCCCCTGCGACCGCACGCTGCACGGTGCCGCGCTCGCCCTGCTCGTACGGGATCCGCTGTCGCGGTCCGGGTATCTGGCGCGGGCCCTGCAGTGGTTCGTCGCCGGGGATCCGCAATTGCCCGCGTCGGCGCTGGCCGCGGCCCTCGGCACGCACCCCGAAGCGGTGTTCGTGGCGTTCCAGGCCCGGCTGCAGGAACCGGGCCCCGGCGTCGGGGACCTGCTGCGCACCCTGGCCGACATCACCTCGCCCGACCTGGCCCGGCGCGCGGCCGCGCTCGTCGGGGAGCTGGCGCGGGCGGCGCCCGAGACCGCGGCCGGGCACGTGGCGACGTTCGTGGACCGGCGCCTGGAGCAGGGGTCCGCCGCGCGCGCCGTACTGTTCCCGCTCGTCGTGGAGCTGCTGCGGGCCCGGCCCGTGGCCGTCCGCGCCGCGCTCGCGCCCGTCCTCGCCGCGCCCGGTACGGCCGCCTCGCGCGGGCCGCGGGCCGAGCTGCTCGACGTCCTGCTCGGGCAGGAGCGGGAACCCGCGGTCCTGGGCGCGGTGCTGGACGCCGTCGCGTGGGGCGCGGTGCGGCGCGGGCAGCCCCGGACGCGGGAGCTGGTGCGCCGTACGGGGATGCTGCTCGTCCGTACGCCGGAGGGCGCCGCGTGCTTCGACCGGCGCCTGGTGGAACTCGCGCGGAGCGTGCCGGGGTTCGCCGCGCGACTGGCCGGCTGGCTCGCGGCCGCGCCCCAGGAGTGGGCGGCGCTGGTCGGACCGAGCGCCCGGCGGATGATCGAGAACCTGGCCGGGGTACCCGTCCCCGTCTGAGAGCCTGTCAACCCGCCCGATGAGAGCCGCGGGCGGTCGGCATGGCACTCTTAGAGCTGCGTAATCGGTATGGGACACAGAGATCGTCGGGACCGCCGAGGCCGCAGAGACCGCAGAGACGGATTCGTCGTACACAGGTTTGCGAGGAGCAATCACCGTGCAGCGCTGGCGTGGCTTGGAGGACATTCCCCAGGACTGGGGGCGCAGCGTCGTCACCATCGGCTCCTACGACGGGGTGCACCGCGGGCACCAGTTGATCATCGGGCGGGCCGTGGAGCGCGCGCGTGAGCTGGGCGTTCCCGCCGTTGTCGTCACCTTCGACCCGCACCCCAGTGAGGTCGTGCGCCCAGGTTCGCACCCGCCGCTGCTCGCGCCGCACCACCGGCGCGCCGAGCTGATGACCGACCTCGGCGTCGACGCCGTGCTGATCCTCCCCTTCACCACCGAGTTCTCGAAGCTGTCGCCCGCCGAGTTCGTGGCGAAGGTCCTCGTCGACAAACTGCACGCGCGCGTGGTCGTCGAGGGCCCCAACTTCCGCTTCGGGCACAAGGCCGCGGGCAACGTCGACTTCCTCGCCGAGCAGGGCGGCACCTACGACTTCGAGGTCGAGGTCGTGGACCTGTACGTGAGCGGCGCCGCGGGTGGCGGCCAGCCGTTCTCCTCGACTCTGACCAGGCGCCTCGTCGCCGAGGGCGATGTCGAGGGGGCCCGGGAGATCCTCGGCCGGCCGCACCGCGTCGAGGGCGTGGTCGTGCGCGGCGCGCAGCGCGGGCGCGAGCTCGGCTTCCCCACCGCGAACGTGGAGACCCTGCCGCACACGGCGATCCCGGCGGACGGCGTCTACGCCGGCTGGCTGCACGTGAACGGCGAGGCGATGCCGGCGGCGATCTCGGTGGGGACGAACCCCCAGTTCGACGCCGTCGAGCGTACCGTCGAGGCGTACGCCATCGACCGGGTGGGCCTTGACCTGTACGGGCTGCACGTGGCCGTGGACTTCCTGGCGTTCGTGCGCGGCATGTCGAAGTTCGACTCGCTCGACGAGCTCATCGAGGCCATCGCGAACGACGTGAAGCAGTCGCGGGAGCTCGTCGAGGCCTACGAAGCGTAGTGACGCCGGGGCTGGTGGCGTAGGTCACACTCCGGGCATGTCACGAACGGGCCCGCCCGATCCGTCTCGTCGGTGAAAGCACTCACCACGGCACAGGGAGCCCGTCATGGAAGCTCGTCTGAACATGTTCGCCAGCAAGTCCGCCATGGGGTTCGTCAAGCGCCTCGTCGGGGCGAACATGCCGATCATGGAGTCGACGCTGCCGGCCGCGACGCAGGAACTGGTGAAGATCCGCGCCAGCCAGATCAACGGCTGCTCGGGCTGTCTCGACATGCACACCAAGGAAGCCGCGGCCGCCGGGGAGACCTCGCTGCGGCTCAACCTGATCGCCGCCTGGCGCGAGGCCAAGGTCTTCACCGACGCCGAGCGCGCCGCCCTCGAAATGACGGAACAGGGCACGCGCCTCGCGGACGCGGCCGGTGGCGTCACGGACGAGGCCTGGGCGAACGCCGCCAAGCACTACGACGAGGACCAGCTCGGCGCGCTGGTGTGCCTCATCGCCAGCATCAACGCCTTCAACCGGCTGAACGTCATCGTCCAGCAGCCGGCCGGCGACTACGAGGTCGGACAGGCGGCGGCGTTCCACAAGAGCTGAAGCGCTCCGCTCGGGTGCGGGTGCGGGTGCGGGTGCGGGTGTGGGTGCGTTGCCGGGTGCCGGCCGGTGGGGGCTGGTCGCGCAGTTCCCCGCGCCCCTGGGGGCGTTGCGGCTTCGCCGCTGCCCCAGGGGGCGCGTGATGCGCGCCTATGAAATGGCGCACGCAGTGTGCATTTCAGGGGCGCGGGGAACTGCGCGATCAGCCCCCACCGGCCCGCGGTCGCCCACGAAGCAAGCAGGAGGCAGACCCTAAGGCGCACCCTCCGCCACACGCGCCCGAGCCCAATGACAGGCCACCTCAGACCCGCCGCCACCCGAAAGCACCGGCAGATCCACGGTCCGGCACGCGTCGGAGACACCGGCCCGCTCGGCCTCCCCGCTCGCCAGAACCTGGCACCGCGCATGGAACCGGCAGCCCCCAGGAATCCGCGAGGGATCCGGTGGCTCACCGCTCAGGACCACCGGATCGCCGGGAGCCTCCGGCAGCACCGACAACAGGGCCTGGGTGTAGGGGTGTTGGGGCGAGGTCAGGACTTCCTCCACCGCGCCCGTCTCCACGATCCGGCCCAGGTACATCACCGCCACCCGGTCCGCGATGTTCCACGCCAGACCCAGATCGTGCGTGACCACCAGCGCCGAAAGCCCCAGCTCGTCCCGCAACTTCAGCAGCAGCGCCAGGATCTCGCCGCGTACCGACGCGTCCAGCGAAGCGACCGGCTCGTCCGCGACGATGAGTTCGGGCTCCAGGACCAGTGCGCCCGCGATGACGACGCGCTGGCGCTGCCCGCCGGACAGCTCGTGCGGATAACGCAGGAAGAAGCGCTCCGGAGGCCGAAGCCCTGCCCGGGACAGGGCATTCGAGACGGCCTCGCGCTCATCGCCCGCGTACCCGTGGATCCGCAGGCCCTCCGCCACCGCGTCGTACACCGTGTGCCGCGGGTTGAGCGAACCGCTCGGGTCCTGCAGCACCAGCTGCACCCGCTTGCGGTACGCCTTCAGCGCGCGGGACCCGTAGTTCAGCGGCTCACCGGCGAAGGTGACCTGCCCCGACGAGGGCCGTTCGAGCCCGAGCAGCGTGCGCGCCAGGCTCGTCTTGCCGCAGCCGGACTCGCCGACCAGGGCCACGATCTCGCCCGGCTCGATGTCCAGGTCGACGCCGTCCACGGCCCGTGCCTCGGGAGCGCCGCGCCGGCCGGGGAACGTCACTTTCAACTGGTCCGCGGACAACAGGGCCCGGGTGCCGGTCACGCCGGTACCCGTCCCGCCGGAGCCCTTCACACCAGTACCCGTCACGCCGGAATCTGTCATGCCGGTGTCCGTCATGCCGTGGTGCTCCTTGCCTCGACGTCCAACGCGTCTGTCCCGCCACTCGATACGTGGACACAGGCCGCCCGGCGCCCGGGCCCCGCGTCCCGCAGCGCCTGGTCCTCGACGGCGCACACCTCGAGCGCCACCGGGCAGCGCGGGTGGAACGTGCAGCCCGAGGGCAGCGCGGACGGGTCCGGCGGATCGCCGGGCAGGCCGCGCGGCGCGAACCGGGACGCCGGGTCGCCGATCGTCGGGAACGCCGCCGACAGGGCGTTCCCGTACGGGTGCAGCGCGTTCTCGTAGACCTGCGCCGCCGGGCCCTCCTCGACGACGCGGCCCGCGTACATCACCGCGAGCCGGTCACAGGTGTCGGAGAGGACCGCCAGGTCGTGGCTGATCATGATGAGCCCGAGGTCCTGCTCCGTCACCAACTGCTCGATCAGGCGCAGGATCTGGGCCTGGATCATCACGTCGAGGGCCGTCGTCGGCTCGTCCGCGATGATCAGCTCCGGGTCGCAGGCGAGCGCCATCGCGATCATCACGCGCTGGCGCTGGCCGCCGGAGAGCTCGTGCGGATACGCCGCCGCGCGCGACGTGGGCAGCCCCACGTGTTCGAGCAGCTCGGCGACCTTCTTCTTCGCGCCCGCCTGCGTCGCCTTCTTGTGCAGCAGGATCGGCTCGGCGATCTGGTCGCCGATGCGGTGCACGGCGTTGAGCGAGTGCATCGCGCCCTGGAAGACGATGGAGGCACCGGCCCAGCGCACCGCGCGGACCCGGCCCCACTTCATCGTCTGGATGTCCTCGCCGTTGAGCAGGATCTCGCCGGTGACCTTCGTCCCGGCGGGCAGCAGGCGCAGAAGCGCCAGCGCCAGTGTTGATTTGCCGCAGCCCGACTCGCCCGCGATGCCGAGCTTGTGGCCCGCTTCGACGGACAGGTTCACGCCGCGGACGGCCTGTGCCCCGCCGGCGTACGTCACCGTCAGGTCGTTCACCTGAAGCAGTGTCATGACCGGGCTCCCAGTTTCGGGTTGAGGACGGACTCGATCGCGCGGCCGCACAGCGTGAAGGCGAGCGCCACGACGGCGATGGCGATGCCGGGCGGGGCCAGGTACCACCAGTCGCCCGCGCTGACGGCGCCCGCCTCGCGCGCGTCCTGGAGCATGCCGCCCCACGAGGTGATCGTCGGGTCGGACAGGCCGAGGAAGGCGAGCGTCGCCTCGGTGAGGATCGCGGACGAGATGATCATGGTGGTCTGGGCGAGGACCAGCGGCATCACGTTCGGCAGCACATGCCGGGTCATGATGTGGCTGTGGCCGCCGCCCAGGGCACGGGAGCGCTCGATGTACGGCCGTGACTCCACGGCCAGGGTCTGGGCGCGCACGAGCCGGGCCGTCGTCGGCCAGGTCGTCACGCCGATCGCGATGATCACCGTCCACATGGAGCGGTCCATCACCGTGGCAAGCGCGATGGCCAGGACCAGCGTCGGCATCACCAGGAACCAGTCCGTGATCCGCATCAGCACGGTCGAGTACCAGCCGCGGAAGTGCCCCGCGACGATCCCGATGACCGTGCCGATCGCCACGCACAGGAACGCCGCGAGCAGGCCCACGGTGAGCGAGACCCGCGCCCCGTACACCAGCAGAGCGAGCACGCTGCGGCCGAACTGGTCGGTGCCGAGCGGGAATTCACCACTCGGCCCCTCCAGCGGGCCGCCGGGCGCGTCCGTCACGCTCTGCGCGTCCGAGCCGACCAGAGCGGGCGCGAACACGGCGATGAGCGCGATCAGGATCAGCAGGCCGAGGCCCCACAGACCGCTCCGGTGCGCACGGTACGTATGCCAGAAACGGGCCAGGGACTGGCGCTTGCGGGCCCTCGCGAGCGCCCGCGGATTGCCCGTCTTCGTGACGGGAGCGGTCTCGGTCGTCATCGGCCCACCCTCGGGTCGAGCAGCGGATAGAGGATGTCGGCGAGGGTGTTCGCGAGGATCACCGCGGTGGCGAAGACGAAGAACAGGCCCTGGACCAGCGGGAGATCGGGCACGGACAGAGCCGAGTAGAACAGCCCGCCGAGACCCGGCCAGGAGAAGACCGTCTCGACCAGGATCTGCCCGGCGACCACATGCCCGAGGTTCACGAACATCAGCGTGAACGTGGGCAGCATCGCGTTCGGCACCGCGTGCTTGCGGCGCACCACGTCGTCCCGCAGCCCCTTGGCGCGCGCGGTCGTCAGGTAGTCGCTGCCCATCTCGTCGAGCAGCGAGGAGCGCATGACGAGCAGCGTCTGCGCGTAGCCGACCGCGACGAGCGTGATGACCGGGAGGATCAGATGGTGCGCGACGTCGATGATGTACGCGAATCCGGTCTCACCGCCCGATTCGAGGCCGCCGGTGGGGAACATGCCGGGGATCGGCCCGATGCCCACCGCGAAGACGATGATCAGGAGCAGCCCGAGCCAGAACGACGGGATCGAGTAGAGGGTCAGCGCGAAGGCCGTGTTGAAGCGGTCGCTGCGCGAACCGTTGCGCCAGGCCGTGCGCGTCCCCAGCCAGATGCCGAGCGCCGAGTACAGGACGTACGCCGTGCCGGTCAGCAGCAGCGTCGCCGGGAGTGCGTCGGCGATCTTGTCGATGACCGGGGTGTGGAACTGGTACGAGGTGCCGAAGTCGCCGGTGAGCGCGTCCCCGATGTACGACGTGAACTGCTTCCACATCGGCTGGTCGAGGCCGAACTGGTGGCGCAGGTTCTCCAGTTGCTGCTCGGAGACCCGCTTGCCGCCGGTCATCTGCTTGACCGGGTCGCTCGGGATGAGGCGGAAGAGGAAGAAGCTCGTGACGAGGACGGCGAAGAGCGAGACGATCGCGCCCGCGATCTTCCCCGCCGCGTACTGGAGGTACGCCTTGGTGTTGCGGGCCCGTGGGCCGCGGGCGCCCGGCGACGCCCCGGCCGGGAAGGCCGGTTCGCCGTCGGGCGACTCCGCGGGCTGCACGAGCGCCGGAGTGCTGTCAGCTGTCATGGTTCCTGCGAACTCTCGTTACTCGTGCGGGTGTCGACCGGTTCGTAGGAACTGACTACTCGCGGTCGTCCGCCGTGGTCCTTCGCCGCATGACGAAGAAGACGCCGCCGCCGCCGATGACGAGAAGCGCGGCGATGACGATCCCGACCACGGCGCCGGTGGAGCGCCCGGACGAGTCCGAGTCGCTGCTCGACGCGGCGGCGGGCTCGGCCGACCACCAGCTCCAGTACCCGTCCTGGCCGTAGATGTTGCCGGCCGCGGTGGGCATCGTCTGGATGGACTTGATCTGGTCCGTGCGGTACGCCTCGACCGCGTTCGGGTACGCCATGACATTCATGTACCCGGAGTCGTACAGCCACGACTCCATCTGCTTGACGTAACCGGCGCGCTTGGCCGGGTCGTATTCGGCGAGCTGCTTGTTGTAGAGCTCGTCGTACGTCTTGTCGCAGATGCCGTTGTCGGTCGCCGCGGTCTCCCGGGCCTTGGTGGGCAGCGCGGCGCAGGTGTGGATGCCGAGGACGAAGTCCGGGTCCGGGTTGACCGACCAGCCGTCGAAGGCGAGGTCGTACTCACCCGCGTACCAGGGCACGGAGACGTCGTCGACGCAGTTGAGCTTCAGGCCGACGCCGATCTTGCCCCACCACTCCTTCAGGTACTTGCCGACCGCCTTATCGTTCGGGTCGGTCGCGTGGCACAGCATGCGGAAGTCGAGCGGCTTGCCGTCCTTGCCGACGCGCTTGCCGTTCTTGAGCGGGTAGCCCGCCTGGTCGAGCATCTTGCCCGCGTCCGTCGCGTCGTACGAGAGCTTCTGGCTGTCCGACGGCTGCCAGAAGTACTCGGAGAAGCGCGGCGGGATGTACCCGGCACCCTGCACGGCGTGGCCCTGGAAGACCTTGTCGACGATGGTCTTGGTGTCGACCGCGCGGAACAGCGCCTGACGCACCTTCTGGTCGAGGAGCGCCTTGTTGCCGTCGCCGAACTTCTTGCCGTCCTTGGTCTGCCAGCCCGGATTCACCGCGATCGCGTAGAAGCGACGGCCCGGACCCTCATTGACCTTGATGTTCTTCTCGCCCTTGAGCGACGCCGCCTGCGCGGGCGTCAGCGCGGGGGAGCCGGCGACGAAGGAGACCTCGCCCTTGCGCAGGGCCGCGACCGCCGCGTCCTGGTCCTTGTACGTCTTGAAGACGATCTCGTCGAACTGCGGCGTCTTCGACTTGCGCCAGAAGCTCTTGTTGACCTTCAGCTTCACGTACTGGTCGGTCTTGTACTCGGTCAGCGTGAAGGGGCCGTTGCCGACGATCGGGAACTTCTCGTCGTTGTTGAACTTCGAGTAGTCCTTGACGTCCTTCCAGATGTGCTCGGGCACGATCGGGACGTCGAGCGCGGTCATCGTCGCCTGCGGCTTCTTCAGCTGGACGACCAGCTGGGTGTCGCTGGGCGCCGTGACCTTCTTGAAGTTGCTGACGAACGAGCCGTTGGCGGTGGCCGCGCCCTCGTCGGTCATCATCTTGTTGAACGTGAAGGCCGCGTCCTTGGCGGTCGCCTTCTGGCCGTCCGACCACTTCGAGTTCGACCGAATGGTGTACGTCCACGTCAACTTGTCGGCTGACGGCTTCCACGCGGTGGCGAAGCCCGGGACGACATGGTTGTCCTTGGGGTCGTAGTTCGTCAGGAACTCGTTCGTCAGGCGGAGGATGCTCGTACTGAGCAGACGCTGTGCCAGGAACGGGCTCAGCGAGTCGACGCTCTGCGCGACGGCCACCGTGAGGGTCTTCTTACCGCTGTCGGCCTTGGCCTGCGCCTGCTGCGGGGCCGGGTTCAGCGGCGTGGCCAGGCCCGCCGTCAGGGTGAAGGCGGCGGCACCGGCCGCCAGGAAGAGCCGCACGCCGCGGCGCCCGGGGCGGGCCGTTCTGTGGTGCTTGTCTTGCTGAGCCTGTGTATCCATCGGTCGGGGACCTCACGCATCGCTCGCACAGCCCGGCTGGACTCTGAGTTTTCAGGTGGAATGAAGTGTTGGTCTACCAGCGGCAGTTGACGCACGTCAACGGCAGGTGAACCCCATGTGGCCTGCGGAAATAACGAGTTGACCCGCATTTCACGCCCATTGGTCGAGACCTCTGTCGCTTTGCAGGCCAGCGCGTGGCGCCGGATCGCCCATAACGCGGCGATACGCTCCTGAACACACGAAAGGCCCGCACCGTCCAATGGTGCGGGCCTTTCGGGGAGTTGCCCCTACTGCTGAGGCGGCTGTTGCTGCCAACCCGGGGGCGGCCCCGGCTGCTGAGGTGCTGCCTGAGGGGCCGGTTGTGCCTCCTGCTGACCGGGCTGCTGGTGGGACCCCGGCGGAGGCGGCGGCACCTGCCAGCCGGGCTGCGGACCCGGCTGCTGCGGCTGCGCGGGCGGCGGCGGACCCTGCGGCGGGTACGGGGCGGGCGGCTGCTGCTGGTCCGGGTACGGCTGCTGGCCCGGGTAGGGCTGCTGACCGGGGTAGGGCTGCTGTCCCGGGTACTGCTGGTGGCCGGGGACCGGCGGGGCCATGGTGGGCGGCGGGTTGCCGTCCGAGGTCCACAGGCCCTGCTGCTGCTGGGCGCGCGAGAAGTCCTCCGCGACCATCGCGGAGAGGTTGAAGTACGCCTCCCGCACCTTCGGCCGCATCATGTCGAGGTCGACCTCGGCGCCCGCCGACAGGTGCTCGTCGAACGGGACCACGACGACACCGCGGCAGCGCGTCTCGAAGTGGCTGACGATGTCCTCCACCTTGATCATCTTGCCGGTCTCGCGGACTCCGGAGATGACCGTGATGGAGCGCGAGACGAGGTCGGCGTAGCCGTGCGCGGACAGCCAGTCCAAGGTCGTACTGGCACTGCTCGCGCCGTCCACGGACGGCGTGGAGATGATGATCAACTGGTCGGCCAGGTCCAGGACGCCGCGCATCGCGGAGTAGAGCAGGCCCGTACCCGAGTCGGTCAGGATGATCGGGTACTGCTTGCCGAGCACGTCGATGGCGCTGCGGTAGTCCTCGTCGTTGAACGTCGTCGAGACCGCGGGGTCCACGTCGTTCGCGATGATCTCCAGGCCGGACGGCGCCTGCGAGGTGAACCGCCGGATGTCCATGTACGAGTGCAGATGCGGGATCGACTGCACCAGGTCACGGATGGTCGCGCCGGTCTCGCGGCGCACGCGGCGGCCGAGCGTGCCCGCGTCCGGGTTGGCGTCGATCGCGAGGATCTTGTCCTGCCGCTCGGTCGCGAGGGTGGAGCCGAGCGCCGTGGTCGTCGTCGTCTTGCCGACGCCGCCCTTGAGGCTGATCACGGCGATCCGGTAGCAGGACAGGACCGGCGTGCGGATCAGCTCCAACTTCCGCTGCCGCTCGGCCTCTTCCTTCTTGCCGCCGAGCTTGAAGCGCGCGTTGCCACCGCCGGGGCGGGTGCTCTTCGCCTTCTGCCGCTTGTTGTTGAGCAGCCGGTCGGCCGACAGCTCCACGGCCGCCGTGTAGCCGAGCGGGGCGCCGCCGACGTTCGTGGGCTGACGCTGGTCGTGCTGCACCGGCTGCGGCCAGGCGGCACCGGTGCGCGGGTCCGTCGGGGCGTGCTGCTGCGGAGCGGCGTACGGGGGCTGGGGGGCCGGAGGCTGCGGTCCCGGCTGGCCCGACTGGGGCTGCTGCGGGGGGAAGCCGTAGCCCGGCTGCTGCGGGGGCTGTGCCTGCTGCGGGGGCTGGGGCTGCGGGTAGCCCGGCATCGGGGGCTGCGGTTGCTGCTGCTGCGGTGGGACCTGGGCCGGGGGCTGCGGCTGGGGCTGTGCCTGTTGCGGGGGGAAGCCGTAACCGGGCTGCGGGGCAGGGGCGTTGGGTGCCGGATGGCCCTGGACCGGGGGCTGCGGCTGTGCTTGCGCGGGCGGCTGCGGGAAGCCGTAGCCGCCCTGCGCCGGCTGCTGCGGGAAGCCGTAGCCGCCCTGCGGCGGGGTCTGCTGAGGCGCGGGCGGAGCCGGCGGTGCGGGCGCCGCGGCAGCGGGCTGCGCGGGCCAGGCAGGCGGCGCGGCGGGGGGCTGCTGCGCCGGGGCGGGCTCGGTCCACTGCGGCGCGGCGGGCGGTGCGGCAGGCTGGAACGCCGGCGGCAGCGGCGGGACACCGCCGTCCGGCGCGGGCGGGGGAGTCCAGGCCGCGGGGGGCGCGTGCGGTACGTCGCCGGGGGCCGCGGGTGCGGCTTCGGGGGTCGGGGTCGGGGCGGCGGCAGCGGTGGGCTCCGCCTCGCCCTCCGCGTCAGGCTCCGTAACGGCGGC
Organism: Streptomyces sp. NPDC102467; assembly: GCF_044765445.1. Lineage (NCBI taxonomy): Bacteria > Bacillati > Actinomycetota > Actinomycetes > Kitasatosporales > Streptomycetaceae > Streptomyces > Streptomyces sp. NPDC102467. The sequence continues at coordinate 44,275 of NZ_JBIWKA010000010.1, read as the reverse complement.
GGTGGCGGCGTCCGGAGTCTCCTCGTCCGCCTCCCGGCCCGCCTCCCGCTGGGCGTCCTCGCTCGTCGCGGCGTCCGTGCTGTCCGTGGCGTCCGCGGAGACCGGCGCGAAGTCGGTATCGGTCGAGGCCCCGGTCGAGGGCTCGGTGGACCGGACCGGCTCTGCGGCGTTCTCGCCGGAGGTGCCGTGCGTGTCCACCCAGGACCGCGGCGACTCATCGGGCGCGGTACCGGCGCCGGCGCCTGACGAGGCGGCGGCGTCGGGGCTCTGCGCGTCAGGGGTGTTCTGCTGCTCGCCGAGGGCGGCCAGCTCCGCGAACTCCCGCTTCAGCGAGGCCGCGGAGAACTTCATGGTCGCGCCGCTCTCCAAGTCCCCGTTCCCGGAACCGGAGTCCGGCGCGGGGGCGACAGGTGCGGGGGCGACCGGGCCCGGGGCGGCAGGGGCCGGAGGAACGGGCGCCGGGGCCGGCGGCACCGGAGGCGCGGGCGGCTCGGGCGCGGCACCGGACGCCGACGCGTTCTGCGTGTACCAGGCCGGCGGGGCGTAGTCGATGGTGAACTCGCCCGTCATCTCGACACTGGACTCCGCGTCGGACTGATCATCGACGGGTGAATCCCAGCCCCCGCGGATATCGTCCCGATCGCTGTTCACAATGCCTCCTGGTGTGGTCGAGCACCCTCGTGCCGTGCTGGGGGCCGACCGTTCCTGTCGATCCGCCGGGCTGACCCCTGGCCCCCTGACGTACGCGGCACCCGCACACGAGTGCTCACAACACGTCCTGCCCCAGCCTAATCACGAAAACCACATGCATGGCAGGCCCGTCCACCCCGTCGCGGTGTCCGCTGCGTCACGTAGGGCCCGACAGCGCTCGGGCGCACCGCGGACGTACACCAAAACGTGACGAACGAGCACCGCTCAACGCCGACAAATGTCCGAATCATACGGATAGGGGCTGGAGTTCGCCGGTCGCGGGCCGCGACACCGGGACGCCGGCGCCACGCGCCGCCGACTCAGTCCATCCGCCGGGCGGTTCCCAACAATCCGGTCTCGGCGTCCGTCGCCTGCGTCATCACGTACTGCCGGTCGCGGTCGGTGCACCACAGGGTCACGCCGTCGGCGAGCGTCGGCAGCGACTCGTACTCACCGCGCGGCAGCCCTATCACGCGCCCGATCTCGGTCGCCTCGTCCGGTGACACCCGCTGCACGCCCACCAGCCGGGCCTGTCGCATCAGGCGCGGCGCGACCGGGCTCAAGTACGGCAGCAGCGTCAGCACGGACTGCCAGGGCGCGGAGGCCACCCGTCCGCGCGGGGGCCGCATGCCGCAGTCACGGATGACGAGCACGGGGCCGCCGGCGGAGGCGCCCTGCGGCGGCACGCGCCCCACGTCGTGCACGGTCATCCCCGACTGACCGCCGCCGACCGCCTGTACGAGCTGCGCCCACGCCTGCGCGCGGCCCGTCTCCACGGCCACCCGCGCACCCGTCGCGGCCGCCCGCAGCGCGAGCACCTGCGCCGTCCACAGGCCGCCGATGAGCACGATGTCGTACGGCGTCGGGCGGTTGACGCCCATCACCGCGGGCTGCCCCTCGGCATCCACGCCGACGACCACACCGTCGTCCCCTATGGGCAGCGCCAGACTGTCGAGCTGCTCGGGGGAGAGGGAGTGCCGCTGGTGGCGCGGGCCGAGCAGCCCGAACCCCGTCCGCAGGCGCTCACCGAGATCGGGAAGCTGACTGGTCGTGGCCATCAGCGGGCACCTCCGAGCGGCAAAGTGGCGAGTACACCGGGCAGTTGCTCACGGTCGAGCCGGACGAGCCCGGTGCGCACCTGGCGCGCGGCCCGCTCCAGATCGCGCCGGGCGGTGGTCAGCTCGCTGTCGCTGCGCCCCGTGATCCGCATGTGTCCGGCCATCGTGACGTCCTGCTGGTCGCCCTTGGCCAGCGTCAGACTGAACGTCGTAGCGAGCGCGGGCACCGTCGTCAGCTGGGCGACGAGCTGCGGCAACGTCGCACCGCCCGCGCCCAGTTGGGGCCAACGGCGCACCCAGTACGTGGTGTGCCGCCGGTTGTCGCAGCGCCAGCTGCGCCCGGACTCCTCGGTGCGCCGCTGCGGCGCCTCGCTCCGTCCGGCCTGCGCGGTCACCATCGGGTTGGCGCACGCGGAGGTGGCGACCGCGGAGATCAGCTCTTCCTCGGTGAGCACGCTCGCCCGGAACCCGGCGCCGCGCAGCCGGCTGGACAGGTGCTCGGCGACGCGCGCCAGGCACTTCTGCGCGCCGATCACGCCACCGCCACGGGCGGCCACGGCCTCCGGGCACAGCTCGGGGTCGAGCTTCAGCGCGATCCATGTGATGCGCACCGCCGGCGACCCGGTCTGCGCCTGCAAAGGCGCGTAGTTGCTCACGGCCACCGACTGCTGCGGCAGGTGCAGCGCGGGGGCGGGCTGCGTGTGCAGCACGATCTGCGCCGACTCCAGTCGGATGCCGTCCACTTCGAGGGCGTCCCGTACAAGGCCGACCGGCAGCGGCCTGCGGCTTCGCTCGGCGCGCAGTGCGGTGGCGTCCGATTCGATCTGCAGCACGGCGGTCAGGAAGCCGCCGTCCCCGACCATGCCGACAGGACGCTGGTCGCGGTCGTCCCCGCGGTTGTGGCTGTACGTCCGCAGGCTCGGGTCGCACTCGACGGCAGGCGCGAGACCGGGCTCGGTCCCCGGCGGCACCGGTGTGCCCGCCGCGGTGCGCCGCCGGGCCCGCATCGCGAGCACGGTGCCCAGCCACTCCGGCAGGGAGCGCCCCCGGCGGCGTACGAGAGCGAGCACCAGCAGAACGGCGGCGACGGCGCCGGTCGCCATCATCGCGGCCGTCCCGGCCACCCAGCCGCACACCACGAGGGCGGCGGCCGCCTCGATCATCACGAGTCGCTGCGCGCGGAACGAACCGCCGCGGCCGGAGCGCGACTTCAAATGCGGTGTCACGGCCCCGCGGTACGGCGCCTGGAACCCGGTACCCGAACGGGAGTCGCGCGAGTTCTGTGCAGGAATGTGCGACATCTGTGAAGGAGAAGGGGAGCCCTGTGGCGAACCCTGTCCAGAACGGTCACCCGATCGTGACCTCGATTGCGACCGCGATCGAGCCCGCGTTGCGGAAGCCATCACTCCAAACCCCCCGAACTCTCCCGAAATCCCATGCGCAAAGGCTCCTCGAAAAGGCCCGGCGGGCCCCTTGGAAGGGCTCAGCACCCTACCCGTGCCACACGCGCAACGTCGTAACAGGCATAGTAGGGGCCGGGTCTGACAGCCACGGCAGCCGCACGACAGTCGATCGGCGGCCCGAGGCACGCACAGTCGACACCGGTCGACCGAAGTCGGGGGAACGCGCCCCCACGGCTCCGCACGGGGAGAGAGCGGACACAGATGGCATCACGGCGGGACGAACTCAACGCCTATACCTTCGCGAAGCGACGCACTCTTGCCTCCTTCGTACAGCCCTCTCCGTCGGGTTCGGAGGAAGGGGCACCCAGGCCGCTGCGCGCGGTACTGCCCGGCACGATCATGGGCGTGGTGATCCTCGCGGTCTTCGGCGGGATCGGGATGTTCAAGCCGACAGCGCCGCAGGGCTGGGACAAGACGGCGACGAACGTCATCGTCGCGAGCGACTCGACCACCCGTTACGTGGTCCTGACGACGGGCAAGCAGAAGCAGCTCCACCCGGTCCTGAACATGGCATCGGCCAAGCTGCTCCTCAACGACTACACCGACAAGGTCGTCACCGTCGACGAGGGCGTCCTCGACAACGGCAAGCTCTCGCACGGGGCCACCCTCGGCATCCCCTACGCCCCCGATCGCCTCCCGACCGCCGATGAGGCCAAGGCCGCCAAGCGCTGGATGGTGTGCGAGCGCCCCAGCGACGGCGGCCGGGCCATCCAGAAGGCGGCGTTCGTCTTCGCCAAGAAGGACTGGAAGAAGACCGAGGGCCGCAACCGGCTCAGTGGCGGCCAGCTGATGTACGTGGCCGACTCGGTCACGAAGAAGCAGTACGTCGTCGACGCCAAGGGCACCGCGTACCCGATCGCCGACCCCGAGCAGGTGGGCGTGCTCCGCGCGCTCGACACCCGCAACCGGGCCCCGCAGCGGGTCTCGTCGGAGTGGCTCAAGACGCTGCACCAGGGCACTCCCGTCTCCATCCCGACCGTCCCCGGCCAGGCCGGACAGACGGCCAACGCCGTCGCGGGCAGTGGCAACGCGCAGTACGACAAGGTCGGCACGGTCCTCAAGTCCCTCGACGGCACGAAGACGCAGTACTACGTCGTGCTCCAGGGCAAGGTCGCGCGCATCTCCGAGTTCACCTCGCGGCTCCTGCTCAACAGCGAGCAGCTCGTCGACGTCAACTCCTCCGTCAAGGCACAGCAGGTGAACCCTGCCGCGGTCGACTCCAGCGTCCCGTTCGAGGGCGAGGGCGCCGCCTGGCCCACGCTCCAGCCGGAGACCGTGAACGACGGCACGAGCGCGACCAGCGGCCGCAACACCGCCTGCAACGTCCTGCGCACCGTCGGCACCGGCGGCACGACGCTCTCCACCTGGGTCGGCACCGACTTCCCCAAAGAACTGCCGTCCGGCTCCTCCAGCGCGTACGTCACGCCGGGCTCCGGCCAGGTCTTCCGCCAGATCCAGGGCACGGCGACCAAGACGGGCCAGATCTTCCTCGTCACCGACACCGGCCTGCGCTATGCACTGCAGTCCAACGGCGACAGCATCTCCAGCGACACGAGCGTCGGCACCTCCGCCAAGAAGCGCAAGGAGCTGGAGAACGAAACGAAGATCACGCAGAAGCTGCTCGGCTACGACCAGGTGACGGCGCAGCCGGTCCCCATGACCTGGTCCACGTTCCTGCCCACCGGGCCGCGCCTGTCCCAGCCGGACGCGGGTCAGCCGCAGGGTTCGTAAGCGGCGACCGGGCGCAATGGGAACGGGAGGGGCCACCAACTGATGCCGAGTACAAAGAACGTGAAGCACATGAGGCGTTTGAAGCGTGTCCTGCGGCGCCCCGGCGCACTGGTCGCGGCCACGGCACTGACGGCTTCCGTGTCGGTGCTCGCGCTGCCGGCGGCGCCGGCGGTGGCGGACAGCGGGGAGTGCACGTTCGGCGGGAAGGACTACAAGGGGCGCCCGTGGTCGCTGCAGCGCGTCAACCTCGACGAGCTGTGGGCGAGCGCGACGGGCAAGGGCATCCGGGTCGCGGTGATCGACACCGGGGTGGACACGAAGAACCCCCAACTCGCCGACGCGGTCGAGGTGTCGGCGGGCAAGAACTTCCTTCCGCCCAAGGACGACAAGGGCGAGAAGATCGCGGACCGCGGCAACGAACACGGCACGACGGACACGGTCGGCCACGGCACACGCGTGGCCGGCATCATCGCCGCCCGCAAGGACGAGAAGAACACGGGTTTCGTGGGCCTCGCCCCCGACGCCACGATCATCCCCATCAAGCAGAACGACGCCGAGGGCCACGGCGATTCGAACAAGCTGGCCGACGCGATCAACTACGCGGTGAACAACGCGCACGCCGACGTCATCAACATCTCCCAGGACACGGAGAAGGCGCTGGCCGCCAACTCCGCCCTGGCGCTGGCCGTCGAGAACGCCCTGCAGAAGAAGGTGGTCGTGGTCGCCTCGGCGGGCAACGACGGCCTGGGCGGCAACCAGAAGGCCACCTACCCCGCCTCCTACAAGGGAGTCCTGGCGGTCGCGGCCTCGGACCGCAACAACGAGCGGGCCACCTTCTCCCAGTCCGGCGACTTCGTCGGTGTGGCGGCCCCCGGCGTCGACATGATCTCCACCGTCCCCAAGGGCGGCCACTGCTCGGACAACGGCACGAGCTTCTCGGCCCCGTACGTGGCAGGCGTGGCCGCGCTCCTCAAGCAGCACCACAGGGACTGGACGGCGCAGCAGATCGTCGCCCAGATCGAGGAGACGGCGGAACGCTCCATCCCCGGCCATGACAACCGGGTGGGCTGGGGTGTCGTCGACCCGGTCAGGGCGGTCACCGAGATCGCCGACCCCAAGAACCCGATCGAGTCCCCCGAGCCCGACAAGGCAGTCACCAACGTCGAACCCCCCGACCTCGCAGCCGTCCACTTCGGCGAAACCGCCGACGAACGCAACTCCCGCCTGGGCACCTACTCCGCGGTCGGCGCGGTAGTGGTGGTCCTGGGTCTCGCGGGCGCGGCGGTGGCGGTACGGGACGCGCGACGCAGGCGGGGCGGCAGGGAGCGCGGCGCATGACGGCGGAAGCCGGAACTCGCTACCCCGCGGCTGCACATGGTCGTGCGAGCCGACCGTGGCGATACCCGAATCACCGAGCGTCCGACGGCGAGTAGCGCCACGAGGCAGAGGACGGGGCCGTGGATATGTTCTGCGGCTTCTTTCTGGCACATCCATGGGAATAGATGTTCCGTCCCGCCGTCGATGTGTCGCTCAAGGTGTGAGGGCGCTTCGCGTACAACTCGCAGACTCTGTGAAGGAATTGCCCGCGTTCGAAGGGGTCACTTCTCGAGTGCGATCCGAAGTACTCCCGGCCGGTAGGGTTTGCCTCCGCATTACCGTGAAGGAAATGGAGGGGGCAGTGACAACCGACCTTGGAGTAGGGCCGGGGACGCTGAAGAAGGGCGCGGGGGACATCCTTGAGATCCTCACGCCGGTCAAGAAGGTGGACCTTGAGGACTCGTCCAAGGCGGGCGACGACCTCGGCGACGACGATGCGGCCAAGGCTCTCACGGCATTCTGCGCGACGTGGGAGATGGGGGCCGGTTTCCTGAACGACTGCGCGGCGACGCTCGCGCAGGGGCTGAACTCCGCGAACAAGGATTTCGACGCGACGGATCAGGCGATCCGTGATGCGGTCGATTCGGTGAAGACGGACCTGGGTTAGAGGCGGGGTACAGGGATCCATGGGCGGAAACAGGCTGGGATGGACGGACGATCCCAAGGACCTTGTTCCGGGTGACGCCGGCAAGCTCGGCGGGGTCGTCACCACCTTCAACGGCTGGTCGACCAAGTTCGAGGCGATCGGGGACGGTCTGCGCGACCTCAAGGTCCCGGGGTGGACCGGTCAGGCCAGCGACGTCTTCTGGCCCACGCTGAGCAAAGAGAAGAAGGATTGGTACCTCGCCGCGGACGCGATGTCGGACGCCGCGAAGGCCGTCACTTCGTACTCCTCGACACTGAGCTGGGCGCAGCAGCAGGCGCGGACAGCGATCCACAAGTGGGACAAGGGTGAGCACGACGCGGCGGAAGAGGTCCTGGAGGCTGCGAAGAAGCAGCTCAAGACCGCGGCCGAGAAGCTGACCAAGGCGCTCGGCAATCTGGCGGGCGACGCGAAGGACAGCCCCAAGTGGCTTGCGGAAGCCAAGGATTACGTCGACGCGAGGCAGTGGGCCGCTGAGCACGGGACGCTCAAGACCTCGCAGACCCGGTGGACCTGGGCGAACGAGAAGTGGCGGACCAGGGCCGACGGCACGGAGCAAAATACACGCAAGGTCTGGGGCAAGGACGAGAACGGCAACTGGTTCATCAAGGACCAGACCGTCGACCCGACCGCTCCACCGCAGTCCAACAAGCCCGGTGTGAACGTCAAGCTCGCCGAATGGCAGGGCAGCGCCGACGCCTGGTCGCTGGGAACTTCCGGTGACGGCAAGGTCGGCGTCTTCGACGTGAAGGGCAACGCGGGCATCTCCACGCTCGGCGTGAGCGCGGGTGCCGGCGCCGGCTTCGTCGACGGGCAGCTCCAGGCGAACGCCTCGGGCAGCGCGTACCTGGCGCAGGCCTCGGCCACCGGTAGTGCGGAGTACGGCATCGTCGCCGGCCAGGCCGAGGGCAAGGCCTTCGTGGGAGCTGACGTCTCGACGAACCTGGGCGTGGGCAAGGACGGGTTGCACGCCGGAGCGGAGGCGTTCGCCGGGGCCAAGGCCACCGGGTCGGTCTCGGCCGACGTCGGTGGTGTCGGCGCGGGTGCAAGCGGCGAGGCATGGGCAGGCGTGGGTGCGTCCGCCAGCGCCGACCTGGGCATGAAGGACGGCAAGTTCACCATTGGTGGTGACCTTGGTGTCGGCCTTGGTGTCGGCGGCAAGGTGTCGGTCGACATCACTGTCGATCCCGGCAAGGTGGTCGACACGGCGGAGGACGCGGTCGATGCCGTGGGCGATGCCTGGGACAGCACGGTCGGCGGCTGGTTCTAGCCTGAGTCGACGTTCACCGAAGGATTGGAACCACCATGGCGACGACGTTGCCGATCAAGATCTCCTTTTCGCTGCCCGACGGGTGGCAGGCGGCGCCGCCGGACGAGGTGGGGGCTCCGGGTGTCGCGTTCGTAGCGCTCCACCGTGCCTCCGTGGATGGCGGATTCACCGCGAACATCACCATCGCCGGCGAAATGCGCAACGACGGTGCCAGCCTGTCGCAGATCGCCGATGAATCAGTGCCCCGACTGTCGCAGGGCGGGACCGTCCGGGTCCTGAAGAAGGCTGAAGTGGGGACACCGGACATCCCCGGTCTGACCGATTCACCCGGCATCGTCCAGAACCTGACTCTCTCGACCACTCTGCGGGGGGAGCCCGTGGAGCTGTGTCAGAGCCAGGTGTACCTCGGCATGGAGGACGTGAAGAACCCCGCCAAGCGCGCGCTCATCGAACTCGTCCTCACCGCCAAGCAGAGCCAACTCCAAGAAGTGATCGAGGACTTCAAGGCGTTTCTGCGAACGGTGCGCCCGGCCGAGGAGACGTCGGACTGAAACGTGTGGAGCGCCGAAGTGCCCCTTGCCTCCACTGCGGCAAGGGGCACTCGTCTGTGGGCCTTCGTCTGTGTCCGTTCAGGCAGCGCTCCATGCCTGGGCCGGAATGCGGTCCAGCGCATCGCACAGAAAGTTCAGCTTTTCGTCGGCGGCATCCGAGGACAAGGTGCCCCGGTACCAGGTGCACAACTCGTTCTTGCGGAACTGGAGCGGGGACGACGGAGCCCGTGAGTCCGTCAGCATGAAGGGCACCACGGTGTCGCCCAGCACGTTCCGCACGAACTCTTCGTCGTCGGTGACGACCCGGAATTTCTCGTCGAATTCCGGCACGCCGAGTTCCGTCCTGGCCCTGCGGTCGAGAACGGCGTCGAGTTTGCTCGGCAGCAAAACGTCCACGGTCGGCGCGAAGCCGGGCGCGGTGACGATGAAAACCGAGTCGACGATGACCGTCTTCGCGTCTCCGGGTTGACTCGTCGCGGAGCCGCTGACTTGACGGTGCTCGAAGAATACGAAGGACCGCCCGCGGAACTCGCCTGTTGTGTAGTGATGGGCGCCCAGGTTCGACCCTGACCCCGGCATTGGCCTCGTCCCGCAGTACTGATCGATTCGCCCGTATACGTGGGGTGTGTACGTCCACCCTTTTTCCGGGGCGATCCGGGCCAGTTGCGTGTATGCCTCAGTGATCTGTTTGTTCTTCTTGCGTCCGTGCCTGGACAGCATGAAGACGAGGACGAAGATCCCCGCAATGAAGGCGAAGATGAGCACATTCACCAGAATCTCAACCAGTTGATTCATGCCCCCACAGTATGGTGCGCATCGCTATGGCGTGAACTCGGTCCGGAACGATAGCTTCCGCCCCCAGGGACTGCCCATCGGGATGGCCCCATCGGACCCGCCCAACCTCCCGATACCTAACCCAGGTTGCTCAGGAGCAGGGCGATCGGCGCGCCGACCGCTCCGCCCAGGAAACCGATGCCTGCGATGACCAGAACCAGCTTCGTCCCCAGGGACTGTCCCTTCCACAGCCCGGGCTTGGGCGCCGCGTCGGCCGCGGCGGGTGCGGCCGACGACCGAGGATCGGACGACCAGGCGTGAGCGGGCACCCGGTCGAGCACGTCACACGTGTACGTCAGCTTCTCTTGGATGACCTTCGGCGACAGGGCGCCCGTGTACCAGGTGAAGAGCTCGTCGTCGCGGAGCTGCAGCGGAGATTCCTTCGCCTGTGGGGCGGCGAGAAGAAAGGGCACCAAGTCCGCGCTCAGCACCTGCCGGGCAAAGCTCTCGTCCGCCACAACAACCCGGAACTTCTCGTCGAATTCCGGCACGCCCAGCTCCATCTTGGCCCGCGCGTCGAAGAAGCCGTCCATCCGACCGGCGCGTCGCAGCTCCAGGTCCGGCCCCGCACCTGGAGCCGTGACGACGAAGACGGTCGCCACCGTGATCTGTCGCTGGCCGGTCTGCGTAGTCGGTGAGAGCGGGTCGGTGTAGTGGTATTCGAAGCACTTGAAGGAACGGCCGCGGAACTCACCGGTCATGTAGTGCCAAGTGCGCAAATTCGAACCACGCCCGGGAAGAGGACCGACCCCGCAGTACTGATCGATCTGTCCGTAGGTGCGCCTTTCGTACGTCCATCCGCGCTCTCGGGCGAATCCGGCCAGTTGTGCCCGTCCTTCACTGGTCCGCCTGTTCGCACGGTTCGTGCGGACGAACATCGTGATGACAAGAGCGAACATTCCTACGACGAAACCGAAGAAGAGCACCTTCGCCAGGATCTCTACGAGCGTGTTCATGGCTCGAGAGTAGAGGGGATATCGCTGAGACCGTGATCGCGGTTGCGAAGTGAAGATCGTTCGCTGATATGGCGAAGACCCTATGGAACGTTACGGCTTGACCGTTTTAATACGAATTATACCGAGTGTGGTCTCTCTGAGCGCCATATGCTGAGCATGCTCCGAAGGCGACCGTGTACGTCTCCGCGCCACCTCGTATCCACGCCTGTCTGATCTCTGTCTGCCTGAACATCTGGAACGGAACCACCATGCGCAAGTCCCGTCTCTCCGCCGCAACGTGGACCCTCTCGGTCGCAGCCGCGGGAGTCCTGCTCATCGGCTGCTCGGGCTCGGTCAGCGTCGGCGACACCGACCCCAAGGTGTCCAAGGAGAAGCTGTCCGACACGGTCGCGGAGCAGCTCGCCAAGTCGACGGGCCAGCCCAAGCCGGACATCACCTGCCCCAAGGATCTCGTGGGCAAGGTCGGCAACACCGCGCGTTGCACGCTCACGGCTAGCGACGGCAGCACCCTCGGCGTGACGGTCAAGGTGTCCAAGGTCGACGGCAAGAACGTCGACTTCGACATCAAGGCCGATGACACGCCTTCGCCGGCTGCGAGCTGACGGCCGGAACCTCGCCGAGTCCTGCGCCGACACGCGTCTGCCGTCTGCCGTGGGACCGACCCTGATGCCGCTGTCTTCGCCCAGGGCTGGAGGGTCTGAGCTCGGACGGTCGTGGAACCGATCAGGGGCGCCCGGGCCGACACCCGAGCCCTCCGGAAAACCCCGCAACACCTTGCCGACGCCTGAGTGACGACGACCCACTGTGCGAGATGGCGGCGAGGTTCATCGCCTGTCCCGCCCGGGGCGAAGCGGCGAACAGACAGAAGGTCCGTCTTCAGAGTTTGGCGCAGGCATCCGTCCCGGCCACCGTATCCGCGTAGGCGCGGATAAAAGCCAGCATGTCCTTCTCCCCGGCAGGGTGCGTGGTGCGCGCGGTGACCCACAGAGAGCGCCCGGCCTCGGCCGACGCGGAGCACTCCACCCGCCCGACCGCGCCCGTCTTCGCATAGACGAACCGGCCGTTGTCCGCAACGGAGTCCGTGGGCTCGACGCCCAACGCGGACTTGGCCGCGTCCTGTGCCGAAACATCGGAAGAACGCTTCTCCACGCTGCTGGAGAACGCCGTCTCGCCATCGACCTGGAGGCGGCATCGTTCGACGTTCACGGCAGAGGTCGGCTGGGCGGAGATCTTCTTGCCCGTCGGGAGCAGTGGTTTCAAGGAGCCGCTCGACACTTTCGTGCCGCACAGGCTGTCCGGGACCGTGTACGCGCGCTCGGGCGGCGAGGAGGAACACGCGGTGACTGACCAGGACAGCAGCACCGCACCGAGCGCAAGGACGGTCAGGCGGCCCCACCGGGGCGGAATGCGATCCATGTCTTCTTCATGCCGTTCATGTGAGCTGGGATGGGTGGGGGATGGGGTCAGGGTCTCCGCGCGGCGACCCTCACCCCAGGGCGGGGTCAGTCGGGGATCTCCGTGTCGAGATCCTTGGCCATCGCGTGGATATCGGTGTTCGCGTCGTTGAACCCCGTGGCCGTTCCTTCGCTCACCCAGGTGTCGATCTGGTCGCCGTAGCTCGCGTGATGAGCCTTGGCTGCCTCGTTCGCGGCCGAGTAGTTCACGTTGGTGGTGGTGTCCTTGATGGTTTCCCAGCGCGTCGCGATGTCGTGACCGGCCTCCGACCGGTACTCCCCCTGTTCGTCCTTGAAGAACCCTTCCAGAACCGCGGACGTGACCGTGCCTGCCACACCGCCCACCCCCGCACCCACCACGGGGGAGGCGATGAAACTCGTACCGATGCCGACACCGGTCCCCACAATGCCGGAGATGACGTTCTTCTTCTGGTTGACGGCGTAGTCGAAGTCGCCGTCCTTCTCGTTCGCCGGGCCGAGTACCGCTTCCTGGCGACCCTGGGCCAACAGGCCGTTGAACTCACCGGATTTGCGCGAAAGACTGGTGATCGTGTCCTTCGCGTCGTGCGGGTAGCGCTGGTCCTCCGGCAGGTCCGGGTTGAGGTGGTAATCCATGAGGCTGGCTGTGTAGGCCTTCTCGCCGACGTTGAGCGCGGCGTAGCCCTCGGGGTTCTGGCTCGCCGTGACGAGGAATCGAGCGACCGCGTTGTGGTCGAGCTTCGCGTCCTCGCCGGCCAGCGGGTAGAGCTTGTTCCAGCTCGACGTGTCGCCGTCGCCCACCTTGGGGCCGTCGGCCATCGCCCGGTGGATATCCGGGAGATACTCGGCGCCGATCTGGCCGACGCTGTCCGACATGTAGTCGTTGTCCTTGAGGCGGCCTGGGTCCTCTGAGATCGAGTTGACCAGATCCCGCATGAGACCTGCCTGGTCGGCGGTGTGCGCGGGAGTGTCCGCCGTGGGGAGCTCGCCCGCGGGGTGACCGGTCGTGGCCGCTTCCAGGGCCAGAGCCATATTGTTCTGCCCGGTGTGCAGAGCGTCACCGTGCAGGTCGGTCTCCTCGGGCCACTTCCGGTCCTCGAAGAGATACTTGAAGTTGCTGACGGCTTCCTTGTGGTCGTCGTCTTTGGGCAGGTACTCCTCGTTGAAGAAGTCGGTCGCCGCGTCCGGGGAGTTGGACAGACCCTTGAGGTAACCGGTGAGCGGGTCGGCGCCGCTGTCGTCGCCGATGCGGTTGAGCCAGGGCATGTTCATCCCGCGCGTCCAGATGCGGTTGTCGACCTCGCCGTCTCGCGTGATCTTGCGCTCGGTCTCCATGAGCTTGGTGCCGTAGCTCTTGAGGAAGTCGTCGTCGTAGTCGCCCGTCCGCATCAGGTTGCTCATGACCTGGAAGCCGGTGGGACCGAGGCTGTTGGGGCCGACCGGCTGATCGCCCAACTTGATCATGTTGCCCTTCCAGCTGGTCATGTCGCCCGAGTCGCTCCGGGTGGCCGTGGCGAGCGTCATGCCGAGGTTGCGCTGGAGGTCGTCGAGCTTGTCGAGGCGTTCGCGGCCGACGTTCGGGTTCACGTGCGGGTCGTTGATTCCCTCCCAGAACTCGAGGGTCTTCTTCGGCCCGAGCTGGGTGGCGAACCGTTCGGCGAACAGCGGGTCGTCCTTGTACTTCTCCAGACCGGCGTTGATCTTGTCGAAGTCGGCGGGCGTGAGGTCTTTGGGATTCTTCGCCGCGATCTTCGCGAGATCCTCGGCGGCCTTCACGGCGTCCGCCGCGGAGTCGCGATCCTTGTAGTTGGCGTCGGAGAAGCCCATCTGTGACTGATCGGCGATCGCGGTCAGGACCTTGCTGGCCGAATTGTCGCTCTCCGAGGCCTTGCTGAGGATCCCCTGCACCTCGTCGCGCAGCGCGGTGACGTCGCTCTCGCTGTGCTCCGGAACGGTGGTCCCCTTGGCCGCCCTGTCCGGATGGATGTTCATGGTGACCGTGAAGCCGCCGTCGCCGGTGCTGGTCACGGTGAGGTTCTTCTTGAGCCCGCGGTCGATGGCGGAGTCAAGATCCTTCTTGTACTGCTTCAGCTCGTCCCGGGTGTCGCTCAGGATGTTGTGAACGGTCGTGGCCTGCGTGTGGGCATCCGTGAACTCGCCGGCCGTCTTGCCGATGAACTCCTTGGACACTTGGGCGTTGACTCCCGCCCAGTTGGCCTTGTTCGCCGCGGCGTGCAACCCGTCCTCGGCGTCCTTCTTCAGGTCCGCGAGGTGGCGTACGAGAAGGTCCCAGTCGGAGACGGCGTCGTCGAGCGTCTTGAAGTTGGCGAACCGCAGCGCTTCGAGATCCATGAATCTTCGTTACTCCTTTTTGTCTCTGATGCCTCTGCGCTTCGCTACTTCTTCTTCGGTTCGTAAACCGGGTTCTTCTCGCCGGGCCCGCCGACCCGTTCGTCGAATCCCGCGTCCAGCGCATCGATGCTGCTCATCTGTCGCTGGATGTAGGCGTCGTCGCCCGCGTGCACCTTCTTGGTGACCTGCATGTGGTTCGAAATTTGCGCACAGGCGTCCATCAGCGACTTCAGCTGCTCGTCCCACCGGTTGGACACATGCTTGAGGCCGCTGCCCAGTGCGAACCCTTGCCCCGACAGATCGCCGGCCGCTGTGTCGCTACTTGGGATGGACACGCGTGCCTTGTCCCACAGCTGGTTGTAGAGCGTGTGCGCATGGCCGCCGATCTTGGCCAGGTCCGCGTTCTCCACGTGGAGGTCCCCGGTTTTGCCCGGCAACGCCGATGCACCCCCCTCGCCGCCTCCGCCGTCGAGCTGGTTCAACTGCATATGAGTCGACTGCCGTCCGGCGGCGTCCGCTTTGAGCTGCTCCCACTCATCCCATGCCATGGGCGATCCTTCCCCCGCGTAACAAGAGCCGTGACGCCACAGCTGGACGCCTTGATTCCGGGTCAAGTTAGCAACTGGTCAAAAAATGCCAGGCCGGAGCCTGAATCGCTCCAGTCCCGAATGTGGATGTTCGGTGGAGGATCTTTTACCAGCTCTGCTCGTTCGTCGGATTCATCCGTACGGGGACGATTCGTGCGACGCAGCTTGGTGCAGGGGTGATGTGGTGCCGGAGGGTGCGACGGGGAGGATTATTCCGGTTCGCCCCGGAAGGTGTGGCTCTTGATGCAGTCTCGTAACGGAGTTAACGCAGAAGCTCGGTTGGAGTGGATGTACAGGGTGACTACAGTGGTAAGAGCGTTGTAAGGCATCGCGGCATCGCGATTGCGACAACGAGCGAGCAGATGCACGGTGGGGCTCGGCTGAGCCGGGCGTACGGGGAAACGGGGAGGAAGGCGTCGTGCTTCCAGCAGACATGGTGGGGGGACCTTCGGCGGCCAGAGCTGCCAACCTGGAGGTGACCAATGAGGCGCTGACCACGTTTCAGAAGCGGGTCGACGCGGTGCTCCGGGATCTGGACTCCTCGGCGGGCAGTCCCACGAAGGTGAGTGCGCAGAGCATCAACAAGGCTTCTCTGCACAACGCGGGGGCACGCGCCTTCCCTGAGGCGGAGGACCTGTTCACGGCCTACAACGCGGTGCACACGAACCTTGTCACGCTCTCCAAGACGTTGAGCCTGCAGATCGAGGCGATCGGTATCGCTGTGCAGGGTGCTCACCGTGGCTTCGGCAACCTTGAAGAAGAGCAGCGGCAGCGGTTCTGGGCGATCCAGACCGAGATCTCCGAGTTCCAGGCTGACGGCAAGGGCACCAAGCACGACAACGAGACGAAGCGGGCTGGGTTCTGACCATGACTGGACACAACCACGAGGCGGACCGGGAACGGGTCCAGCAGCAGAACCAGTTCACAGACTTCGCCCACGACGTAGAGGACAACAACACCGGCGGCGGCTGGTTCAACGGCGTACTGCACGCCGCTGTCGGATTCACCCCGGCGGGCCAGGCACTCGGCGAACGCGAGTCCGACTTCGAGTCCCCGGGCATCGACCTCAACACGATGCTCGACATGGTTGCGCAGACGAACCCGGCGGACCTCGAGTCGTCCGGCACCGCCCTGTGGAACGCGCGTGACGCGATCAAGAAGGCCGCATCCGAACTCGACGGGCACGTCACCAGGGTCCACTGGGTCGGTAAGTCCGGAGACAGCTTCCGCGGCTTCGGCAGGGACCTGGTCGCATACGGAGAGCAGCTCAGCACGTTCGCGGGTAGCGCCGGCGACCAACTCTCCTCGGCATCGATGGGGTTGGCGTCCGTCCGCGGTGCCATGCCGGAGCGCGACACGCGTCCGGCAGACCAGCAGAAGATGCAGCCGAAGGACTACCCGGCGCACAAGCAGGTGGACAGCAACGCCGAATACGCGGCGGCGGTCAAGGTTGAGAAGAACCGCCAAGAGGCGATCAACCAGATGAACCGGTTGTCCTCCTACTACGTCGTGTCCACGAAGCAGTTGACCGCGCTGAACGCCCAACCGCCGAAGCTTGGGGCAATGCCGGATGTAGGGGTGCCGAAGCCGACGGGTGCCGTCATCGACGGCAGTCAGCGTCAGAGGAGCGGCGGTTCCGGGGGCGGTAGTGGCGCATCCTCGGTGACAGGCAGCGGGGACGCAGGTGCCGATGGTCGCACTTACGTCGATGAACACAGGGCCGACGCAACGCCGCCCCGTACGGACGTCACTGGCACTATCACCTCCCCGGACCGCCCTGTCGGTACGGAGATCAACAGCGTCGGTACGCTTCCGTCGCCCCCCACGACCTCGCCGACGACCGGACCTTCCCCGGTCTCCGGACCGAACCCCACGGGGCCTTCGCCCACCGGATTCAGCAACGGGTACGTCCCCCCGATGACGGGCGGCACGACCGGCCGCAACATGGGTTCGGCCGGGTCACGCGCCCCGTTCTCGTCGCAGGGGCGGCCCGGAGGGGCGCCCGGCACGAACGAGTCGGGCACGGCTCGCTCCGCGGGGCGTGGCGGCGCCGGCGAGATGGGCAGGGCGGGCTCGACTGCCAAGTCCGGTGGCCCTGCTGGGAAGACATCGCCTGTATCGGGACGAGGCATCACGGGCGGGTCTCCGCGGGCTACCGGGGGACAGACGCCCCGCACGGCCGGCGGGACAGGTGCCGGTCGCTCGAACGGTGTGGTGGGCGGTCGCCCCACGGCTGCGCGCACCGGACAGAGCGGTTCGCGCATCCCTCGTGGCTCGGTGATGGGTGCTGAGGGAACCGCGGGGAACGGCCGGTCGACGACGGGTCGTGTAGGACAGCGAGGCGTCTTCGGTGGACCCGGCTCTGCCGCCAAGCAGGCGGGCCCCAACGCAGCTGGGACGAGGAGCGGTGCCCCATCACGCGAGTCGGTGACCGGCAACCCCGCCTCGCGCGGCTCCGCAGCGCGGGCCGAGCGGAACGGGATGACACGTGGCGGCTCCGGCCTGGTGCGCGGCCCGGGTAACAACGGTGAGCCGCGCGAGGAAGAGACAGAGGTGTCGGAGCGTCCCGACTACGTCGTCGAGGACGTGAACACACATTTGCCTGCCGACCGGCGCGACGTGCCGCCGGTCGTCAACTGAAGCCGAGCGAGGACTGAAAGCACCATGAAGTCAGCTACCAGCCGACGAACCGATCGTTCCGCGCCGCTCAAGGTCCGCAGTGGCAGACGTGTGCGCGCGGTAGGGGCGGTTGTCGGTGTCCTGGCAGCCGTGAGTGTGGGGTTCGCGCCGGGCGCTGCGGCGTATGACGCACAGTCCAAGCAGTGGTACCTGGACGCGATGCAGGCCGACCAGATGTGGAAGGTCAGCACGGGCAAGGGCGTCAAGGTTGCTGTGATCGACTCAGGCGTGAACGCGCAGACGCCGTCACTGAAGGGGCAGGTCCTCACAGGGGAAGTGCCCAAATCGGTCTCGTACCACGCCACTCAGGACTACACAGGTCACGGCACGACGATCTCGGAGCTCATCGCGGGAACGGGCGCCGGCGGCGGCTTGAAGGGTCTTGCGCCTGGGGCGAAGATCGTGCCGTACCGCATCAAGCTCACCGGCCTTGAGGGGAAAGCGGAGCTCGCCAAGACACCAGAGCCTGCCGCGGCGATCAGGGCCGCAGCGGACTCGGACGCCAAGATCCTGAACATGTCCTTCGGTTCGGCCACGATCGACCCCGACCAGGAAGCCGCGCTCAAATACGCGACGTCCAAAGGCAAGCTGTTGATGGTGGGTGTCGGCAACGAGGGCGAGTCTTCGGGGCACATCAGCTACCCGGCGGCGTATCCCTACGCGGTCGGCGTGTCCGCGGTCGACGAGACCGGCACGGTGGGGAAGTTTGCCTCGAACGGTAACTATGTTGACCTGGCAGCCCCCGGCCAGAACATTCCCAGGTGGTGCGATCAGAATTTCCGGTCGTACTGCGACGAAGGGCAGGGCACGAGCCAGGCGACAGCTGTCGCCTCCGGCGCCGCCGCCCTCGTCTGGTCCGCCCACCCCGACTGGACGGCGAACCAGGTCCTGCGTTCGTTGATCGACACGGCGAGCCGTACGTGGAAGAAGGACGACCCGAGCAAGTACCTGGGCTACGGAACTGTCCGCCCTCGCAAGGTGCTTGAGGACGCTGACTACAACGCTGGTTCGGCGAAGTCGGATCCGCTCGCCAAGGAGAACGGCGGCGCGGCGAAGCCCGCCACCGAGACGGAGACCAAGCCCTCCGCCTCTGCATCAGGCTCGTCACAGCCCTCGCAAAAGGCTTCAGATGTCCCGGCCGAAGCGGCAGGATCGGAAGCGAAGTCGTCAAGTGGCAGCAACACGTTGTGGATTGTGCTTGGTGCTGTCGCCGCAGTGATCGTGATCGGCGGCGGGGGATTCGCTGTGATGAGGTCGCGGCGCAGCTGACAAGACTTTCAACCGTGGGTTCCCTGCGTTTCTTGGGCGGACCACGGGGGAGCGGCTCAGCCTCATGAGGGGCGGAGTCGGAGTAATGGATCAAGAGGCAGACCGAAGAAGGGCAGGAGCAGCATGGCAACGCCACAGCAGAAGCTCGAAGATCAGCAAGTAATCAAGCTTGAGAAGCAGATGTCGGAGAAGTACGACGGCATCCGGCAGCGTGTGCACAGCCTGCAGGGCGTTATCGACGGCCTTGAGGGCAAGTGGCAGGGCATCGGTCGCGCCGAGTTCGACAAGAAGCAGCTTGAGATCAACACCTCGCTGCAGAACATCGGCAAGATCCTGGCGGATGTCATCGACTCGATGAACAAGACGCGCAACATCAAGGACAGCACTGAGGACGACGTGCGTTCCTCGGTGGCCAAGATCTCCGCCACGGACGGCGCGTCTTCGCTGAGCACCTTCTGACGCGTCAGCGCATTGAAGGCATCAGAAGTCAGACCACACACAGGATCCAGCGAGGTAAACGCAGATGGTCAGTAACGGCGATGGCCTGCTCGTAACGTACGACGGGCTCGATCAGGCAGCGACCCAGATCGGCAACGACGCGAAGACGCTCGAGGCCGACCTGGCGGAGCTCAAGCAGCTTGTAGTCAAGAGCCGTGAGTACTGGGCGGGCTCCGCTCAGGACACCTTCGGCACCAAGCTGCAGAAGTGGGACAAGGAAGCTGCCGACATTCACGCGGCGCTGCAGAGCATCGGCCACGTTGTGGGTACCTCCGGCGGTACCTACATGGACGGCGACAAGAAGGCTGCCAGCTACTTCCAGTAGTAGGCAGTTGTAGGGGAACTCAGGTGGGCGCGCGCGGGAGGCGCCCACCTTCTCTTTTTGGAATTTCGGGTGAGTCGGCTGTTGGCTGACGACTGAGGAAGGCGCAGATCGCCATGACGTTCGGGCCGCCGCCCTCTGAGTTCACCCAGTCGCGGCAAGAAGCACGGGGGCGAGGTCGCCGCCGGTCCTACGTACTTGCCGCAGTCTTCGTGGGGATCGTGGCCTTGCTTGTCGGCGGCTGGGTCCTCTGGCCCAAGGTGTCGAACTCTTCGGCCGAGGTAGAAAAGAAGACGACGCCAGCTTCTGCAGGGGATGACATCAGGGAGAGCGTGGAAGCGCGTCCCAAAGGTGGGGTGGGGCATCTTGAGGCCACGATGATGGCTCGAGGTGTGGCGCCGGGGAAGGAGCAGCCCACTCTAGGTACATGGGCTACCAAGAAAACCCTGGTCAACGGAAAGGGCGCTTCCCTTGTTGCCGTCAAGGTCGGCACAGCTGAAGAGGACGCGTGGACTCTCCAGCTTCCCGGGGACATATGTGCGGCGTCGCCCTATGTGACCGTTGATGGTCGTACGGCTGTCGCCTATAAGGGCGGCAAGGACGAGGATGCCTGTGATCACCTGGTGATGTTCAACCTCGACACCGGAAAGAAGCTTTGGGACGTCCCCATTCCGTGGAAAGCGTCTACCTTCGACGAGCCTACACATATCACTATGACCCGTGGTGTGGTTGTCGCGACGTGGTGGGAAGGCACCGCGGGCGTCGATATGCAGTCCGGGAAGATGCTCTGGGAGCGTGGCCGGACGAATCAGTGTAATGACGCTCAAGTCCAGGGTGGTAAGGCGCTTGTTGTGAGTTATATTTGCGCCCTCAGTGATGATTATAAAGATATTCGGTATCAAGTTCAGAAGTTGGATCCGCGTTCCGGTCGAATCGATTGGATCTATCACGCGGCTCGACACGTCTACATGAACATCGTGTCGAGTGAACCCGTCGTTGTGGCAGTCGAGGCAGGGGAAGCCGAGGTCACGGACCTGCTCTCGCTCGATGACCAAGGAAAGCTCCGCGCGACCATCCGTATGGACGGGGACCACTACCAGGTGAGGTGCGACCCCGATCGGGGCAATGGCTGTGCCGGCGCCATTGTCACGGACGACCAGGTGTTCGTCGTAAGTGGTGCCGTGAGTGAAACTCTCGGTAATGATACGAATTGGCTCGTCGGTTTTGATCTTTCAACTGGTAAGTCCGGTGTGAAATTCGACGCGGGGCCCAACCAGCAGCTGCATCCGATTCGTATGAGCGGTGGCCGGATTCTCGCCGCCAAGGAGGGAACGGATGAGGTGGCCCCTAATACGCTCGTGGAGTTGGATCCTGCCACTGGCAGGGAGCGTTCGTACTTCAGCTTCACCCTTCCCCCAGGCGTCACCAGTGGGGCAGGGGGTAACACGACTACGGTTACGGTCGAGGATGGAAGGATCTTCTTCGGTAATTCGGTCGTCATGGGAAGCGGTAAGAAGAGTCTGCCTGATGCGCAGTGGATCGCCGTGGGGATCGGCAGAGCGGACTGACTTGCCGTGGAGGGCCTGAGGTCGCTCCGATCACCGTGGAGCCGTACGCCCTTCGCGCGGTCGTTGTCGACGTGCGGATGCTCAGTATCCGGTGGCACGCCCCCTCAGCCCCTCTAGTAGGCTCGCGCCGCTTGCGCTGAACCAGGGGGAGTTTGTTGCACGTGCAGAGGTCGGAAAGCGGTGTCGGGGCGGGGGGACGTGCTCAGCGCGTGGGGCCGTACGCGCTCCTCACACCGCTCGACCGCGCGAACGGTGGAGCCGGCAGCCCGCCTCCGGCAGCCCGCTACATCGCCCGAACCCCCGATGGGGACCGCACGGTTCTCCTCAGTACTCCTCTTCCTGGTGCAGACCCTGCCCGCTTCATGGCAGAGGCCGACGCCTCCCGCTACCTGGTGGGGAGTTGGGTGCTGCCCGCTGTAGAGCTTGCTCCGCCGGGGCAAGGGGCGTGGCACGCCAGCTCTTACCTTCCCGTGCTGCCTCTGCCCGTCGCGCTCGCCGTCAACGGCGGCCCATTGCCCGAGCGAACCGTGCGGGCCCTGGGTCTCGCCCTCGCCGAGACGCTCTCCGTGATCCACGGGCAGAACCTCACCCACGCCGGGGTGTCGCCTGCCGCCGTGCTCGTGGCACACGACGGACCCCGGCTCACCGGATTCGGTGCCGTACGAGTTGCGGCACCCGACGGGGCTGTGCGGCACGGTCTGCCAGGGGTCGACCTCAGCGCGCTCGCGCCGGAGCAGGCCCAGGGCGGGATGCCCCGGCCGCTCGGAGACGTGTACGCGCTGGGTGCGACCTTGGCGTACGCCGCGACCGGCAGTACGGCCCCCGAGCGGGACGAGTTGCCGCCGTGGCTGCGGTCCGTCGTCGGGCGGTGTATGTCACGCGACCCCGTACATCGGCCCCAACTGGCCGACTTGGCGAGCGAGTTGCTGGCTGCTGGTGGCGCTGCCGCGCAGTCGCAGGGATTCGGTGCCCCGGACCGCGCCTCATCCCTCCTCGGCCCTGGATGGCTGCCCGCCCGAATCGTCGCCGCCCTCGCGCACCAGGCGGCCTCAGTTCTCGCGGCGGAGACGCCCGTCGAGCCGGAGCCGATGCCTGCGGCCTCGTACGGCATGGCGGCGCACGCGCCGTACCCCGGCCCCCACACCCACTGAACCGGCACACCGGACGGACCAGACGGACACGACGCTGCTATGCCAACACCTCTCACCCACGACGACCCCGCCGTTCTCGGCCCGTTCCGCCTGATCGCGAGACTCGGCAGCGGTGGCATGGGCACCGTGTACGTCGCCCGCAGTGCGGGCGGCCGTACCGTCGCGCTCAAGACGATGCACCCCGGGATCGCCGAGGACCCTGCGGCCCGGACCCGGTTCCGCCTCGAGGTGGACGCGGCCCGGGTCATCGGTGGGCAGTTCGGGGCCAAGGTCTTCGACGCCGATCCGCTCGCGGTTCCGACGCCCTGGTTCGCCACCGAGTACGTGCTCGGGCCGGCTCTCGACGAGGCCGTCGAGGCGGTCGGGCCGCTGCCCGAAAAGACACTGCGGGCGTTGGGGGCCGCTCTGTGCACGGCACTTCACCAGTTGCATCAGTCCGAAGTCGTTCACCGCGACCTCAAGCCGTCCAACATTCTCGTCACCGCGTACGGCCCGAAGGTCATCGACTTCGGTATCGCCCGGGCCATCGGCGATGAACGGCTGACGCGGGTCGGGGCCGCCGTCGGCACCCCCGCTTTCATGTCGCCGGAGCAGGCCACCGGACAGGAGCACGGGCCGGCGGGGGACGTGTTCGCGCTGGCCGGCGTGCTCGTGTATGCCGCGCGGGGAAGCGGGCCGTTCGGGAGGGGGCAGGCGACCGATCTGTTGTACCGGGTGCGGTACGGGGAGGCGGATCTCGGCGGCGTACCTGACGCCCTGGTTCCTGTTTTGAAGTGGTGTCTGAGCAAGGATCCCGCGCAGCGGCCCACTGTTGGGCAGTTGGCCAGCCAACTGCATGATGGAAAAGGCGAGTTCGTCGACCAGCTTCCGCACGGCCTGCTCGGTGAGATCGGACGGCGGTCAGCCGACGTATGGCAGATCGTGCCGCAGCGGTTGCCCGCACCCGTGGGGCCCTCACTCCCCGAGACCGCGGTGGGCTCGGCGCGAGCAGTGTCGCGCCGAGGACTTCTCGCTGTCGGCGGGGTGTTGACGGCGGGTGCGGCCACCGGGGGCGGTGTGTGGTGGTCGCGTGGGAGAGGCCCCGAGGGAGGCGGCGGGAGCGTTGCGAGTGACGACAGCCCCTCCAGTACGCGGAACCTCGATCCGACGTGGAATGCGGCCGGCAGGTCCAACGCGGCCGAGTACGGGCTCGTCCTGCCACGCTTCGTGAAGGATCTGGTGATCATTTCGTTGGCCGGTGCCAGCGATGGGATCGTGGCCGTCAGCGGCAAGGGCAGCTGGACTGCCACGACGTTCGAGTCCGGGTGGGCGGTCGCGGTGGATGACGACAAGTTGTACCGCCTCACAGCGAAGCTCGGGGACGCCGAGCTGGATCCGCACGGGCCCGTTGCCCTGCAAGTCGTCGACGTGGCGAGCGGACAGACGTCCAGGACCGTGGCACGGTTCTCCGCCACCAACGACCAGTTGCTGCCCTCTCAAATACTCGCTGTGAACGCGGGAGTTGCCTACCTCGTGGTAGGGGTGGGGAAGGCGAGCCCTCTCGGCTTTCTCGCGTCCCAGACCTGGACGTTGCGCGCCGTCGATTGCGCATCCGGGCGGACCCTGTGGACGAAGCCGCTGCCGCGACGTGAGGACGACAGCACACGGCTGCACTTCACTTCTGCGACGGTCGTCGGCGACCTGCTGGTGACGTACCAGGAGACCAAGGAGTGGGAACCGCGTCTCGTCGTGCGGAGCACGAAAACAGGCGGGGTGGTCTGGGACGTCGCGGGCGATGCTGCCAAACCCAACGCGTTGCGTTGCGGACCCGCGGTTGATGGCACGTACGTGTATGTCGGAGGAGAGCGGTTGCGCGCCCTGCGACTGCGCGACGGCCGGGAATCCTGGACATCGCGGAAGGCGACGGGACCGAACTTCGGGCCGCCCATGCTCAAGGACGGGAAGCTGTATGCCGTCGACGGAGGTGCGGGGCTCGCGGTCTTCGCCGCCGCGGATGGCAAGCAGTTGTGGCGGGAGCGCACCACCGACCGTGACAGCGGCGACGGAGCGAGCGCCGACTGGGCGCCGATCGTCGGTAATGAGTATGCGTACTACAAGAACGGCGCCAGGCTGCGTGCCGTCAGCCTGGGCGGACATGGCGTGGCACGGACGTACCGCACGACCGCCGACCAGTTCTTTGCGGCTCCGGCAGGCAATGCGATCGTGGGCGTCACCGAGGCCTACGTCTATGGGTTCCCGATGAGTTGATCACGCTTGCCGTCGTCGACTCGTCGACTCGTCGACTCGTCGCCCTTCGCCCCCTGCCCAGTACTTGCCTGGAGAAGACCTGATCATGAAACCCCTTGGCGCCGGAGATCCGCTCCGACTCGGTCCTTACCGCATCCTCGGCGTCCTGGGCGAAGGCGGAATGGGCAAGGTATACGTCGGGCAGGACAGCGCCGCGACGCTCGCAGCAGTCAAGGTGCTGCGGCCCGAACTCGCCCACGACACCAATCTCGCGCAGCGTTTCGTGCGCGAGGCACAAGCCGCGCAAGCCGTACGCAGCAAGGGTGTTGCGAACGTGCTCGGCGCGTGGACCGAGGGCGGGCGCCCCTGGATCGCCAGCGAGTTCCTGGCGGGGCTGACGTTGGACCAGGCCGTCGGCGCGTACGGTCCGCTCGACGAGCCGGCGCTGCGGGCTCTCGCGGCCACGCTCGCGAGCACGCTGGCCGACATCCACGCGGCCGGGTTCATCCACCGTGACCTCAAGCCGCCCAACATCGTGCTGACGTCGACCGGCCCGCGCATCATCGACTTCGGCATCGCTCGCCCGGAACACGGCCTGACCCTCACCACGACAGGACAGGTCCCGGTCACCCCGGGGTACGGCGCGCCCGAACAGGTCCTCGGGCAGCGGGTCGCGCCGTCCGCGGACGTGTTCTCGCTGGGTGCGGTGCTGGTCTACGCGGCGGGCGGGCGGCGGGCCTTCGAGGGGAGCCATGTCGCGGCCGTCCAGTACGAAGTGGTGCATGGCGAGCCCCGACTCGATGGTGTACCCGAGCAGGTGCGTCAGCTCATCGTCCCCTGCCTGGCCAAGGACTCCGCATGGCGGCCCACTCCAGCGCAGATCGCTGGTGCCTTCGGACCGCCCAAGAACGCCGAGCGGGCCTGGACGCGTGGCGCGCTCGCTGCGGACATCAAGGAGCGTGAGGGCGCAGCACGCCAGTTGACCACCCAGGTCACGACTCCGGCCGGATCCGAAGGGCTGTCGCGGCGACGGCTTCTGACCGTCCTCGGCACCGGGGCGGCCGTTCTGGCGGCCGGGGGCGGCAGCGCGGCGTGGTGGCTCGGCAGTCGGACCGACAAGGCCGACCCCTTCGACATCCCGCCCGCGGTCAAGCGCCCGACCGCGAAACTCGACACCGTCAACCGGCTCGTCGCCTTTTCTGGCCCGAAGTCCCTATGGGCGGAGGACGACGTGGACACCGACTCTCCCCGACTGCTTCCGGTACGCGACGTCCTCGTCTTCGGCAAGGTCGACGCGGGCATCGTCGCGTACGACGTCGTGCGCGGCATACAGCGATGGGGAGCCCCGCACATGCGGGTCAAGAGCAGTTACCTCTCCCTGTCCGACCGGCTGGTCGCGGCGGCCGACGGCGAAGGCGTCCTGCACACCTTTGTCCCGTCCACGGGTGAGGCCAAATGGAGCTGCAAGGCTGCGGAGGCGGAGTTGCTGCTCGCCGCCGACGACACGGCCGTGTACGTGCTGACCAAGGACGGCCGGTTGCGCAGCATTCGCAGATCGGACGCACGGGTGCGTTGGACAGCGAATCTCCCCAAGGAGATCGTCAACGGCAAAGTGCGTGCCCGGCCCGGTATCGGGAGCGGGCGGCTCGTACTGACGACAGAGGACAGCCACGTCTGCGCAGTGCGCACCTCCGACGGACGCAAGGTCTGGACCCACACCAGCCCGGAGTCGGCGAACGTTTTTCCGGCCGTGTACGGCGACACCGTGTACGTCAACGGCAAGACCCTGGACGCGAAGCGTCTCAGCGACGGAAAGACGCTGTGGAGCGCAAAACTGTACGACTGGGAAACCAACTGGCAGGAGTGGGGGCCGCCGGACGCCACCGCCGACGCGATCTACGTCAACGCGGGCATCTACACGCGCTGCCTCGACCCGAAAGGGGGCGCCGAGCGCTGGTCGACCTCACTGAGCGTCTCGGCCGCGAACCGTGCTGTCAGGCAGGGGAACGGTATCTGGACCGTGGAGGAGTTCGCGGGAGGGAGCGCCCGCGGAGTCGTCCTGCGCACCGTGTACGAGGACAGCGGCAAGAACGCGTGGACCTACTCCTTCGACTACACCCAGAGGCACACCCTGATCGGGGATGGGAACCGCTTCTTCATCCAGAACGCCGACACAGTTCACGCCTTGTCCGTCTTCTGATCGAACGGCTCTTCCTGGTCCGCCGTATGCGTTGAGAGGGGCGTTCCCACAGGGTGGAGACGCCCTGAAACCCGTCTGCGCTCTCGAGGCTGATGACCAAGGCTCCGACTACGTGTCCGCAAGCCCCCCATTATGCGGCGCAGGCTCCAAATCGAACTCCCCATCCCTGGCCCCCAGCACAAACGCCGTCCACTCCGCCTCCGTATACCGAAGGACCGTCTCCGGCTCCAGAGACGACCGCATGGCCACCGCGCCGTCCGGCAGATACGCGATCTCGACCCGCTCCTCGTGCTGCTCCGTGCCGGGGGCGCTGTGCCACTCCACGCCGGAGATGTCGAGCGCGTACAGCTCGTTCTTCTCGCGCTCCTTGCGGGCCGTGATCTCCTCGGGGGTCTCGGGCGGGCGAGACTCCCGCGCGGTGTGCTGCTCCTGTGCATCCGCCATGGTGAGCGGCCCCTTCCGGACGTACGAACTGCCTGTTCGGCCACCCTACTTGGCGCGGGCCCACCGACTCGTGGATCCCGCGGGAAAGCCCCCGTAGGCAGTACGAACATGCATGAGGAACAAGCAGCGCGAAGGGGGCCGCACTCCCCAGAGTGCGGCCCCCTTCAACAGCCCCGCCGATCGCGACCCGCCCCTACTCCTCCAACCCGACCTGCACCAACGGCTTCCCCCGCTTGCGCGACACGAAGACGCCCCGACCCGCCGGCATCGGCCGCGGCCGCACCCCGCCGAGCAGGTCGCCCTCGTTCGGGTCGCCGGCCAGCACCACGCCCTGTGCGCCGAGTTCCTTGATGCGCTGCATGAAGGCCTCGTATCCGGCGCGGCCCGAGCCGGCGGTGGAGCGGGCGATGATGAAGCGGACGCCGACGTCGCGGGCGAACGGCAGCAGTTCGGTCAGGCCCGAGAGCGGGTTGCCGCTGGACGTCGACACCAGGTCGTAGTCGTCGATGACCACGTAGACCGTCGGGCCGCGCCACCAACTGCGGTCACGCAGCTGCTGAGCCGTCACGTCTGCGGTCGGCGTGCGCCGCTGCATCAGATCGACCAGCGCGTCCATGTGGTGCGACATCTGGTTCGACATCGGGATGTACTCGGCCAGGTGCGAGGCCGGGGTGACATCGAGGAGCGAGCGCCGGTTGTCGACCACGAACAGCTTGCAGCTGTCGCCGCTGTAGCGCTGCGTGAGCTGTCGGATGAGCAGCTTCAGCAGGTTCGACTTGCCGGACTCGCTCTCGCCGAAGATCAGGAAGAACGGGTCCTGGTCGAAGTCGACGAAGACCGGCTCGAGGTTGTCCTCGTCGAGCGCGAAGGAGACGCCGCGCTCCGGGAACCGGTCGCCCGGCGGCAGCTGGCGCGCGGGGAACTCGCGCGGCAGGAGCCGGACTTCGGGGGCGCCGGGCTGCGTCCAGTGCCGGGTGACCTCCGTGGCGAGCGCCGACGTGGCCTCGGCCAGGTCGGTGTCCGAAGAGAGGCCGTCGATGCGCGGGACCGCCGCCATGAAGTGCTGCTTCTGCGGGGTCTGGCCGCGACCTGGCACGCCCGTCGGGACGTTGGCCGCGATCTTGCGGTCGAACTCGGAGTCCATCGTGTCGCCGAGCCGCAGTTCCAGGCGGTTCATGAGGTGGTCCTTCATGTTCGCCCGGACCTCCATGGACCGCGACGCCGTCAGGACCACGTGGATGCCGTAACCGAGGCCGCGGGCCGCGATGTCCAGGACGAACGGCTCCAACGCCTCGTAGTCCGTACGGAAGTTGCCCCAGCCGTCGATGACGAGGAACACGTCGCCCCACGGCTGGTCGGTCATCGAGATGTCGCCCCGCGCGCGGCGGTTGCGGAAGTCGGCGATCGAGGCGATGCCCGCCGTACGGAAGTACTCCTCGCGACGCGTCAGCACGCCGTAGACCTCGGCGGCCGTACGGCGCACCTTCTCGGGGTCCAGGCGCGAGGCCACGCCACCCACGTGCGGCAGGCCGGCCACGGCCGCCATACCGCCACCACCGAAGTCGAGCCCGTAGAACTGCACTTCCTGCGGCGTGTGCGTCAGCGCGAACGACGCGATGAGCGAGCGCAGCAGCGTCGACTTGCCGGACTGCGGACCACCGAGGATCTGCATGTGGCCCGCCGCGCCGCCGAAGTCGATCCACAGCGGGTCGCGCCGCTGCTCGTACGGCTTGTCGACGAGGCCGACGGGAACGACCAGGCGTCCGGCGCCTTCGTAGCCGGGCTGTGTGAGACCGCGGCCCTGTACGGGCGTGAGGCCGGGCAGCAGCGAGTCGAGCGACGGCGGGCTGTCCAGCGGCGGCAGCCACACCTGGTGCGCCGCGGGACCCTGCGCCTCCAGGCGCCGCACGATCACGTCGAGCACGGTGTCGGCGAGCGCGTCGTCCTTGTCGTCGCGCGGTGCCTCCTCGCGCTGCTGCGGCACCGGGATGTACTGCACGGGCACCTCGGCCGCCGTGAACAGCGCCGGCCGCCGGTCCACCGGAAGCGATCCGCTGGGGGTCGCGACCTGCGCCGAACCGGTGCGGTACACCCCCGACACGTATGCGGCCTTGAACCGCACCATCTCGTCGGTGCCGAACTTCAGGAAGCCGGAACCCGGCACGTTCGGCAGCTCGTACGCGTCCGGGACGCCGAGGGCGGCACGGGACTCGGCGGCGGAGAAGGTCCGCAGACCGACCCGGTAGGAAAGGTATGTCTCCAGGCCGCGCAGGCGGCCCTCCTCAAGGCGCTGCGAGGCGAGCAGCAGGTGCACGCCGAGCGATCGGCCGATGCGGCCGATCTGCACGAACATCTCGATGAAGTCCGGCTTCGCCGTCAACAGCTCACTGAACTCGTCGATCACCAGGACGAGCGAAGGGATCGGCTGCAGCGGCGCACCGGCCGCGCGCGCCTTCTCGTAGTCGTGGATGTTCGCGTAGTTGCCCGCGTCGCGGAGCATCTCCTGGCGGCGGTTGAGCTCACCGCGGATCGAGTCACCCATGCGGTCGACGAGGGTGAGGTCGTCCGAGAGGTTCGTGATCACGGCCGCGACGTGCGGCATCTGGGACATGCCGGCGAACGTGGCACCACCCTTGAAGTCCGCGAGGACGAAGTTCAGCGTCTCGGAGGAGTGCGTCACCGCGAGACCGAGCACCAGGGTGCGCAGCAGCTCCGACTTACCGGAACCGGTGGCGCCCACGCACAGGCCGTGCGGGCCCATGCCTTCCTGTGCGGCTTCCTTCAGGTCGAGCATCACGGGCCGGCCGTCGTCGCCGACACCGATGGGCACGCGCAGGCGCTCGGCCTGCGAGCGCGGGCGCCAGGTGCGCTTGGTGTCGACGGTCGCCGCGTCGCCCAGGTTCATCAGGTCGGTGAACTCGAGGTTGGCGAGCAGCGGCTCGTCGTCGCTGTCGCCGCCCGACGCCATGCGCAGCGGCGCGAGCTGGCGGGCGAGCGCCTCGGCGGCCGCGTACGAGAGCACGTCCGGGGTGCCTTCGTAGACCATGCCGTGCGCCGACTCCAGGCGCAGCACCTTCGGCTGTACGACGACGGAGAGGTCGCCGCGGCCGGCCGCGAGGTCGCCGGGCACGACCTCCAGGACCGTCACGCCTTGCAGACCTTCAGGGCTGGCCAACAGCGACGTAGGAGGCAGGGAGACACCGTCGAGGACGACCACCAGGTGCGGCTGCTCGGGCACGGGCGCGCCGCCGGGGTGGAAGCGCGGCCGTCCTTCGAGACGGGTGCCGAGCAGTTCCTCCAGCTCGTCGGGGACGGTCGTGATGAGGCGGCGGCTGCCCGCGCCGTCGGAGAGCCCCGGCACCTGGTTGTGGGGGAGCCACTTCGCCCACTCCCATTCCGGTGCGGTCTGGCGCCCGGCGGCAACGGCGACGACGAGGTCCTCGGGGGAGTGCATCGAGGCGAGGGAGGCGACCAGGGCGCGGGCGGAGCCGCGCACGGTCGTCGGCTCGCCGCTCACGGACACGTGGTAGAAGGCCCGCAGCGACACCGCCATCGGTAGTTCCTCGAGCGTGCTGTGCGTGGCGAGGAAGCGCTGCATCGCGCCTGCCGTCAGCGGTTCCAACTCGTCGACAGGGGCGGTCTGCGGCGGCACCAGGGGAGTGGCCAGACCTTGTGGGCCGAGGCCCACCCGTACCTGCCCGAAGTCCTCGTCACCGGTGCGCCGCTCCCATACGCGGCTGCCCTCGGCGACCAGCGCCCACAGTTGCTCGGGCGAAGGGTGCAGGTAGTACTGCGCGTCGCGCTGCTTGCGGGCCGTGCCCAGGGCCTCGCGCCGCGTCTGCGACAGATAGCGCAGGTAGTCGCGGCGCATGTCCGCCATCTGCCCCTGGTTGCCCTTGCGGTAGCGGGCGAGCATCGCGATACCCATCGCGATCGTGGACGCCACCATGACCATGCCCATGATCTTCATGAAGGGCTGGGCCTGCGGGTTGAAGAAGAACACGACTGAGCCGCCCATGCCGAGCATGGGGAGGATCTGCATCAGCGCGCCCTCTTGCTGCCCGCGCGGAAGCTCCGGCGGCGGCTGCAGCACCACCTCTTCCGTGGGCACCTCGGACGGCAGTGCCCGAGGTGGGCGCTTGACGACGATGTGGCTCACTCTGCACCAATTCCCTTGCCGGACCGAGCTGTTCCGTCCGCCGCCCCGTGTCAGGCGGACGTCGATCGCGGTTCGCGATCCTA
Organism: Streptomyces sp. NPDC102467; assembly: GCF_044765445.1. NCBI lineage: Bacteria > Bacillati > Actinomycetota > Actinomycetes > Kitasatosporales > Streptomycetaceae > Streptomyces > Streptomyces sp. NPDC102467. The sequence continues at coordinate 12,731 of NZ_JBIWKA010000010.1, read as the reverse complement.
CTGACAACCACTGACACGGGCGGGCGGTAGGGTGCCGGTGGTGCGCGTGAGCAGTTGCGAATCCGCCCGGGAAAATGGGGCAATCCGCACGGTTCGGATCGTGTGCCGCCCCCGGATTCCGGGCCGGACGGCGCGTGTGACCGGCCCCGCGGGACGCGGGGCGCAACGTACACAGGATCTTTACAGACGGACGGGCTCGGTACCGCACCGCGCCCGTCCCCGCACGACCGAGTTTTTCGGAAGAGCCTCGCAAGAGTCTTCGCAAAAAGGGGGAACAGCAGGTGAGCATGACGGCCTCCGCGCCGACCGGCCGAGCCGGCGGAACGGGCACCCAAGCCCCTGCCGTGGCGAGCACGGGTCTCGGCTTCTGCCGCGTCACCATCGTGGCGCCCGACAGCCGCATCGACGTGGCGCTGCCCGACGACGTACCGGTCGCCGACCTGTACCCCGAGATCCTGCGGCTCTCCCAGCAGAGCCCGGCCGAGGGCGCCCCCGTCGGCTACCACCTCGTACGCCGTGACGGCACGGTCCTCGACAGCGCCCGCTCGTTCGCCGCGCAGCGCATCCTGGACGGCGAGCTGCTCACACTGCGCCCGTTCTCCGAGTCGCTGCCGCCCGCGGTCTTCGACGACGTCTCCGAGGCCGTGGCCTCCGCCGTCACCAAGGACCGCACCCTGTGGAGCGGCGACCTCACGCGCGCGGCGGGCCTGGTGGCCGGCGGCATCCTGCCCGCCCTGATCGCCTTCGTGGCCTGGAACTCCCAGATCCGCCACGACATGCACAGCCTCCAGGGCATCCTCGCCGGCGTCGCCGGTCTCCTCCTGATCACCCTGGCGTGCGTACGCGGGCGGGTCTACGGCGACCGCGGCTCGGCGGTCGCGCTCGGTCTCGGCGCCCTGCCGAACATCGCGGTGGCGGGTTCGGGACTGCTGCCGCTCTCCGCGGGCCAGGGCATCGGCCGCCTCCAGTTCCTGCTCGCCTGCGCGGCGGTCCTGATCGTCTCCGTAGTCCTCACGCTGGTGTCGCCCGGCGGTGACGGCCCCTTCGTGGCGTTCGTCTTCGCCTCCCTGATCGGGCTGCTGACCACCTTCATCGCGCTCCTCACGCATCTGAAGCCCATCGAGACGGCCGCCATCTGCGCGCCGCTCTCCGTATGCGCGCTGGCCTTCCTGCCCGGCCTGTCGATGCGTTTCTCGCGGCTGCCCATCGGCTTCGAACCGCCCAACCAGGCGCGGGCCGGCTACGAGACCGCGAGCGGCCCGGCCGACCCGCACGAGGCCGTCGACGCCGAGCGCGTCGCAGCACAGGCCCGCCGCGGCCACGAACTGCTCGTCGGCCTCGTCGGCGGCTGCGCCCTCGTCTCCGTAGGCGCGTCGATCGTCCTCGGCTTCTCCAGCAACGTATGGGGACAGCTGCTGGCGCTGGCCACCGGCATCGCGATGCTGATGCGCGCCCACCTGTTCCGCTACACCGCACAAGTAGGCGCCACCCTCGCGGCGGGCCTCGCGGCCCTCGTCTTCCTTGGCCTCGGTCTCGCGCTGCACCCCCCGATGGAGTACCTGCACGAAGCCGTGCTCAAGCACGACACCACCGCGCTCGACATCCGTACGGTGTGGATCGCCGCGGCCATCGGTGCGGCGACCGCCCTGGTCACCGCGATCGGCCTGATCACCCCGCGCCGCGGCGTCACCCCCTTCTGGGGCCGCTTCCTGGAGATCGCCGAGACGTTCGTGCTGCTCACCCTGATCCCGCTGGCCCTCGCCGTCTTCGACGTGTACGCGTCGGCACGGGCCATGACCAGCTGAGACAACCGGCTGAGACCGGACGGGCCAGTCGGGGCCGGTCGGATCAGGACCCGGTCGGGGGCGCTCCCGGCGGCTGGTACGCTGTGTGACGGCCGCTTGTGTACGCGCCCCCGCTCCAATCCTGGGGGGCAGCGCCCGGCGGATCCCCGGCTCCGAGTTACGGAAGCTTCCCTGAGATGTAGACCAGGGGCGCTCGGTGGCCACGAAGAACACTACGAGGAGTACGCGTGTCGCTCGACGCCGCTACGAAGAAGCAGCTCATCTCCGAGTTCGGCCAGAAGGAGGGCGACACCGGCTCCCCCGAGGTCCAGGTCGCCATGCTCTCCCGCCGTATCTCGGACCTCACCGAGCACCTCAAGACGCACAAGCACGACCACCACTCGCGTCGTGGTCTGCTGATCCTGGTCGGCCAGCGTCGCCGCCTTCTGCAGTACCTGGCCAAGAAGGACATTCAGCGCTTCCGTGCGCTGGTCGAGCGCCTCGGCATCCGCCGCGGTGCGGCCGGCGCCCGCTAGAACGCCATGAAGGGGAGCGGTTCCCACTCTTGAGGGGGCCGCTCCCTTTGCTGTACGTGCGCATTGTCACAGACGCTTTGTAGTCTGGTGACGTACGAAGAGGAGAAGCGCACCCTCGCCGCCGCCGGTCCTCGGTAGTGGCCCCCGGAGACGTAAGAGGATCACCGGGAGCTTCGATCGAAGACCGGCCCGCATTCACGGCGCGCTTCTCCGCCCGTCCCCCTGCCACACGGGCAGATGCGGACAAAAGACGAAACAGACGAAAGTAATGGAGAAAACGCTAGTGGAGAACGAGACCCACTACGCCGAGGCCGTCATTGACAACGGCTCCTTCGGCACCCGCACCATCCGCTTCGAGACGGGCCGTCTGGCCCGCCAGGCCGCCGGCTCCGCCGTCGCCTACCTCGACGACGACACCATGGTGCTCTCGGCCACCTCGGCCTCGAAGAACCCCAAGGAAAACCTCGACTTCTTCCCCCTCACGGTGGACGTCGAGGAGCGGCAGTACGCCGCGGGCAAGATCCCCGGCAGCTTCTTCCGCCGCGAGGGCCGCCCCTCCGAGGACGCGATCCTCACCTGCCGCCTGATCGACCGCCCGCTGCGCCCGTCCTTCAAGAAGGGCCTTCGCAACGAGATCCAGGTCGTCGCCACGATCATGGCGCTCAACCCCGACCACCTGTACGACGTCGTGGCGATCAACGCCGCGTCCGCGTCCACGCAGCTGGCCGGCCTGCCCTTCTCCGGCCCGGTCGGCGGCGTCCGCGTCGCGCTGATCAACGGCCAGTGGGTCGCGTTCCCGACGCACACCGAGCTCGAGGACGCCGTCTTCGACATGGTGGTCGCCGGCCGCGTCCTCGAGGACGGCGACGTCGCGATCATGATGGTCGAGGCCGAGGCCACCGAGAAGACCATCCAGCTGGTCAAGGGCGGCGCCGAGGCGCCGACCGAGGAGGTCGTGGCCGCCGGTCTCGACGCCTCGAAGCCCTTCATCAAGGTGCTGTGCAAGGCCCAGGCCGACCTCGCCGCGAAGGCCGCGAAGCCGACCGCCGAGTTCCCGATCTTCCTGGACTACCAGGACGACGTGCTCGAGGCCCTGACCGCCGCGGTCAAGACCGAGCTGTCGGCCGCCCTGACCATCCCGGGCAAGCAGGACCGCGAGGCCGAGCTGGACCGCGTCAAGGGTCTGGCCGCCGAGAAGCTGCTCCCGCAGTTCGAGGGCCGCGAGAAGGAAATCTCCGCCGCGTACCGCTCGCTGACCAAGTCCCTGGTCCGTGAGCGCGTCATCAAGGAGAAGACCCGCATCGACGGCCGCGGTGTCACCGACATCCGCACCCTGGCCGCCGAGGTCGAGGCCATCCCGCGCGTGCACGGCTCCGCCCTGTTCGAGCGTGGCGAGACCCAGATCCTGGGCGTCACCACGCTGAACATGCTGCGCATGGAGCAGCAGCTGGACACCCTCTCCCCGGTGACCCGCAAGCGCTACATGCACAACTACAACTTCCCGCCGTACTCCGTCGGTGAGACGGGCCGCGTCGGCTCCCCGAAGCGCCGCGAGATCGGCCACGGCGCGCTCGCCGAGCGCGCGATCGTGCCGGTCCTGCCGACGCGCGAGGAGTTCCCCTACGCGATCCGTCAGGTCTCCGAGGCCCTCGGGTCGAACGGCTCGACGTCCATGGGCTCGGTCTGCGCCTCCACCATGTCGCTGCTGAACGCCGGTGTGCCGCTGAAGGCCCCCGTCGCCGGTATCGCCATGGGCCTGATCTCCCAGGAGATCAAGGGCGAGACGCACTACGTCGCCCTCACCGACATCCTCGGTGCCGAGGACGCCTTCGGTGACATGGACTTCAAGGTCGCCGGCACCAAGGAGTTCGTGACGGCCCTCCAGCTCGACACGAAGCTCGACGGCATCCCGGCCTCCGTCCTGGCCGCCGCCCTCAAGCAGGCCCGTGACGCCCGCCTCCACATCCTCGACGTGATGATGGAAGCGATCGACGTCCCGGACGAGATGTCCCCGAACGCCCCGCGGATCATCACCGTCAAGATCCCCGTGGACAAGATCGGTGAGGTCATCGGCCCCAAGGGCAAGATGATCAACCAGATCCAGGAGGACACCGGCGCCGACATCACGATCGAGGACGACGGCACCATCTACATCGGTGCCGCCCAGGGCTCGCAGGCCGAGGCCGCCCGCGCCACGATCAACGGCATCGCCAACCCGACCATGCCGGAGGTCGGAGAGCGCTACCTGGGTACCGTCGTGAAGACGACGACCTTCGGTGCGTTCATCTCGCTGCTCCCGGGCAAGGACGGTCTGCTGCACATCTCGCAGATCCGCAAGCTCGCCGGTGGCAAGCGTGTGGAGAACGTCGAGGACGTGCTGGGCGTGGGCGCCAAGGTCCAGGTCGAGATCGCCGAGATCGACTCCCGCGGCAAGCTCTCCCTCATCCCCGTGGTCGAGGGCGAAGAGGGCGACGACGCGAAGGACGACACCGACAAGTGACGTCTCGTAGCACCAAGGCGACGGCCCGCACCTCCTCGGAGGCGCGGGCCGTCGCCCGTACCCAAACCCTGATCAAGGGCCACAACGGCATCGGCACGGTACGTAAGACCACGCTCCCGAGCGGGCTGCGCATCGTCACCGAGACCCTGCCCTCCGTCCGCTCGGCGACCTTCGGTATCTGGGCACATGTGGGCTCCCGCGACGAGACGCCGACGCTGAACGGCGCGACGCACTACTTGGAGCACCTCCTCTTCAAGGGCACCTCCCGTAGGAGCGCCCTCGACATCTCCGCCACGATCGACGCGGTCGGTGGCGAGATGAACGCCTTCACGGCGAAGGAGTTCACGTGCTACTACGCGCGCGTGCTCGACACCGATCTGCCGCTGGCCATAGATGTCGTCTGCGACATGCTGACCGGCTCCCTCATCGAGGAGGCGGATGTCGACGCGGAGCGCGGCGTGATCCTCGAAGAGATCGCGATGACCGAGGACGACGCGGGCGACGTCGTGCACGACCTGTTCTCGCACACGATGCTCGGTGACACGCCCCTGGGCCGCCCCGTCCTCGGCACGGTCGACACGATCAACGCCCTCGACCGCGGCCAGATCAGCCGCTTCTACAAGAAGCACTACGACCCGACCCACCTGGTCGTCGCCGCCGCGGGCAACGTGGACCACGACAAGGTCGTACGGCAGGTCCGCGCGGCCTTCGAGAGGGCCGGCGCGCTGAGCGGTCCGGCCGCGGCTCCCGTCGGCCCGCGCGCGGGCCGCAAGACGCTGCGCACGGCCGGCCGCATGGAGGTCATCGACCGCAAGACCGAGCAGGCCCACGTCATCCTCGGCATGCCGGGCCTGGCCCGCACCGATGAGCGCCGCTGGGCCATGGGCGTGCTCAACACGGCGCTGGGCGGCGGCATGTCGTCCCGCCTCTTCCAGGAGGTCCGCGAGAAGCGCGGGCTTGCGTACAGCGTGTACTCGTACACCTCGGGCTTCGCGGACTGCGGCCTCTTCGGCGTCTACGCGGGCTGCCGCCCCAGCCAGGTGCACGACGTCCTGAAGATCTGCCGGGACGAGCTCGACCAGGTCGCGCGGGACGGTCTGAGCGACGACGAGATCCGCCGCGCCATCGGCCAGCTGGCCGGTTCCACGGTCCTCGGCCTGGAGGACACGGGCGCGCTGATGAACCGCATCGGTAAGAGCGAGCTGTGCTGGGGCGAGCAGATGTCGGTCGACGACATGCTGGAGTGCATCGCCGCCGTGACCCCGGACGAGGTGCGCGAGGTCGCACGCGACATCCTGGGACAGCGCCCGTCCTTGTCGGTCATCGGCCCGCTCAAGGACAAGCAGGCCGCGCGCCTGCACGAAGTGGTCGCGTAACAGCCCACCTACGTAAGGATCAGGGAAGACATGAGCAAGCTGCGCGTGGCGGTCCTCGGAGCCGGGGGCCGCATCGGCTCCGAGGCCGTACGGGCCGTCGAGGCCGCCGAGGACATGGAGCTGGTCGCGGCCCTCGGTCGCGGCGACAAGCTGGACACCCTCGTCGAGTCGGGCGCCCAGGTCGCGGTCGAACTGACCACGCCCGACTCGGTGCTGGAGAACCTGGAGTTCTGTGTACGCCACGGAATCCACGGAGTCGTCGGCACGACGGGCTGGACCGAGGACCGCCTCGCACAGCTCCAGCAGTGGCTGGCCGCGTCCCCGGGGACGGGCGTGCTCATTGCTCCGAACTTCTCCATCGGCGCGGTCCTGACCATGAAGTTCGCCGAGGTGGCGGCCCCGTACTTCGAGTCCGTCGAGGTCATCGAACTGCACCACCCGAAGAAGGTCGACGCCCCCTCCGGCACGGCTTCCCGTACGGCGCAACTGATCGCCGCGGCACGGCAGAAGGCGGGCAGCGCCCCGCAGCCCGACGCGACGACCACAGCGCTCGACGGAGCCCGCGGCGCGGACGTCGACGGCGTCCCGGTCCACTCGGTGCGGCTGCGTGGCCTCCTCGCCCACCAGGAGGTCCTCCTGGGCGGCGAGGGCGAGACGCTGACCGTCCGCCACGACTCGCTGCACCACAGCAGCTTCATGCCGGGCATCCTGCTGGGCGCCCGCAAGGTCGTGACGGCTCCCGGCCTCACCTTCGGCCTGGAACACTTCCTCGACCTGAACGGCTGAACTGCAGCGATGCGCGCGAAAATCACCTACGCCGTCACGGCCGCCGTCCTGGTCGTCTACTTCGTCCTGGCCGGCGACCGCGGCGTCATGCTGCTCCAGCAGGGCACGTTGCTGACGGTCACCTTCGGCCTGGCCGTACTGATCCTGCCCGTGATCGGCGTGTGGTTCCTCTGGGCGAACACCCAGTTCGTCCGCAAGGCCAACCGTCTCGCCGGACTCCTGGAAGCGGAGGGCGGACTGCCCGTCGACGAGCTGCGCCGCGACCAGTACGGCCGCATCGACCGCGACTCCGCCGACGAGGTCTTCGGCCGGCGCAAGGCCGAGACCGAGGACACCCCGGGCGACTGGCGCTGCTGGTTCCGGCTGGCCGTGGCCTACAAGGACGCACGGGACACCCCGCGCGCGCGGAAGGCGATGCAGCGCGCGATCGCTCTGCAGGAGGGGCGCCCTGTAAGCGCCTGACACAGGTGAAGGGGCCCGCACCGTCATGACGACGGTGCGGGCCCCTTCACACGCCCGTGCGGCTCAGTGCTGGGGCCGGTACTCCTCGGTCCACACCTCGATGCTGTCCGCGGCTCGGTCGAACGCGGTAGACCGGCCGAGGAAGTCTCCGCTCGCGCTGGTGAGCAGCGCCGTCGCTTCCCCCTGCCGATCCCGTCGTACGAGGACCAGGGCCTGCCCCTGCACGGTGCGAGGCAGTCCGAGCCAGCGCACCGGCTGCTGCACCGTGCGCGTGGCCACGACCGTGTTCCAGGGCGCGGTCAGCGTCCTGAAGAAAGAGACATGACGCAGACCGAGGGCGCTCACCCACGTCCCCATGCGCAACAACCGCAGCGAGGCCGCGATGATCAGGACAGCGCACACCCCGCACACACTGGCGGCCGTGGTGTCCCCGGCGACCGCGATGATCACTGCGGCGAACAGCACGTACGACGCCAGGAGCAGCACCAGCGCGGCCGCGCCCACCCGGTACGGGCCCGGGCGGTAGGGGCGGCGCCACTGGTCGCGGTCGTCGAAGGGCAGCGCAGTGTCCGCGGCCTCGTCGAAAGCACGGTCGGCCGTCAGGAAAGGCAGGGGCACGGCGGGTCCTCACTCGATCCACACTGGATGGGGGCTGTGCCCGGTGAGGCTACCCAGGCACGCTCCGGCCTTCCACCTCAGGGGGTCCGGACGAGTGCGACGCTTCAACGCCCGTCGGAGGCCTCGGACTGCTGAACGTGCTGGGTGGACTGATCGGCCGACAGCGCAGGCATCCCGAACAGCAGGGAGCCCACGAGCCCGGCCACGACGGTCAGACCCACCAGCGTGCGACCGGCTACCTGACCTGCGGAGGGACGCGCGCGCTCAGGCGGCGTGACGTTACTGCGGAACTTGTCGGCTTCGGCGATGAAGGCGAACGGTACGGGCTCGCGCCGACGAAACATGGGCGGTGCTTCTCCTCAAGGGGTTCGAACGAAGTGTGTTCATCTACACAGACGAGCGAACGGCCCAAATGGTGCCCACTTTCACCAAATTCACAGAAGTTCGCTCTCGTTCGCGGGGGATCGTCGCGAGAAGCGAGCGAATGACTCGTTGTCAGTGGCGGCCCGTAGAGTGGGCGCCGCCCGACAGAAGTGATGGAAGGAACCCCCCCGAGCCGTGACCGAAACACCTGCCGAAGACCTCAAGCCGACGTTCCGAGGCGACGTCACCGTCGAGCTGGTGAAGCACACCGCGAGCGACTCGGACGTGCTGTTCGCGGCCCGCGTCTCCACGGTGGGCGAGCAGTCTCTGGACGAGATGTCGAAGGACCCCGAGCGTTCCAAGGGCCTCATCAACTACCTGATGCGGGACCGGCACGGCAGCCCCTTCGAGCACAACTCGATGACGTTCTTCATCAGCGCCCCGATCTTCGTCTTCCGCGAGTTCATGCGGCACCGCGTGGGCTGGTCGTACAACGAGGAGTCGGGCCGGTACAGGGAGCTCCAGTCGGTCTTCTACGTCCCTGACGCCGACCGCAAGCTCGTGCAGGAGGGCCGCCCGGGCAAGTACCGGTTCGTCGAGGGCACGCAGGCCCAGCAGGAGCTGACGGGCCGCGCCATGGAGGCCTCCTACCTTCAGGCGTACGAGGCCTACCAGGAGATGCTGGCCGCGGGCGTGGCCCGCGAGGTGGCGCGCGCGGTGCTGCCGGTCGGTCTGTATTCGTCGATGTACGCGACGTGCAACGCGCGCTCGTTGATGCACTTCCTGGGCCTGCGCACCCAGCATGAGCTGGCCAAGGTCCCGTCCTTCCCGCAGCGGGAGATCGAGATGGTCGGCGAAAAGATGGAGGCGGAGTGGGCCAAGCTCATGCCGCTGACGTACGCGGCGTTCAACGCCAACGGACGGGTGGCTCCGTAGCCCTGGACCTGGGCGCCCCTTGATCACTCCACGGTGGGGGCGGCACAGATGTGCGGATGGGCCGCCGAAGTGTCCGTATTGCGGCATTTAAGAAAGTCCGTCTAGCCTGGTCGAACGGACCCGGCACTGCTTGAACCCCCGAGCAGGCAGTGCCGGGCTCCATCTTTGTCGTGACTTGTCGCATCCCCCGAGGGGGGACCCGGTACTGAGCAGCGAGTAGCGTGTTACCCATGGCTCCGACCTCCACTCCGCAGACCCCCTTCGGGAGGGTCCTCACCGCCATGGTCACGCCCTTGACGGCGGACGGCGCACTCGACCTCGACGGCGCGCAGCGACTCGCCGCCCACCTGGTGGACGCAGGCAACGACGGCCTGATCGTCAACGGCACCACGGGCGAGTCCCCGACCACCAGCAACGCGGAGAAAGCGGATCTCGTACGAGCCGTCGTGGAGGCGGTCGGCGACCGCGCCCACGTCATCGCCGGGGTCGGCACGAACGACACGCACCACAGCATCGAGCTCGCCCGCGACGCCCAGCAGGCCGGCGCGCACGGCCTGCTCACGGTCACGCCGTACTACAACAAGCCCCCGCAGGAGGGCCTGCTCCGCCACTTCACGGCGATCGCGGACTCGACCGAACTGCCTGTGATGCTCTACGACATCCCGGGCCGCAGTGGCGTACCGATCAACACGGACACGATCGTGCGGCTCGCCCAGCACCCGCGCATCGTCGCCAACAAGGACGCCAAGGGTGACCTCGGCCGCGCCAGCTGGGCAATAGCCCGCTCCGGCCTCGCCTGGTACTCCGGCGACGACATGCTCAACCTGCCGCTGCTCTCGGTCGGCGCATGCGGCTTCGTCTCGGTCGTCGGCCATGTGGTCGCACCCGAACTGCGCGCGATGCTCGACGCGTACCTGTCGGGCGACGTGCACAAGGCCACGGAGATCCACCAGAAGCTGCTCCCCGTCTTCACCGGCATGTTCCGCACGCAGGGCGTCATCACGACGAAGGCGGCGCTGACCCTGCAGAATCTGCCGGCCGGACCGCTCCGCCTGCCGCTCGTCGAGCTCACCCCTGACGAGACGGCACAGCTCAAGATCGATCTTGCTGCCGGTGGGGTACAGCTCTAACCACAGACTTCGAAAAGCTTCACAACTGAATCAACAGAACATAGGCAACACCGAAGAAACACCAACAACTGCTACTGCACGAACGTCATGCGCGCCACGTGCCTACAGGTACGTGGCGCGCGTGCTTAAGGGAGAGTCTTTTGAGTCATCCGCATCCTGAACTCGGTGCCCCGCCGAAGCTCCCGAAGCGCGGCCTGCGCGTCACGCCGCTCGGCGGCCTCGGTGAGATCGGGCGCAACATGACCGTCTTCGAGTACGAAGGCCGTCTGCTGATCGTCGACTGCGGAGTGCTCTTCCCCGAGGAGGAGCAGCCCGGAATCGACCTGATCCTGCCGGACTTCACGTCCATCAGGGACCGCCTCGACGACATCGAGGGCATCGTCCTGACGCACGGCCACGAGGACCACATCGGCGCTGTCCCCTACCTTCTCCGCGAGAAGCCGGACATTCCGCTGATCGGCTCCAAGCTGACCCTCGCCCTGATCGAGGCGAAGCTCCAGGAGCACCGCATCCGCCCGTACACGCTCGAGGTCTCCGAGGGTGACCGCGAGCGGCTCGGCCCCTTCGACTGCGAGTTCATCGCGGTCAACCACTCCATCCCGGACGCGCTGGCCGTCGCCATCCGCACTCCGGCCGGCATGGTGGTCCACACGGGCGACTTCAAGATGGACCAGCTTCCGCTGGACCGCCGCCTGACGGACCTGCCGACCTTCGCGCGGCTCGGCGAGGAAGGCATCGACCTTCTCCTCACCGACTCGACCAACGCCGAGGTCCCCGGCTTCGTCCCGCCGGAGCGCGACATCTCGAACGTGGTCCGGGGCGTCTTCGCCGGCGCGCAGAAGCGGATCATCGTCGCGTCGTTCGCCAGCCATGTGCACCGCATCCAGCAGATCCTGGACGCCGCGCACGAGTACGGCCGCCGCGTCGCCTTCGTGGGCCGCTCGATGGTCCGCAACATGGGCATCGCCCGTGACCTCGGATACCTGAAGGTCCCGCCGGGCCTGGTCGTAGACGTGAAGACGCTCGACGACCTTCCGGACAGCCAGATCGTCCTGGTCTGCACGGGCTCTCAGGGCGAACCGATGGCGGCCCTGTCCCGGATGGCGAACCGCGACCACCAGATCCGCATCGTCTCCGGTGACACGGTGATCCTGGCGTCGTCGCTGATCCCCGGTAACGAGAACGCGGTCTACCGCGTCATCAACGGCCTGACCCGCTGGGGCGCCCACGTCGTCCACAAGGGCAACGCCAAGGTGCACGTCTCGGGCCACGCGTCCGCGGGCGAGCTCCTGTACTTCTACAACATCTGCAAGCCCAAGAACCTGATGCCGGTCCACGGCGAATGGCGCCACCTGCGCGCCAACGCCGAGCTCGGCGCCCTCACCGGCGTCCCGCACGACCGCATCGTCATCGCCGAGGACGGCGTCGTCGTCGACCTCGTCGAGGGCAAGGCGAAGATCGTGGGCAAGGTCCAGGCCGGTTACGTCTACGTGGACGGCCTCTCCGTCGGTGACGTCCGTGAGCCCGCGCTCAAGGACCGCAGGATCCTCGGGGACGAGGGCATCATCTCGGTCTTCGTGGTGGTGGACTCCAGCACCGGAAAGATCACCAGCGGCCCGAACATCCAGGCACGCGGCTCCGGCATCGAGGACTCGGCGTTCACCGCCGTCGTCCCGAGGATCCAGGAAGTCCTGGAGAAGTCGGCCCAGGACGGTGTCGTCGAGCCTCACCAGTTGCAGCAGCTGATCCGCCGCGTGCTGGGCAAGTGGGTGTCGGACACCTACCGCCGGCGCCCGATGATCCTCCCGGTCGTCGTCGAGGTCTGAGGTCGCGGCAGCAGTACTCAGGAGCGGGGCGCCACGATTTGCATCGGGGCGCCCCGCTCCAGTAGGTTTACGGCTCCGCCCGAGGGGGAACCCCGCGCACTTACCGTGCTCGGACACGTTCCCAAGAGGGTCGGGAAATCCGACTCAGAATCTCTGATAAAGTCGGAACCGCCGGAAAGGAAAACCGCGAAAGCGGAAATCCTGAAAAGCGGAGCAAGACCCCGAGGAAATCGGATCGGAAAGATCTGATAGAGTCGGAAACGCAAGACAGCAAGACCGAAGGGAAGCGCCCGGAGGAAAGCCCCAGAGAATGTTCTGCGGGTGAGTACAAAGGAAGCGTCCGTTCCTTGAGAACTCAACAGCGTGCCAAAAGTCAACGCCAGATATGTTGATTACCCCGTCTCCGGCCGTCAT
>NZ_JBIWKA010000009.1:318897-422035 GCF_044765445.1 Streptomyces sp. NPDC102467 | reverse complement strand
CGCCCGGTTACATTTCGAACCCGGAAGCTAAGCCTCACAGCGCCGATGGTACTGCAGGGGGGACCCTGTGGGAGAGTAGGACGCCGCCGAACTAAATTTGATAAGAAGCCTCTGGCCTCGAGCATTACGCTCGAGGCCAGAGGCTTTTTTGTTGTGCGTCACTTCGTGTTCACGTTCCGCGGTCACGATCCAGCCATGGGCACAGTTGCAATGCTGCAAGCCGCAGGCGTCGGAGCCGGTGACGAAGTGATCGTGCCGGCCTTCGGTAACCCCGAAGTCGCCGAGGCCGTCGTACGGGCCGGTGCGGCTCCCGTCTTCGCGGACATCGACGCGGACACCTACTGCATCGATCCTTCGCACGTCGCGGACCGCCTCAGCGCGCGAACCGCGGCCGTCGTCGCCGTCCACCGCTTCGGGCACCGGGCCGACATCGAACGGTTGCTCCACCTCGGCAGCCGGCACGGACTGCTCGTACTCGAGCAGGGCGAATCGGAGAAGCCGCACGACGAGGTGGGTCAACGGCGGGTGCACGCCGCCTACTTGAGCGGGCGGCTGAGCGGGGTGCGTACACCTGCCGGGCATGAGGGACACACCTACCAGCAGTACGTCGTGCGGGTCCCCGGGAACGGGCGGCCCGACCGCGACGCCTTCGCCCGGGTCCTGCGGGGCAAGGGCGTCGAATGCAGCGTGCCCGTGAAGGCGCCCGTGCACCGCTTGTCGGCGTTCCGGCGCGATGTGGCCCTGCCCGAGACCGAGCGGGCAGCCGACGAGACACTGGCGCTGCCCGTCGACGGCTCGATGACGCGCAGACAGCTCCAACGCGTGGTATCCGCGTGCAACGCTTTGGGCGGATTGCTTCAACCGGCCTTCTAGACTGACGGTTCGAGGGCACCCGAAGTTCAGGTATGCTTTATTTCGTTGCCGAGCGGAAACCGCGAAGCGACCGGCCCCTATAGCTCAGTCGGTAGAGCGTCTCCATGGTAAGGAGAAGGTCAGCGGTTCGATTCCGCTTGGGGGCTCGGTAATTGAGGCTCTCGCCCTGATCGGGCGGGGGCCTTTTTTCATGGCCCCCGCCCCTCCGGAACGGGCCGGATCAGTCGTGCTGGAGACCGGGCACGCGCATCGCGAGGATTGCCATGTCGTCCGACGGGGCGTCGGCTGCGAAGCGCTCCACCGCCCGCATGATGCGAGCCGCGACCGCACCGGCCGTCAGGCCCGTACAACCCGACAGGACTTCGGCCAGGCCGTCGTCGCCGAGCATGCGGGTGCCCTCGCGGCGCTCCGTGATGCCGTCGGTGACGCAGAGCAGGACATCACCCGGGTCGAGCGTCATCGTCTGCTCGTACAACTCCAGGTCGTCCATGACGCCGAGGAGCGGCTGCGGTTCCGCGAACGGCTCCACCGTGCCGTTCTGCCGCAGACGGAGCGGGAGCGGGTGGCCGGCGCAGACCATCTTGAGGACCGCCGAGCCGTCCTCCTGCGGCCACAACTCCCCGTAGAGCAGCGTCAGGAAGCGGCTGCGGGCGCCCTCGTCGAGGATCGCCGCGTTCAGGCGCTCCAGGACGGCCGGGCCGCCGAAGCCCTCACGGGCCAGCAGGCGCAGCGCATGGCGGGCCAGGCCCGTGACGGCCGCCGCCTCCGGGCCCGTACCGCAGACATCGCCGATCGCGAAGCCGTACGCGCCGTCGCGGATCGGGAAGAGGTCGTAGAAGTCACCGCCCACCTCGTTGCCCTCGCCGGCCGCGCGGTAGATGACCTCCACCTCGACGCCCGGGACGTGCGGGAGCTCCGGCGGCAGGAGGCTGCGCTGGAGGGACTGGCTGATGGCCATGCGCTCCGAGTACAGGCGCGCGTTGTCGAGGGCCAGAGCCGCCCGGCGGCTCATGTCCTCGGCCAGCTCCAGGATTTCCTGCCGGAAGTGCTCGTCCGTGGGCTTGCCGAGCGTGAGCATGCCGATGACCCGGTTACGGGCTACGAGGGGGAGGACCACCGTCTCGCCGCCGACCGCTGAGGCCGTCGCGAGAGTGGTACCGATGCCCGAGCTCACGCTGGCCGGTTCGCCAAGGCCCAGGCTGCGCATGGACGTACGGAGAGCAGCCTGGTGGGCCGCCTCCGCCGGGGCCGCCCAGATGCGGGCGCCCGGGGCCGGCACGGGTTCCGGTGGGGCGATCTTGGAGAGCAGCGCCTTGAGGCCGTCGATGCGGTCCTCGTCCTCGTGCAGGACGTAGGACAGGTACGGCTCCGAGGCCTGGTCGGCGATCATGTAGACCGCGCACCAGGTGGCGAGAGTCGGGACCGTCATCTGGGCCATGAGCGCCAGGGTTTGATCCCGGTCGAGGGTGCCGGCCAGCAGGTCGGAGGCCTCGAC
This sequence comes from Streptomyces sp. NPDC102467, assembly GCF_044765445.1. NCBI lineage: Bacteria > Bacillati > Actinomycetota > Actinomycetes > Kitasatosporales > Streptomycetaceae > Streptomyces > Streptomyces sp. NPDC102467. The sequence continues at coordinate 419,667 of NZ_JBIWKA010000009.1, read as the reverse complement.
GAGGAAGCTGAGGGAGCCGCGGCGGAGCTTTTCGAGTTCGCCGAGGCGGGCCGACTCGACGGCCATGGCGATGCGGTCGGCCGCGAACTGGAGGCGCAGGGCCTCCTCGTTCGAGTAGCGGTCGGGGGCCTCGGCCGCCACGCCGAGTGAGCCGGTGAGGCGTCCCTCGACCTTCAGCGGGACCGTGACGACGGAGCGCATGCCTGTCCCGCTCAACAACGGTACGGCGCCCGGCACTTGGGTGAGGTCCTCGTGGACGGCCGGCATCCGCGCCGAACCGTAGCGGCCGGGGCCGACCTCGACCGGGACCCTGGCGAAGCGCTGGCGGGCCGAGGGGAGGCCGGTGGAGGCGCGGACCTCGAGCTCCGTCTCGTCGTCGGTGGCCAGCAGCAGGAACGCCGAGTCGGCGTCGAGCATGTCGCGGGCGCGCTCCACCGTGCGCTGCAGCAGGCCGTCGAGGTCGTCGGGGGCCGGCGAGCCGATGAAGATCTCGAAGGGGTCCGTGCCCTGGCTGTCGGGGTGGGCGCCGCTGTCGGGCGTGGGGAGGCGCAGGGGCGTCTGCAGCACGGCGCGCTCGTGGTCGCGTACGAGCAGACAGACCGTGGACGGGTCGCCGTCGGTGTCGCGGACGCGCAGATGCGAGGCGTAGACCGGGGCCACGCGCCCGCTCGCGCTGCGGATGCCGTAACTGCCTTCCCAGCGCGAGAGTTGCAGCGCGTCGGCGATGCCCGTGCTGGTGCCGGGCGTGTGCGGCCAGGCGGCGAGGTCGGTGAGGGGCTTGCCGGTGACGTGATCGGCCGCGTAACCGAAAAGGTGCTCCGCGTCCTCGTTCCACGCGGTGATCGCGCCGGTCTTGTCGATCTGGACGACGGCGACGCGGACCCGCTCGTCGGCGAGGGGCAGGAGGTCCGTGGGGAGCACGGGGCCCGCGGCGCGGGTGCCCACCGAGCGTGCGGGCAGGTCGATTTGGAACCAGACCCGCTTGTGCGTGGCCGAATAGTCGACGCCCCAGCGGCCTGCGAGCGCCGCGCAGAGCTGGAGGCCGCGGCCGCCCTCGCGATCGGGGCTGCCCATGCTGACCGCCGAGGACTGAAGCGGGATCTCACGCTCCGGATAGCGGTCGGCGACCTCGATGCGGACGTGGTCGTCACCTCGCAGGCACAGGACCTCCGCGGATGTGCCCGCGTGAACCACGGCATTTGTCACGAGTTCGCTGGTGAGGACCACCGCGTCGTCGATGATGTCGGCGAAGCCCCACCCCTGAAGGGTGTCGCGCACGAAGGAGCGCGCGGTCGCGACGGATCGCCCGACCGGTTCGAATGTGGCAGCCGCGCGCGCGGTGATCACAGAACTCCCTGTACGAGTTGTACTCGCTGTACGACTGTCGAGGCCCACGTCTCCCGTACCCATGTCGTGGCCGCCCCTCCGATGCCCGCTCGTTTTCCGCCACCGCCCAGGCCGGGCGGACCGGGGCGGGTGGACAGCCGTATGCAAGGTTACTTACCTTCGCGGTCCATGCGGATGCCGGTCGCCGGTGTTTCCGTCCGGAGGGTGTGCGGACGGTGTGCGAAGCTGCCGAACTGTTATGGCCTGGTTCAGCCATGGTGAAACACTGGGCAAGCTTCTGAAGAGAACGCATTGAAAAGCCGTTGCGACGGTAGAAGCGAACCCGAGCAACCCGAGCAGTTCTGGTCGACCCCTGCGGGAGGGACACAGTGGAGTCTGGCGCACCGACGCGGGGCAGGAAAGCGCGCGCAGAAGGCGGACAGTCCCTGAGTAAACAGCACAAGTCGCGCAATGGCACCACAACGGTGGACAGTGCGGCGCTGAACAGGCTGCTGGCCGGTCTCGTCGCGATGCGGGACGGAAATTTCCGCAAGCGGCTCACGGTCAGTGGCGACGGGGTGATGTCCGAGATCGCGGCTGTCTTCAACGAGGTGGCCGACCGGAATCTGCATCTGACCGGCGAGCTGTCGCGGGTGAGGCGCATGGTCGGGCGCGAGGGCAAGCTCACCGAGCGCCTGGAGGCGGGCGCCTGTGAGGGCTCCTGGGCCGCTGCCATCAACGCGTCGAACGCGCTCGTCGACGACCTCGTACGACCCGTCTCGGAGGTCGGCCGGGTACTCACGGCGGTCGCGGAGGGCGATCTGTCGCCGCGCATGGAGCTGCGGTCGCAGGTGCCGGACGGGACGGGGCATCCGCTGCGGGGCGAGTTCCTGAAGGTCGGGCGGACCGTCAACAATCTGGTCGACCAGCTCTCCACGTTCACCGACGAGGTCACGCGCGTGGCCAGCGAAGTGGGTACCGAGGGCAAGCTCGGTGGTCAGGCACGCGTACGTGGAATGTCCGGTTCGTGGAAAGATCTCACGGATTCGGTCAACACGATGGCGTACCGGCTCACCGCACAGGTGCGTGACATTGCTCTCGTCACCACCGCGGTGGCGAAGGGCGACTTGTCCCGAAAGGTCACGGTCCACGTCGCGGGCGAGATGCTCGAGCTGAAGAACACCGTGAACACGATGGTGGACCAGCTGTCGTCGTTCTCCTCCGAGGTCACGCGGGTGGCTCGGGAGGTGGGTACGGAGGGCGAGCTCGGCGGTCAGGCGCAGGTGCCCGGTGTGGCCGGCGTGTGGAAGGACCTCACCGATTCGGTGAACCTTATGGCCGGCAATCTGACCGCCCAGGTGCGGGGGATCGCTCAGGTCACTACAGCTGTAGCCAATGGTGACCTGTCGCAGAAGGTGACGGTGTCGGCTCGCGGCGAGGTCGCGCAGCTCGCCGAGACGATCAACCAGATGACCGAGACGCTGCGTACGTTCGCGGACGAGGTCACCCGTGTCGCCAACGAGGTCGGCGCCGAAGGACAGCTCGGTGGTCAGGCCAACGTGCCGGGTGCGGCCGGGACCTGGAAGGACCTGACGGACTCGGTCAACACGGTCTTCCGGAACCTCACGACGCAGGTGCGGGACATCGCCACTGTCACGACGGCGGTGGCGAACGGTGATCTGTCGCTGAAGGTCACCGTCGATGTCGCCGGTGAAATGCTGGAGTTGAAGAACACCGTCAACACGATGGTCGACCAGCTGTCGGCCTTCGGCTCCGAGGTCACGCGTGTCGCGCGGGAGGTCGGTGTCGAGGGTGAGCTGGGCGGTCAGGCGTTGGTGCCGGGTGCGGCCGGGACGTGGAAGGACCTGACCGACTCGGTCAACACGGCTTTCCGCAACCTCACCGGTCAGGTGCGCAACATCGCGCAGGTGACGACGGCGGTGGCGAACGGTGACCTGTCGCAGAAGGTCACCGTCGACGTCTCCGGCGAGATGCTCCAGCTGAAGAACACCGTGAACACGATGGTGGACCAGCTCTCCAGCTTCGCCGACCAGGTGACCCGTATGGCGCGCGACGTGGGCACGGAGGGCCGCCTCGGCGGTCAGGCCCGGGTGGACGGCGTGAGCGGTACCTGGAAGGAGCTCACGGACTCCGTCAACTTCATGGCGGGGAACCTGACTTCACAGGTGCGGCAGATCGCCCAGGTCACTACGGCTGTGGCGCGGGGCGACCTGTCGCAGAAGATCGACGTGGACGCGCGCGGCGAGATCCTGGAGCTGAAGAACACCATCAACACGATGGTCGACCAGCTCTCCGCGTTCGCGGACCAGGTGACCCGGGTGGCTCGTGAGGTGGGGACCGAGGGGCGCCTCGGCGGTCAGGCGCAGGTGCCTGGCGTCGCCGGTGTGTGGCGCGACCTGACGGACTCCGTGAACGGCATGGCCGGCAACCTCACGGCCCAGGTGCGCAACATCGCGCAGGTCGCCACGGCGGTGGCGCGCGGTGACCTGTCGCAGAAGATCGACGTGGACGCGCGCGGCGAGATCCTGGAGCTGAAGAACACCCTCAACACGATGGTCGACCAGCTCTCGGCGTTCGCCGAGCAGGTGACCCGGGTGGCCCGCGAGGTGGGTACGGACGGCATCCTCGGCGGTCAGGCCGAGGTGCAGGGTGTGTCGGGTACGTGGAAGGACCTGACGCAGTCCGTGAACGGCATGGCGAACAACCTGACCCTTCAGGTGCGCAATATCGCCGAAGTCACTACAGCTGTAGCGCGCGGCGACCTCTCGAAGAAGATCACGGTCGACGCCAAGGGCGAGATCCTCGAACTCGTCACCACCGTGAACACGATGGTCGACCAGCTCTCCGCGTTCGCCGAGCAGGTGACGCGCGTCGCCCGCGAGGTGGGCACCGAGGGACAGCTCGGCGGTCAGGCGCGGGTGCCGGGCATCACCGGCATCTGGAAGGACCTGAGTGACAACGTCAACCTGATGGCCAACAACCTGACCATGCAGGTGCGCAACATCTCCCAGGTCGCCAACGCCGTGGCCAACGGCGACCTGACCCGAACGGTGACCATCGAGGCGCGCGGCGAGGTCGCGCAGCTCGCCGACACGTTCAACACGATGGTGAAGACCCTGAGTTCGTTCGCCGACCAGGTCACCAAGGTGGCCCGCGAGGTGGGCACGGACGGCATCCTCGGCGGTCAGGCCCGCGTCCCGGGCGTGGCCGGCACGTGGAAGGACCTCACCGAGTCCGTGAACGGCATGGCCTCGAACCTCACCGGCCAGGTGCGCAACATCGCGATGGTCACGACCGCCATCGCCAAGGGCGACCTGACCAAGAAGATCGACATCGACGCGCGCGGCGAGATCCTCGAACTGAAGACGACGATCAACACGATGGTCGACCAGCTGTCCTCGTTCGCGGAGCAGGTCACCCGGGTCGCTCGCGAGGTGGGCACGGAGGGCCAGCTGGGCGGCCAGGCGCGCGTGCGCGACGTGGACGGCACCTGGCGCGACCTGACGGAGTCCGTGAACGAGATGGCCGGGAACCTGACCCGTCAGGTGCGTGCCATCGCGGCCGTCGCCACCGCGGTGACCCGCGGTGACCTCAACCTGAAGATCGACGTCGACGCGGCGGGCGAGATCCAGGTCCTGCAGGACAACATCAACAAGATGATCTCGAACCTGCGCGACACCACGATCGCCAACGAGGAGCAGGACTGGCTGAAGGGCAACCTGGCCCGTATCTCGGGTCTGATGCAGGGCCGCCGCGACCTCGCGGACGTGGCCTCGCTGATCATGAGCGAGCTGACGCCGGTGGTCTCGGCGCAGCACGGCGCGTTCTTCGTGGCGCTGCCCCTGGAGGACGGCGCCGACCCGACGGTCGCGCCCGAGGACGCGTACGAACTGCGCATGCTCGGCAGCTACGGCTACTCCATGGGCTCCATGCCGACGTCCTTCCGGCCCGGTGAGACGCTCATCGGGACCGCCGCGCAGGAGCGGCGCACGATCCTCGTGGACAACGCGCCCAGCGGCTACCTGAAGATCGCCTCGGGGCTCGGGGAGGCACCGCCCGCCCAGGTCGTCGTGATCCCGGTGCTCTTCGAGAACACGGTGCTCGGCGTGATCGAGCTGGCGTCCTTCACGCCGTTCACGCAGATCCAGAAGGACTTCCTGGGGCAGATCGCCGAGATGATCGCGACGAGCGTCAACACGATCTCCGTCAATACCAAGACGGAGGTGCTGCTGAAGCAGTCGCAGGAGCTGACCGAGCAACTGCGGGAGCGTTCGGCCGAGTTGGAGAACCGGCAGAAGGCCCTCCAGGCGTCCAACGCCGAACTGGAGGAGAAGGCCGAACTGCTCGCTCAGCAGAACCGCGACATCGAGGTGAAGAACACCGAGATCGAAGAGGCGCGACAGGTCCTGGAGGAGCGCGCCGAGCAGCTCGCGGTGTCGATGCGCTACAAGAGCGAGTTCCTCGCCAACATGTCGCACGAGCTGCGCACTCCGCTCAACTCGCTGCTGATCCTTGCCAAGTTGCTCGCCGACAACGCCGACACGAACCTCACGCCGAAGCAGGTCGAGTTCGCCGAGACGATCCACGGGGCGGGTTCCGACCTGCTCCAGTTGATCAACGACATCCTGGATCTGTCGAAGGTCGAGGCGGGCAAGATGGACGTCTCGCCGACCCGTATCGCTCTGGTGCAGCTTGTCGACTACGTAGAGGCGACGTTCCGGCCGCTGACCGCGGAGAAGCAACTCGACTTCTCCGTAAGGGTGTCGCCGGAACTGCCCACTACGTTGCACACCGACGAACAGCGCCTCCTCCAGGTGCTGCGCAACCTTCTCTCCAATGCGGTGAAGTTCACCGACTCCGGTGCGGTGGAGCTCGTCATCAGGCCGGCGGGCGCCGACGTGCCGAACGCCATCCGTGAACAGCTCCTGGAAGCGGGCTCGTTGAGGGAGGCGGACGGCGATCTGATCGCCTTCTCGGTGACCGACACCGGCATCGGTATCGCGGGCAGCAAGATGCGAGTGATCTTCGAGGCGTTCAAGCAGGCCGACGGCACCACCAGCCGCAAGTACGGCGGCACGGGCCTCGGGCTCTCCATCAGCCGTGAGATCGCCCGACTGCTGGGCGGTGAGATCCATGCGGCGAGCGAGTCCGGCCGCGGCTCCACGTTCACGCTGTACCTGCCGCTGCACCCGAGCGAGCTGCCGCCCCAGGGATACTCGCAGCTCGCCCCGGCCGTCGAACCGGGCCGCCCGCTGGCCCTCGACGCCGCGCCGGAGCCGGCCGAGGTGGAGACCCCGGCGGAGGTGAAGTCGTACCAGGAGACGCAGAACGGTGCCGCGGCGCTCTTCAGGCGGCGCCGCAGGCCCACGCCGGGGCCGGAGTTCCGTTCGTCGCTCGCAGGGCAGCCGACGCCCGCCCAGCAGCATTGGGAGGAGGACGGTGAGGCGCAGGGCACGCCCAAGGTGCGGCGCTCGTTCCACTTCGGTGGCGAGAAGGTGCTCATCGTGGACGACGACATCCGCAACGTCTTCGCGCTCACCAGCGTCCTGGAGCAGCACGGACTGTCGGTCCTGTACGCGGAGAACGGGCGGGAGGGCATCGAAGTCCTGGAGCAGCACGACGATGTGACGGTCGTGCTGATGGACATCATGATGCCGGAGATGGACGGCTATGCGACGACGACGGCGATCCGTAGGATGCCGCAGTTCGCCGGACTGCCGATCATCGCGCTCACCGCGAAGGCCATGAAGGGCGACCGGGAGAAGGCCATCGAGTCCGGCGCTTCCGACTACGTCACGAAGCCGGTGGACCCCGATCACCTGCTGTCTGTGATGGAGCAGTGGATGCGCGGTGACTGACCGGAATCCGAAAGATTCACGCGGAGTTGCTGACTGAGTGTGGCCGCGTCCGTGTAGAAGTGCGGTAACCGGGGAACCTTCTGGTCTCCCGCTGCGTTTCTGCTACGTGCACAGTGACATCTCGGTGACAGGGTGTGGCGGCAGGCAGGGTGCGGCTACGATGACCGGCACAAGGACGGGCGGCGCAAGGGAGCCGTCCCCTGGGGCGGCGCAAGGAGCCGCCTCGAATCCTGCGGACAGGGGCGGCCCCATGCCGGGGCGAGGAGGGCGGGCCATGGTGCAGAAGGCCAAGATCCTCCTGGTCGATGACCGGCCGGAGAATCTGCTGGCGCTGGAGGCCATCCTCTCTGCGCTCGATCAGACGCTGGTGCGGGCATCGTCCGGGGAGGAAGCGCTCAAGGCGCTGCTCACGGACGATTTCGCGGTCATCTTGCTTGACGTACAGATGCCAGGAATGGACGGGTTCGAAACCGCGGCGCACATCAAGCGTCGGGAACGGACGCGGGACATCCCGATCATCTTCCTCACCGCGATCAACCACGGACCGCACCACACGTTCCGTGGCTACGCGGCGGGTGCGGTGGACTACATCTCCAAACCGTTCGACCCGTGGGTACTGCGTGCGAAGGTCTCGGTCTTCGTGGAGCTGTACATGAAGAACTGTCAACTCCGGGAGCAGGCCGCTCTGCTGCGGCTCCAGCTGGAGGGCGGCAACAGGTCCGTCGGTGACGCGAAGGAGCCTGCGGGGCTGCTCGCCGAGCTGTCGGCGCGGCTCGCCGCGGTCGAGGAGCAGGCCGAGGCGCTGTCCAAGCAGCTCGACGAGGAGTCGGCGGATGCGGCAGCCGTTGCCACGGCCGCCCACCTGGAGCGCAAACTCACCGGCTTGCGCAGGGCTCTTGACGCTCTGGAGCCCGGCACGGGCAGCGGCGCGCCGTCCTTGCCGTCCCAGAGCTGAATCGACGACGGGGCTTTGCGGCCGCGTCAGTTCGGGCACCGGCAGTCCGCGACACGAACGGGTGAAGCACTGGGCACACGTGTCCGTGGGCGCCTCCACCGGTAACCTCACACCTATGGCCTCACGTCCTGCAGCCAAGAAGACGCCCGCGAAGAAGGCGGCCGCGCCGATCAAGGCTCCGGCGAAGAAGGCCCCTGCGAGAAAAGCTCCCGTCAAGAAGGCCGTGGCGAAGGCGCCCGCGAAGAAGGCGGCGGCGAAGAAGGCCGCGCCCAGGCCGGCGCCCAGCCCCACGGGGGGCTTGTACAAGGTCGTGCGCGCCCTGTGGCTCGGCGTCGCGCACAGCGTAGGGGCGATGTTCCGCGGCATAGGGCGTGGCGCGAAGGGGCTCGACCCGGCGCACCGCAAGGACGGCCTGGCGCTGCTGCTGCTCGGCGTCGCGCTGGTCTGCGCGGCCGGTACCTGGTCGAATCTGCGCGGGCCGGTCGGTGACCTGGTCGAAATGCTGGTGACCGGCGCGTTCGGCCGGCTCGATCTGCTGGTGCCGATACTGCTGGGCCTCATCGCCGTACGCCTCATCCGTCACCCGGAGAAGCCCGAGGCCAACGGGCGCATCGTCATCGGCCTGTCCGCGCTCGTCGTCGGCGTCCTCGGCCAGGTCCACATCGCCTGCGGCTCACCCACGCGGGACGACGGCATGCAGGGCATAAGGGACGCGGGCGGCCTCATCGGCTGGGCGACCGCGACCCCGCTCAGCTTCACCATGACCGACGTGCTCGCGGTCCCGCTCCTCGTGCTGCTCACCGTCTTCGGGCTGCTCGTGGTCACCGCGACGCCCGTCAACGCGATTCCGCAGCGCCTTCGGCTGCTCGGCGTGAAGCTCGGCATCGTCCACGACGACCTGGCCGTCGAGGACCTCGCCGCCGACGAGTACGACGACGAGTGGAGCGAGGCGGCGCCCCCGCGCGCGCGGCGGCGTTCCGCGGCCCCTGAGCCGGAGGCGTACGACCCCGACCGGATAGAGCAGGACGCCCTCTCCAGGCGGCGCAGGCCCCGACGCACGTCCGTGCAGCCCGCCATGGAGCGGCCCATGGACGCCGTGGACGTGGCCGCCGCTGCCGCCGCCGCGCTGGACGGGGCCGTGCTGAACGGTATGCCGCCGTCCCCGCTGGTCGCCGACCTCACGCAGGGCGTCGGCACGGAGCGTGGGGAGCGGGCGGAGCGCTCGGGGGAGGCGCCCGCGCCGGAGCGCACGGCACCCGTGCCGTCGGCCCGGGTGAAGAAGGCCGAGCCGGTCGCGGCGGAGCCCGAGCGGACGCCGTCGAAGCTCGGCGTGCCCGACCTGACCAAATCCTCGCCCGAGGACATGCGGGACCTGCCGCCGCGCGCGGAGCAGCTCCAGCTCGCCGGCGACATCACGTACGGGCTGCCCTCGCTCGACCTCCTGACGCGCGGTGGGCCCGGCAAGTCGCGCAGCGCCGCCAACGACGCCGTCGTCGAGTCGCTCTCGACCGTCTTCACCGAGTTCAAGGTCGACGCGGCCGTCACCGGCTTCACCCGCGGCCCGACGGTCACGCGCTACGAGGTCGAGCTCGGCCCCGCCGTGAAGGTCGAGAAGATCACGGCCCTCGCCAAGAACATCGCGTACGCCGTCGCCTCCCCCGACGTGCGGATCATCAGCCCCATCCCGGGCAAGTCCGCGGTCGGCATCGAGATCCCGAACACCGACCGCGAGATGGTCAATGTCGGGGACGTGCTGCGCCTCGCGGACGCCGCCGAGGACGATCACCCGATGCTGGTCGCACTCGGCAAGGACGTCGAGGGCGGCTATGTGATGGCGAACATGGCGAAGATGCCGCACATCCTTGTCGCGGGTGCCACGGGTTCCGGCAAGTCGTCCTGCATCAACTGCCTCATCACCTCGATCATGATGCGGGCGACCCCCGAGGACGTACGGATGGTGCTCGTCGACCCCAAGAGGGTGGAGCTGACGGCGTACGAGGGGATTCCGCACCTCATCACGCCGATCATCACCAACCCCAAGCGGGCCGCCGAGGCGCTCCAGTGGGTCGTACGCGAGATGGATCTGCGCTACGACGACCTCGCCGCGTTCGGCTACCGGCACATCGACGACTTCAACAAGGCCGTCCGCGAGGGCAAGCTCAAGACCCCCGAAGGCAGCGAGCGGGAGCTGAAGGCGTACCCGTACCTGCTGGTGATCGTCGACGAGCTCGCCGACCTGATGATGGTCGCGCCGCGTGACGTCGAGGACTCCATCGTGCGGATCACCCAGCTCGCGCGCGCGGCGGGCATCCACCTGGTGCTCGCCACCCAGCGCCCGTCGGTCGACGTGGTCACCGGCCTCATCAAGGCGAACGTGCCCTCGCGCCTCGCCTTCGCCACCTCCTCGCTCGCGGACAGCCGCGTGATCCTGGACCAGCCCGGCGCCGAGAAGCTCATCGGCAAGGGCGACGGACTGTTCCTGCCGATGGGCGCGAACAAGCCGACCCGTATGCAGGGCGCTTTCGTCACCGAGGACGAGATCTACGCCGTCGTGCAGCACTGCAAGGACCAGATGGCGCCCGTTTTCCGGGAAGACGTCACCGTGGGCACCAAGCAGAAGAAGGAGATCGACGAGGACATCGGCGACGACCTGGAGCTGCTGTGCGCCGCCGTCGAGCTGGTCGTCTCCACCCAGTTCGGGTCCACGTCCATGCTGCAGCGCAAGCTCCGTGTGGGCTTCGCCAAGGCAGGACGTCTGATGGACCTCATGGAGTCGCGCAGCATCGTTGGGCCGACCGAGGGATCGAAGGCCCGTGACGTGCTCGTAAAGCCGGACGAAGTGGATGGAGTGCTCGCGGTGATCCGCGGGGAGGCTCAATCCTGAGGATCTTTCGAATTTGATGTCACTCGTACGGGGATCCGGGGCAACCGTTTCCCCAACGAGTACGTCAAGTTGAGCGAGGGGGCAGCTCTTGTCCCACCATCAGGATGTCGGGCCAGTCTGATGGCGTACAAAGTCCGGCCGCCCGGTTGCCCCACCCTTTCGTACCCCCCCTAGACTGAACCTCCAGCAGGTGGCTACACGCTCGAAAGGCGCCCCCGTGTCCATCGGCAACTCCCCTGAAGACGACCGTCCTTCGGAAGACAGCACTCCGCACACGGACGACCGGCCCTCGATCGGTCGTGCCCTGCAGCAGGCACGCATCGACGCGGGGCTGACCGTCGACGAGGTGAGCCAGTCGACCCGGGTGCGCATCCCGATCGTGCAGGCCATCGAGGAAGACGACTTCTCCCGCTGTGGCGGTGACGTGTACGCGCGTGGCCACATCCGGACGCTCGCGCGCGCCGTGGGCGTCGATCCGGAACCGCTCCTCGCGCAGTACGGCGCCGAGCGCGACCAGCAGCCCGCGCCCACGCCGGCCACCCCGCTGTTCGAGGCCGAGCGCATCCGCTCCGAGCCGCGCAGGCCCAACTGGACCGCCGCCATGGTGGCCGCGATCGTGGCCGTCATCGCCTTCGTCGGCTACACCGTGGTCAATGGCGGCGACGACGGCGACAAGCAGCAGGCCGCCGAGGGCGCGACGCCCGCGACCAGCAAGCCCGCCCCGAAGCCGAGCACCACGACCAAGAAGCCCGCCGCCCCGAAGCCGGACCCGTCCGACAGCGCCATCGCGGCCGCGCCCCAGGACAAGGTCACCGTGAAGATCAGCGCGCCGGACGGGCGCAGCTGGATCTCCGCGAAGGACCACAACGGGCGGATCCTCTTCGACGGGCTGCTCGAAAAGGGCCAGACGAAGACCTTCCAGGACAACCAGAAGGTCGATCTCGTGCTCGGTGACGCGGGCGCCATCCAGCTGTTCGTGAACGGCAAGCAGATCGAGGACGAGTTCCAGCCCGGCCAGGTCGAGCGCCTCACGTACACCAAGGGAGACCCCGAAGTCGGCTGACGGACGAGCCGCCGGACGGCCCGGGCACCCCTTCGGCAACCCTCCCGGCGAGGGCTGTCAGTGGAACAACGTAGTCTTGAGACCATGCCCGAACGCCGTACCGTCGCACTTGTCACCCTTGGCTGCGCCCGTAACGAGGTGGACTCGGAGGAGCTCGCAGGCCGCTTGGAGGCGGACGGCTGGGAGCTCGTCGAGGACGCCGAGTCCGCGGATGTCGCCGTCGTCAACACCTGTGGCTTCGTCGAGGCCGCCAAGAAGGACTCCGTCGACGCCCTGCTCGAAGCCAATGATCTGAAGGGTCATGGCAGAACCCAGGCCGTCGTCGCCGTCGGCTGCATGGCCGAGCGGTACGGCAAGGAGCTCGCCGACGCGCTGCCCGAGGCCGACGGCGTGCTCGGGTTCGACGACTACGAGGACATCTCCGGTCGCCTGCAGACCATCCTCTCGGGCGGCAGCGTCGAGGCGCACGCCCCGCGCGACCGGCGCAAGCTGCTGCCGATCAGCCCCGCCGAGCGCCAGGAGGCCGGGGCGGGGATCGCTCTTCCGGGACATGCTCCGGCGGATCTGCCCGACGGGCTCGCGCCCGCGTCCGGGCCGCGCGCGCCGCTGCGGCGCCGACTCGACGGCGCACCCGTCGCCTCCGTGAAGCTGGCCTCCGGCTGCGACCGGCGCTGCTCGTTCTGCGCGATCCCCTCGTTCCGTGGCTCCTTCATCTCGCGCCGCCCCAGTGACGTACTGAACGAAACGCGGTGGCTGGGCGAGCAGGGCGTCAAGGAGATCATGCTGGTCTCCGAGAACAACACGTCGTACGGCAAGGACCTGGGCGACATCCGCCTCCTTGAGTCGCTGCTGCCCGAGCTGGCCGCCGTCGACGGGATCGAGCGGGTCCGCGTCAGCTATCTGCAGCCCGCCGAGATGCGCCCCGGCCTCATCGACGTACTGACGGGCACCGACAAGGTCGTCCCGTACTTCGATCTCTCCTTCCAGCACTCGGCGCCCGGCGTGCTGCGCGCGATGCGGCGCTTCGGTGACACCGACCGCTTCCTGGAGCTGCTCGACACCATTCGGAGCAAGGCACCGCAGGCCGGTGTCCGGTCGAACTTCATCGTGGGCTTCCCCGGTGAGTCCGAGTCCGACTTCGCCGAGCTGGAGCGCTTCCTGAACGGCGCGCGGCTGGACGCCATCGGTGTGTTCGGCTACTCCGACGAAGAGGGCACGGAAGCGGCGACGTACGAGAACAAGCTCGACGAGGACGTCGTCGCCGAGCGCCTCGCGCGGGTGTCCCGCCTCGCCGAGCAGCTGGTGTCGCAGCGGGCCGAGGAGCGCCTGGGCGAGACCGTCGAGGTGCTCGTCGAGTCCGTCGACACCGAGGACGGTGTCGTCGGGCGCGGTGCGCACCAGGCGCCCGAGACCGACGGCCAGGTGCGGCTCACGGGCGGCGCCGGGCTGAGCGTCGGCCGTATGGTCGTGGCAAAGGTGGTCGGGACCGAAGGCGTGGACCTCGTCGCCGAGCCACTCGACGGCTATGAGGAGGCGGCCAGATGACCGGAGTCCCGGCATCCGCCACGGGCGGGACCGGCACGCCGGCGCCCGGCGGCAAGCTGGGCGCTGCGGCCGTCAACCAGGCCAGCCTCTGGAACGTCGCCAACCTGCTGACCATGGTGCGGCTGCTGCTCGTGCCGGGGTTCGTGATGCTCATGCTGGCCGACGGCGGGTACGACCCCGCGTGGCGGGCCTGGGCGTGGGCGGCGTTCGCCGTCGCGATGATCACTGATGTCTTCGACGGGCACCTGGCGCGTACGTACAACCTGGTCACCGACTTCGGGAAGATCGCCGACCCCATCGCCGACAAGGCGATCATGGGTGCTGCGCTGATCTGCCTGTCCTACCTCGGGGACCTGTCGTGGTGGGTGACCGGCGTCATCCTCGGGCGTGAGCTCGGGATCACGCTGCTGCGTTTCGTGGTGATCCGGTACGGGGTGATCCCGGCCAGCCGGGGCGGGAAGTTGAAGACGCTCGCACAGGGCACGGCTGTCGGCATGTACGTGCTGGCGCTGACCGGGCCGCTCGCCACGTTCCGGTTCTGGGTGATGGCGGTGGCGGTGGCGCTGACCGTGATCACCGGGCTCGATTACGTACGGCAGGCGGTCGTGTTGCGCCGCGCGGGCCTGGCGGAGGCGCAGGCCGCGGCGGCTGTGTCGCAGGCGGCCACGGAGCAGGCGTCGTCGTTCTCGGAGACGCCGTCCCCGGAGACTTCGTCCTCGGAGGCTTCGTCCTCGGAGGCGGCCGAGAAGTGACGCATGAGGCTGCCGAGGCGCTGCGGCTGTTGGCCGAGCGGGGGGAGACCCTCGCCGTGGCCGAGTCGCTGACCGGTGGTCTCGTGGCCGCGGAGCTGGTGGCGGTGCCCGGGGCCTCGAAGGTGCTCCGCGGGTCGGTCACGGCGTACGCGACCGAGCTCAAGCACGATCTGCTCGGCGTCGACGCCGAGCTGCTGGCCGCGCACGGTCCTGTCCACCCCGAGGTCGCGCTGCAGATGGCGGCCGGAGTGCGCGAGGCGCTCGGCGCGGACTGGGGGATCGCCACGACCGGCGTCGCCGGGCCCGGTCCGCAGGACGGGCAGCCGGTGGGCACGGTCTACGTGGCTGCCGTCGGGCCCGGAAACGGTGTTCCCACGGGCACACGGAATTTCGCTGGTAGCCGCAAAGTACTCGAGCTGCGGTTGAACGGCGGCCGTACGGAAATCCGTATGGAGAGTGTACGGAGCGTGCTTGTCCTCCTCGTGGAAGAGCTGGTCGGAGGGTGTTCCGGCGAACGTACTGGGAATGCGCGGGCACAGGATACGGAACAGAACGGGGGGTTTTGATGTTTGCAGCCCTGAGTGAACACGACATCGCTCCCCGCACGGCCGCGGCACGAGGCGGTACGGTGGGGCGTGAAGGATGCGGCTACGCGGTCCGAGGAGGGAGCCACCGATGATTCTGCTCCGTCGCCTGCTGGGTGACGTGCTGCGTCGGCAGCGCCAGCGCCAGGGCCGTACTCTGCGCGAAGTCTCCTCGTCCGCCCGAGTCTCGCTCGGCTATCTCTCCGAGGTGGAGCGGGGGCAGAAGGAGGCATCCTCCGAGCTGCTCTCCGCTATCTGCGACGCGCTTGACGTACGGATGTCCGAGCTGATGCGCGAGGTGAGTGACGATCTCGCTCTCGCGGAGCTGGCCGAGTCGGCAGCAGCGGTCCCGTCAGGGCCGGTGCACGCACCGGTTCGCCCAATGCTGAATGCGGTCTCCGTGACCGGCGTACCGCCGGAACGGGTGACGATCAAGGCGCCTGCGGAGGCGGTCGACGTCGTAGCGGCGTAGCGCCTGCGCGCAGTGTGACATGTGTGAAAGCCCCGGCCGGGAAGCAGGTCGGGGCTCTCTGCTGTGCGCTCGACGTCGGAGGACCCGGTGCGGAGCGTCCCGGTTCGGAGCTTCGTGTGTCCGTAATAGTCCATGTGTGCCATCGTTGGTGATGATTTCCACATGGAGGTGACGGATGTACGTCGTGAAGAGCCCGCTGTCCGATGCTGATCTGAAGACGGTGTCCGAGGCGCTGCAAGGGGCGCTCGTGGACCTGGTGGACCTCTCCCTCGTGGCGAAGCAGGTCCACTGGAACGTCGTCGGTCCCAGGTTCCGTTCCGTACACCTCCAGCTCGATGAGGTAGTGGACACCGCACGCCTGCACTCCGACACGGTCGCGGAGCGGGCCTCGGCGCTGGGCGTCCCGCCGGACGGCCGGGCGGCGACCGTGGCCGCGAGCAGCGGCATCGGCACGGTGTCCGACGGCTGGGTGAAGGACACGGACGCCGTGGGGACGCTGGTGGAGGCGCTCGGCGCGGTGATCACCCGGATGCGCGGGCGGATCGGAGCGACCGGCGAAGCGGACCCGGTGAGCCAGGACATCTTCATCGGCATCACGGCCGACCTGGAGAAGCACCACTGGATGTTCCAGGCCGAGAACCGCGGCTGAGGGCCCGGTTTCCGAGCGGTACGGAGTGTGGGGGCGCGTCAAGGCGATCGTGGCGCGCCCTTGGTGCGCCCTGTCGAGGCTGATGGGGGGCCTTTGGCGTCGAGGTGCCATACCGGTGACGGGCGGAGGTGAGCGGTCGGTGGCTCGTCGGCTGCTGCGCTGGATACCGGGCGTGGTACTCGGTGCGCTGTGGTGGTGGGGCGTGCTGCGCCTGGCCCTCGCACCGGACGCCGGGGTGTTCGAAGGGGCGGTGACGTTCGGCGGCTGGGGGCTCAGTCTGCTGCCGGTGCACGCGCTGCCGAAGGGGCGGGCGGCGGGGGTCGCAGGGGTGCCGGGGCACCATGGGGCGCGGCGGGTGCGGTCGCGGGCGGTGCGGGCGGGCCAGCTGCTGGGGACGGGGGCGCGGGGGCAGGTCACCAAGGCATGGCAACGCCGCCGTTCGGACGGAGGATCTGGCCGGTCGTGAACCCCGCGGCGTCCGAGGCGAGGTGCAGCACCGCGTGCGCGATGTCCGCCGGTTCGCCGACGCGGCCGAGCGGGGCCATGCGCACCATCAGCGACTCCGTGTGGGCCTGGACGCTCTCGTCGTGGCGGCTCGTCATCGGTGTACGGATCCAGCCCGGCGCGACCGCGTTGACCCGGATGCCGTGCGGTCCGACCTCTGTGGCGAGCGTCTTGGTGAGCTGCACGACGGCGGCCTTGGCCGCGCCGTAGCAGAGCAGGCCGGGACCGCCGGTGTCGACCGCGCCCGAGGCCATCGTGACGATGCTGCCGCGGGTGCCGGCCGCGATCATGGTGCGGGCCGCCTCCTGGCACGCGTACAGCACGCCCTTGAAGTTGATGGCGAGTACGCGGTCGAGGTCCTCGTCGAGGGTCTCCAGGACGGGGCTGTTGTGCATGATTCCGGCGATGGCAGCCATGATGTCCAGCGCGCCGGTGGGGCTGGTCGCGCAGGCGGCGGCTATGGCTTCGGCGACCTGGCCGCGGTCGGACACGTCCAGGGTGTGCGGGTGGGCCGTGCCTCCGGTGTCCTTGATGAGCGCCGCCGTCTCGTGCAGGCCCTGCGTGTCGCGGTCCGCGCAGTGCACGGTGGCCCCCGCCTCTGCGAGCAGCGTGGCCGAGGCGCGCCCGATGCCGCTCGCGGCGCCGGTGACGAATGCGGTGCGTCCGGTGAGGTCGTACGCCTTGACGGGCATGAGGGGACCGTACGAGCTGATCTGACGGCCCGTCAATTACCGTGCGTGGGATACCTGGTGGGGTGTGGGCCCGGCTGGCAGGTGGGGCACCAGTAGGTGGGGCGTTCGCGCGAGCCGTCGCCCTGTTCGGCCACGCGGATCGGGGTACGGCAGCGCCGGCAGGGGCGTCGCGCTCTGCCGTAGACGTACAGGCCCTCGCCGGGGCGGGCGTTGCCGGTGGTGACCCGGTTGGGGCGGTCGCGGTTGGCTTCGAGGAGCTTCTTGGAGAGCGGCGGGATGAGTTCGGCAGTCTCGGGCGTCAGCTCGCCGACCGGGAGCCAGGGCGTGACGCGCAGGAGAAAGCAGATCTCGGACTTGTAGACGTTGCCGATGCCGGCGAGGTTGCGCTGGTCGAGGAGGGCCTCGCCGAGAGCGCGGGTGGGGTCCTTGCGCAGGTTGCTCAGGGCCGTCTCGGGATTCCAGTCCGGGCCGAGCAGGTCGGGGCCGAGGTGGCCGACGGCCTTGGATTCCTCGGTGGTCTTCAGCAGCTCGAGCACGGGCAGGCGGTAGCCCACTGCCGCGTGCGACTCGTTGGCGAGGATGGCCCGGATCTGGTGCGCGGGGCCGCCGCGCCAGCGCTCGCCCGGGGCGTAGATCTTCCAGGAGCCGTCCATCCGCAGGTGCGAATGCAGGGTGAGACCGCCCTCGATACGGGTCAGCAGATGCTTTCCGCGTGAGATGACGTCCAGGACCGTACGGCCGGTCAGGTCCGCCGTGGCGAAGCGGGGGACGCGCAGGTCGGAACGGATGAGGACCTGACCCGCGAGTGCGGTGTGCAGCCGCTTCGCGGCCTGTAGGACGGTGTCTCCCTCGGGCATGACTCAAGCGTAGGCGGCGCGCCCTCCATGGGGCGGTCGAGCGACCGGGGCGGCGCTGTCGGCGCGCATCTCATGCGCGCAGGCGCAGGCCGCGGGGCGTCGCGTGGAAACCGGCTCCTTCCAGGAGGGGGGCGTACGGGGAGGTGAGCGCGGCCTCCCCGTTGATCCGCTCCACGGTGATCGTGCCGAGGGCGCCGGAGCGGGCCGCCTCGGCCAGCGAGCGGGCGGCGGCGGGCAGCCGGGCGTCGTCCGCGACATCGGCGGCTGTCGGCGCTGCGGATTCCGCTGCGGTGCTGGGCCAGGCCAGGAGGCTCTTGCCGCCGCGCTCCATGTAGAGCGTCAGCTCACCGTCGACCAGTACCACCAGGGAACCGGCCTTGCGGCCCGGCTTGTGGCCCGCGCGTGTGGGCGGCTCGGGCCAGGGGAGCGCGGCGCCGTACGCGTTGGCCGGGTCGGCGGCCGCGAGGACCAGGGCGCGGGGAGCGGCGGTCTTGGCGGCGGGGGCAGATGGGCCGCCGACCGGTCCGTAGGGGTCGGGCGGAGGTGCGCCACGCTCCTGCGCGTTGGCCGCCGCCCGTAGGCGGTCCACCGCGCCGTCCATCGCGAACTGGGCGGCACCGAGCCCCTCCACGACATAGCCCCGCCGGGCCTGCCCGCTCTCCTCAAAGACGGACAGCACCCGGTACGTCGCCGAGAAGCCGCCCTCGACGCCTTCGGCGGCGACCGCGCCACGGGTCACCACGCCGTGCCGGTCCAGGAGGGTGTGGGCCAGGGCGTGGGCGCGCACGGTCGGGTCGGGCTCCAGGGCGGGCAGGAGCGACCAGCGGCCGGCGACCGTGGGCGGGCCGGTGCGCGAGGTGGCTCTGGCGGCGGCCGTCAGGCTTCCGTAGCGGCCGCGCGGGACGGCTCTGCGGGCACGGTGGGCGGTGGAACCCGCGGTGCGGCCGGAGCCGAGGAGGGCGCGCATCGGGGCGAGCGTGTCGTTCGTGAGGCGGCCCGACCAGGCCAGGTCCCAGAGGGCGTCGGCCAGTTGAGGATCGGTGGTGCTGATGGGGGCACCATGCTGCTCCTTGAAGCCCTCGGGGAGCGCGGTGGCACGGACCTGGTCGGCGATCTGCCGGAAGAACAGGCCGTAGCCGCCGGAGAGGCTGTCCAGGACGGCCTGGTGGAGCGGCGTGAGCTCCAGGGGGTGCGGGGGCGGCAGGAGGAGCGGGGCGGCGTCGGCGAGGTAGAGGGAGACCCAGCCGTCCTTGCCGGGGAGCGAGCCCGCGCCGGCCCACAACACCTCGCCGGATGCCGTGAGTTCGTCGAGCAGCGCCGGTGCGTAGCCGGAGACCCGGGAGGGCAGGACGAGCTTCTCCAGGGCCGAGGCGGGTACGGAGGCGCCCTGGAGCTGCTCCACGGCACGGACCAGACCATCGACCCCGCGCAGGCCGTGGCCGCTCAGGTTCTGCCACTGGGGCAGGAACTGGGCCAGGGCGGCTGGGGGCACCGGCTCCAGTTCGTGCCGCAGCGCGGCGAGGGAGCGGCGGCGCAGGCGGCGCAGCACGGTCGCGTCGCACCACTCCTGGCCGATGCCGGCGGGGTGGAACTCGCCCTGCACGACCCGGCCGTTCGCACCGAGACGCTGGAGGGCGCCCTCCGTGACGGCGGTGCCCAGGCCGAAGCGGCCGGCCGCCTGGGTGGAGGTGAACGGGCCGTGGGTGCGGGCATAGCGGGCCAGGAGGTCGCCGAGCGGGTCCTTGACCGGCTCGGTGAACGCCTCGGGGACGCCGACAGGGAGCGCGGTGCCGAGGGCGTCGCGCAGACGGCCCGCGTCCTCGATCGCCGCCCAGTGGTCGGCTCCGGCGACGCGGACCCGGATGGCCCGCCGGGCGGACGCGAGGTCCTCGGCCCAGCCGGACTCGGCGCCCCGCTCGGCCAACTCGGCGTCCGTGAGCGGCCCCAGGAGACGCAGCAGGTCCGCGACGCCTTCGACATCCTTGATGCGGCGGTCCTCCGTGCGCCACTGCAGCTCCTGCTCCAGCTCGGCGAGCACGTCCGCGTCGAGCAGCTCGCGCAGCTCGGCCTGGCCCAGCAACTCGGCCAGCAGGCGGGAGTCCAGGGACAGCGCGGCCGCGCGGCGCTCGGCGAGCGGGGAGTCGCCCTCGTAGAGGAACTGCGCGACGTAACCGAAGAGGAGCGAGCGGGCGAAGGGGGACGCCTCCGGGGTGGTGACCTCGACGAGGCGCACCTTGCGGGACTCGATGTCGCCCATCAGCTCCGCGAGGCCCGGTACGTCGAAGACGTCCTGGAGGCACTCCCGCACCGCCTCCAGGACGATCGGGAAGGACCCGAACTCACTTGCCACCTGGAGCAGTTGCGACGCGCGCTGACGCTGCTGCCACAGCGGCGTGCGCTTGCCGGGGTTGCGCTTGGGCAGGAGCAGCGCGCGAGCGGCGCACTCGCGGAAACGGGACGCGAACAGGGCCGAGCCGCCCACCTGGTCGGTGACGAGCTGGTCGACGTCCCCCTTGTCGAAGGCGACGTCCGCGGCGCCGATGGGGGCCTGCTCCGCGTCGTACTCCAGGCCCGGCTTGGCGGGCTCCTGGTCGAGGAGGTCCAGGCTCATCAGGTCGGCGTCGGGCAGGCGCAGCACGATGCCGTCGTCGGCATGCATGACCTGCGCGTCCATGCCGTACTTCTCGCTGAGCCGGGCGCCGAGTGCGAGCGCCCACGGGGCGTGCACCTGGGCGCCGAACGGGGAGTGCACGACGACGCGCCAGTCGCCCAGCTCGTCCCGGAAGCGCTCGACCACGATGGTGCGGTCGTCCGGGATGTGGCCGCATGCCTCGCGCTGCTCGGCCAGGTACGACAGCACGTTCTCCACGGCCCAGGTGTCCAGGCCCGCCGCGGCGAGGCGCACGCGCGCGTCGTCCGGCTTCTGTGAGCCGACCTCGCGGAGGAACGCGCCCACCGCACGCCCCAGTTCGAGCGGGCGGCCCAGCTGATCGCCCTTCCAGAAGGGGAGCCGGCCGGGGACCCCGGGGGCGGGGGAGACGAGAACGCGGTCACGCGTGATGTCCTCGATACGCCAGGAGCTGGTGCCCAGAGTGAAGACGTCGCCCACACGGGACTCGTAGACCATCTCCTCGTCGAGCTCGCCGACGCGGCCGCCGCCCTTCTTGGGATCGGCGCCCGCGAGGAAGACGCCGAACAGGCCGCGGTCGGGGATCGTGCCCCCGGAGGTGACGGCAAGACGCTGGGCTCCGGGGCGGCCCGTGATCGTGCCGGCGACGCGGTCCCAGACGACGCGCGGGCGCAGCTCGGCGAAGGCGTCCGACGGATAGCGGCCCGCGAGCATGTCGAGTACGCCGGTGAACGCCGACTCCGGGAGCGAGGCGAAGGGGGCCGCCCGGCGGACGAGCGCGAGGAGGTCGTCGACCTGCCACGTGTCCAGGGCTGTCATCGCGACCACCTGCTGGGCGAGCACGTCCAGAGGGTTGCCCGGGACGCGCAGCGACTCGATGGCGCCCGAGCGCATCCGCTCGGTCACGACCGCGGACTGCACCAGGTCACCGCGGTACTTCGGGAACACGACGCCCGTGGACACCGCGCCCACTTGGTGGCCCGCACGCCCCACGCGCTGCAGGCCCGAGGCGACGGAGGGCGGCGACTCCACCTGGATGACGAGGTCGACGGCGCCCATGTCGATGCCGAGTTCGAGGCTGGACGTGGCGACGACGGCGGGCAGCCGGCCCGCCTTCAGGTCCTCCTCGACGAGTGCGCGCTGCTCCTTGGAGACCGAGCCGTGGTGAGCGCGGGCGATGACCTGGGGGGCGCCCGTCGCCGCGCCGGAGCCGCCCATCAGCTCGGCGGGTGAGTGGTCCTCGGGGAGGGACTCGCCGGTGGCCCGCTCGTAGGAGATCTCGTTCAACCTGTTGCACAGGCGCTCCGCCAGGCGCCGTGAGTTGGCGAAGACAATCGTGGAGCGGTGGGCCTCGATGAGGTCCGTGATGCGTTCCTCCACGGAGGGCCAGATCGAGGGACGCTCGGCTCCCTGGTCGGAGTCGGCGACCGGGGATCCACCGAGCTCGCCGAGGTCCTCGACCGGGACCACCACCGACAGGTCGAACTCTTTGCCGGACGGCGGCTGGACGATTTCCACCTTGCGCTGCGGCGACAGATAGCGCGCCACCTCGTCGACCGGGCGGACCGTCGCGGACAGGCCGATGCGGCGGGCCGGGCGGGGCAGCAACTCGTCCAGCCGCTCCAGCGAGAGCGCCAGGTGCGCGCCGCGCTTGGTGCCCGCCACCGCGTGCACCTCGTCCAGGATCACCGTCTCGATACCGGTCAGCGCCTCGCGCGTGGCCGACGTCAGCATCAGGAACAGCGATTCCGGTGTCGTGATCAGGATGTCCGGCGGGCGCGTGGCCAGCGCGCGGCGCTCGGCCTGCGGGGTGTCACCCGAGCGAATGCCGACCTTCACCTCGGGCTCGGGCAGGCCCAGGCGCACGGCCTCCTGTCGGATTCCGATGAGCGGGCTGCGCAGATTGCGCTCGACGTCGACCGCGAGGGCCTTCAACGGAGACACGTACAGGACGCGGCAGCGCTTCTTCGGGTCGGCGGGCGGGGGCGTGGTGGCGAGCTGATCGAGGGCGGCGAGGAACGCGGCGAGTGTCTTGCCCGAACCGGTCGGTGCGACGACCAGCACATCCGACCCCTCGCCGATCGCCTGCCACGCCCCGGCCTGCGCGGACGTGGGCGTGGGAAAGGCCCCCATGAACCAACCTCGCGTCGCGGGGGAGAACCCGTCAAGGGCGCTGCGGGCACTGGGACCGCTCTGGGCACCCTGCCTGGACCTGACCATGTCCCCCATCCTGCACCCCACCACTGACAATGGCCGTGACCTGCGGAAACGACTGGTTCATCAGGGTGACGTGGCGCAGAATGGGGGCATGGCGGGCAAGGGCGAGTGGGCGCGGCACTGGCAGTACGAACGGCTGCCCGGGCTCGATCTGCTGCGCGCCCGCTACCTGCGGCACACCTTCCCGCGCCACAGCCACGACGGGTATGTGTTCGGCGCGGTCAGCCGCGGCGTCGAAGAGGTCGGCATGCCCGACAGCACCGTGCACGCCGTACCCGGCACCGTCGTCATGATCAATCCAGAGGTGGCGCACACCGCGCGGGCCGGCGGGCCCGATGGCTGGTCCTACTCCACGCTCTACCCGTCGGCGCAGGTCGTCGGCGAGGTCGCCGCGGAGATCACCACGGTCCGCGGCACCGTGGGCTTCGGCGAGACCATCGTCACCGATCCCCGGGCCGCGGACCTGATCCGCGAGGTGCACCGGGCCGCCGAACAGGGCAACGCGCTGGCCGCCGACAGCGTGCTGCGGGTCGTACTCGCCCGGCTGCTGCGCGACCACGGCACGGCGCTCGCGCAGCGGCCGCGCCGGTCGGCGGGGGCCACGGCCGCGGCACGCGCGCGGGATGTCCTCGAAGCGGGCATGACCGACCCGCCGTCCTTGGAAATCCTCGCGGCGGACCTCGGCACCAGCCCGTTCGCGCTCCTGCGGGCCTTTCGTGACGCCTACGGGATGCCGCCGCACGCCTGGCTCACCAATGCGCGGGTGCGCGTCGCGCGTCGCCTCCTGGAGAAGGGGACAGCGCCCGCCGATGCCGCCGTGGCCGTCGGTTTCACCGACCAGCCGCACCTGAACCGGCACTTCACCCGGATCGTCGGGGTGCCTCCGGGGGCGTACCAGCGTGAGCGCAAGAACGTACAAGACGCTGACGGGCGCCCCCTCGTACTGTCCGAGGCGTGGCAGAACAGACGACACCCGCAGACATACGACCAGCGGACCAGCCGCGTCCCGGGCACGCCGAACCCGAGCACACGAAAGAGGCCGGCAAGTCCGATGCCGCCGTCGTCCGCGACGCGCTCGGCGTCGGTGTCGCCGTCGGTCTGTCCGGATTCGCTTTTGGAGTGACCTCGGCCGGCAGCGGCCTCAGTGTGCTGCAGACCTGCGCGCTCAGCCTTCTCGTCTTCACGGGGGCGTCGCAGTTCGCACTCGTCGGCGCGCTCGCGGCCGGCGGCAACCCGTTCACCGCCGCCGCGGGCGCGTTCTTCCTCGGGGTGCGCAACGCGTTCTACGGACTGCGGCTCTCCCAGCTGCTGGCCCTCCCGCGCGCGGTGCGGCCGTTCGCCGCGCACTGGGTCATCGACGAGACGTCGGCCGTCGCCCTGGCCCAGCCGACGCGACGCAGCGTGCGCATGGGTTTCACCGTCACCGGGCTGACCCTGTACGTCCTGTGGAACCTGACCACGCTGTTCGGCGCCCTCGGAGCCGAGGCCATCGGCGACACCGACGCCTGGGGGATCGACGCGGCCGGGCCCGCCGTCTTCCTCGCCCTCTTGGCACCGATGCTGAAGACCACTACGGAGCGGGCCGTCGCGGGCATAGCCGTCGTGCTCGGGCTCGGCCTGCTTCCTGTGCTGCCCCCCGGCGTCCCCGTCCTGGTGGCCGCACTCGCCGCACCGGCCGTTCTCTACGTAGAGGGCCGTCGCCGTCCTGCCGTGCCCGATGCTGAGCAAGGAGGAGACCGTTGAACATCTGGATCGCCATCGGCGTCACCGCGGTGGGCTGTTACGCCGTCAAGCTGATCGGCCTGCTCGTGCCCGCGGGCGCCCTGGAGCGGCCCGTCGTGAAACGCCTCGCTGCGCTGCTCCCGGTCGCGCTGCTCGCCGCACTCACGGCGCAGCAGACGTTCGCGGAGGGGCGCGTGCTGATCCTCGACGCCAAGGCGGCGGGTCTTGCCGCGGCGGCCGTCGCGCTGGTGCTGCGCGCGCCGTTCCTCGTGGTCGTCGCCGCTGCCGTGGTCGTCACGGCAGGGATGCGGGCTCTTACGGGGTGACCTGATGAGTCACGGGGGAACTGATCCGTAGGGCACGCCCTAATGTGACGCGTCTACATAGAATCGAGGGAGGAACCGTGCCTCTGTCGCCCGAAGCGCGCTCTCTCGCCGCGCGCTGCGAGCCGCGCGTCAACGAGCTGGCCCGCCCCATGGCCCGCGACTCCTTCGAGGAGCTGCCCGGGTACGCGGATCTGCCCGACGACGTGAAGGACCTGGAGATCGCCGCGACCGCCCGGCACGGTGTACGGCTCTTCCTGCGCCCCGCGTCGACGACTCCGGCCCGGAGCAGCCCGACAGTCACCGGCTGTTCCGCGAGAGGGCCGCTCAGCGCGCCGAGGAGGGCATGCCGCTGCACCTCCTGCTGCGCACCCACGCGCTCGGGGTCTACGTCCTGTGGCAGGCGCTGCGCGACGTCGCGCGCCCCGGGGAGGAAGCCGCTCTCGTCGAGCTGGTCGACATCCTGCTCGCGAGCCACCCCGCCATCGTGGGCGCGGTCGCCGAGACGTACCTGGACGAACGCTCCGCCCTGGAGGCCGAACAGCGGGCTCAGCAGCGGTCATTGGTACGCGGCCTGCTCGACGGCATGGTCCCGCCCGGCCATGTGCTGCTCGACCAGCTCCGCCTCGAAGGCCCCGCCCTCGTCCTCGCGCTGGGCCTCGACTCCCCGCCACCCGAAGGCCCGGTGGCGGTACGCCGTCGGCTGCGACGCGTCCAGACCGTCCTGGACCGCGCTTTCGGGGTGGATGTGCTTGCGCTCCTCGACGGTGACGGCGGCCGTGTCATCGTCCCCCAGGACTGCGCCCCGCCCGACGACCTGCCGCAGCACCTGAGCAAGGCCAGCGGCCTACAGGTACGCGTGGCCGCGGTGCGGGTGGACGGACCCGAGCACATCACCGACGGGGCCCGCACCGCGACCGAGATCCTGCGCATCGCGCGCGTGCGGCCGGCTGGCCGGTCTGCACCGGCTCGACGACATCCTGCTCGAGTACCACCTGTCGCGGCGCAACGAGAGCAGCCACCGCATCGCCGCGCTCCTCGATCCGATCGCGGAGCGGCCGGAACTCCTGGAGACCCTGCGCAGCCACATGGCCCATCAGCAGGACCGCAGGGCCACCGCCGCCGCGCTCGCTCTGCACCCGAACACCGTCGACAACCGGCTCGCGAAGATCACCGAGCAGACCGGAATCGACCTGTCGTCCCCGCGTGGCACGGCTCTCGCACTTGCGGCGCTGCTTCTGCGTGACTCCGGGGACTGACCACAGCTCGCAACCGACTACAAGGGACGTCCGTAGGCGCGCAGGGTGCGCAGCGCCTCGATCGTCACCATGGGGCGCGCCTCCAAGGCGATGCCCGGCGCCCACTGGCGCCAATTGACCGGCCAGCCGCCGTCCTCCCGCTGCTCGCTCTCCAGGTGGTCCAGTGCGAGGGCCATCTCCTCGTCGGTGAACCAGGATCGGGCCAGCGACTCGGGAACCTTCGCGTAGTCGTACGGGAAGTGGTGCTCGCCCGGCGCGTAGCCGGGAGCGACCGGGTAGTCGTCCACGCGCCCCGGATCGAACACCGCGAGCCGCTGCTCGCGGACGAGACGCCCGAGCCGGTCGGCGGCGACCCGCGCGCGCGAGCGGTCCGGCACACCGTCCAGAAAGGCGACCGCCGCCTCGACCTCGTACGGATGCGACGTCTTCAGGGACTCGACGACTGCCCAGCAGAAGTCCGTGGCGCGGAACAGCCAGGCGTGCCACACCTCGTTGCGATGCAGCAGGCCCACCACCGGGCCGGTGGCCAGCAGCTCGCTGGGCGGATCGTCGACCACGGGCACGAACGGTGCGTGCGGATAGTCACGCTGGCTGGGATGCACCGCCGGAAGGGCGCCTTCCGACGTGGAGACGGCGGTCAGATAGCGGCACACCCGTTCCACGCGCTGTCCGGAGCACCGCCCGATCGAGTCGAGGACCCGCAGCGCGTGACCGGTGTGCAGGGGCTGGCTGACCGGGCCGCGCAGATCGGGTTCGAGGGCGTGCCCGTAGCCGTCGTCCTCGTTGCGGTGGGCGGCCAGGGCGGTCTCGACGGCATCGGCCGCGGCGGACGAGCCCTCCAGGAAGTGATAGGCGAAGCGACGCTGTTCCAGGACGCGCGCGGTCAGCCAGACAAACGGTTCGGCACGGGAGAGCGGGGAGCGTGCCGAGGGCGATGAGGGGAGTGGGGAAGCTCCGGTTTCGGCCATGCACCGACCGTAGGACGGAAAGCGTTCTCGGTGAGCCTCCCCGGCGGGGCCCCACTCTCAGGGGCGGGATACTGGAGGCATGCGGTTGACGGTTTTCTGGCAGCGGATGGCGGGCCACTTCGGGTCCGAGTACGCCGATACGTTCGCGCGCGACCACGTGATGGCGGGGCTCGGCGGGCGCACGGTCCAAGAGGCGCTCGACTCCGGCTGGGAGGCGAAGGACGTCTGGCGCGTGGTGTGCACCACGATGGACGTGCCCGCCGACAGGCGCTGACCGCACCGGCGGGCCGGGGGCGGTCACCGGTGGCCGGTGGTGTGGGCGAGACTGGCCCCGTGGCAGCGACAGACGAGAACCTCCAGGTGGCGGACGACGACGCACCGCCCGGCACGACACCTCCCGAGCGGCCGCCCGGCCCGGCGCCGGCGCCGCGCGCGGGCATGCCGCGCTGGCTGCCGCGCGCGATGGTGCTCGCCCTGGCTCTCATCGCCTGCTTCCAGCTCGGCAGTTGGGCCTTCCACCAGATCACCGGGCTGCTGATCAACGTGTTGATCGCCTTCTTCATGGCGCTCGCGGTGGAGCCCGCGGTGAGCTGGATGTCGGCGCGCGGCCTGCGCCGAGGCCTCGCCACGGGCCTCGTCTTCCTCGCGGTGATGATCGCGTGCGCGGGCTTCGTCGTGCTGATGGGATCGATGCTCGCCGGGCAGATCGTGGACATGGTCGAGGACTTCCCGAAATACCTCGACCAGGTCATCAGCTGGGTCAACCAGACGTTCCACACGGAGCTCAACCGCGTCGAGGTCCAGGACAGCCTGCTGCACTCGGACTGGCTCCAGAAATACGTCCAGAACAGCGCCACCGGCGTCCTGGACGTGTCCGGGCAGGTGCTCGGCGGGCTCTTCCAGCTCCTTACGGTCGCGCTGTTCTCGTTCTACTTCGCCGCCGACGGGCCGCGGCTGCGGCGCGCGCTGTGCTCGGTGCTGCCACCCGCCAAACAGGCCGAGGTACTGCGCGCCTGGGAGATCGCCGTCGACAAGACGGGCGGCTACCTGTACTCGCGCGGCCTGATGGCGTTGATCTCGGGGATCGCGCACTACATCCTGCTGCAGGCGCTCGGTGTGCCGTACGCGCCGGTGCTCGCTGTCTGGGTGGGCCTCGTCTCGCAGTTCATCCCGACCATCGGCACCTACCTGGCGGGCGCGCTGCCGATGCTGATCGCCTTCACCGTGGACCCCTGGTACGCGCTCTGGGTGCTCATCTTCGTAGTCGTGTACCAGCAATTCGAGAACTACATGCTGCAGCCGAAGCTGACCGCGAAGACGGTGGACATCCACCCCGCGGTCGCCTTCGGGTCGGTCATCGTGGGCACGGCGCTGCTCGGTGCCGTGGGCGCGCTGATCGCGATCCCCGCCGTCGCGACGCTGCAGGCGTTCCTGGGCGCTTATGTGAAGCGGTACGACGTCACCGACGACCCGCGCGTGCACGGGCACCGCAGGCGCGGCGGCGCGACGGTCCTCGCCCGCGCGCGACGCGCCCTGCGAGGGCCGAACGAGCCCAACTCCGAAGACGAGTAAGCAGGTTCCTCCACTCGGGGCTTGACCTTGACGTGCGCGTCAGGGGTTAGCGTCACCGCACTCCGGGGGCGGCGGACCGCCCAACGGACCGCTGACCGAACCCGACCGGAGGCCGATCATGACTACAGCTCTGCCCGAAACCACTCGCCACGTACAGCTCGCGGCGGTCCCGCAGGGGCTGCCCGCGCCGGAGCACTTCACCATCGTGGAGGAGGCGCTCACCGCCCCCGGAGCGGGCGAGGTCCTGGTCAGGAACCGGCACTTTCTGGTCTTCCCCGGACTGCGCACCCTGATGAGCGGGGAGGCCGAAGGGGCGCCGATGCCTCAACTGCACCGCGGGGACGCGCTGTCCGGCCCGGCTGTCGGCGAGGTCGTGGCCGCGCCCGCGGACGGGCCGCTGCGCATCGGCGACCTGGTGACCCACATGCGCGGCTGGCGGGAGTACGCCTTGGTGCCCGCCACCGAGTGCACTGCCCTGGACGCCGCGCTGCCCGATCCGGTCGCGAGCCTCTCCCCGGGATCGGCCGCATACGGAGCGCTGACGCGGCTCGTCGGTGTCCGTGACGGCGATGTCGTCCTCGTCACCGGAGCGGCGGGTGCGGTGGGGTCCCTCGCCGGCCAGATCGCCCGGCTGCTGGGCGCGAAGCGCGTCATCGGCACCACGGGTTCAAAGGTGAAGGCCGAGCGGCTGGTCGCCGAACTCGGCTATGACGCGGTCGTGTTGCGCGGCGCAGGACCGCTCGCCGACCAGCTCGCCGAGGCGGCGCCCGAGGGCATCGACGTCCTGGTGGACAACGTCGCGGGGGAACAACTCGTCGCCGCACTCGGCGTGGCCCGGCACGGGGCGCGGTTCGCACTCATCGGCGCGCTGTCGGGGCAACTGGCGGCCGACCGGAGCGGGGGCAGCGCGCCGGTGGAGATCGACGCCTACCGCCTCCTGGCCAAGAGCGTCTCGCTGCGCGGGTACAGCGGCGCGGACCACCCCGATGTCGAGAAGGAGTGGTACAGCCGCTTCGGGGGCTGGCTGCGCTCCGGGGAGATCGTCTTTCCGCACGCCAGGATCGCGGGTATCGACCGCGCGCCGCAGGCGTTGCGGGACATGATGGAGGGCAGGCACTTCGGCGCCGTCGTGGTGGACGTGTAGCCGACGTGGGCCCGTGGTCACGGGCGCGCGCCGGGGCGGGTGGAGGGGGCGGCATGCGGATCGGCGAGGCGGCGGCAGCGGCCGGTACCACTCCTCGGGCGCTGCGGTTCTACGAGCAGCGCGGGCTGCTGTCCCCGCCCGTACGCACCGCTTCCGGCCAGCGCGAGTACGGCCCTGGTGAGGTCGTCCAGGTCCGGATCATCCGTGATCTGCTCGCTCTCGGACTCACCGTCGAGGACCTGCGCGGCAGTGCGGACCGGCTGCCGCTGCTCGCTCAGGATCCGCCGCCGCGCTGCGCCGCCCCGGAGCCCGGCGCCCCCGCGCCGTCGGTCGTCGCCCGCCGTCTCTCGGCCCTGGACGCCGAGATCGACCGGCTGACAGAGCTGCGTGAAAACCTCGCGAGACGGGCACACGACAGCGAGTGATCTCGACGGCTCCGTCCCCGCGTGGTGCGCTTGACACCAAAATCGAACATCCATTCTCATGGGGGAACCAGGGGCTTTCTTCTCAGGAATCCCACGGGATCCGGAGAGAGTGACCGGGCGAGGAGCCTCGAGTTATCCACAGGCGGACGGGCGTCGAGGCCGATTGTCAGTGGCAGGCGCTAGCGTCTTTGACGTGAAGCGATCGACACAAGCAAACCGGGTGGAACCCATGGCAGGTACTGACCGCGAGAAGGCGCTCGAAGCCGCGCTCGCACAGATTGAACGGCAATTCGGCAAGGGCGCGGTCATGCGCATGGGCGAGCGGCCGAATGACCCCATCGAGGTCATCCCCACCGGATCGACCGCGCTGGACGTCGCGCTCGGCGTCGGCGGCATCCCGCGCGGCCGCGTGGTGGAGGTGTACGGCCCGGAGTCCTCCGGTAAGACGACACTGACGCTGCACGCCGTGGCGAACGCGCAGCGCGCGGGCGGTTCGGTGGCCTTCATCGACGCCGAGCACGCTCTCGACCCCGAGTACGCGAAGAAGCTCGGCGTCGACATCGACAACCTGATCCTGTCCCAGCCGGACAACGGCGAGCAGGCTCTGGAGATCGTCGACATGCTGGTGCGCTCCGGCGCCCTCGACCTGATCGTCATCGACTCCGTCGCCGCACTCGTGCCGCGCGCGGAGATCGAGGGCGAGATGGGTGACTCGCACGTGGGTCTGCAGGCCCGCCTGATGAGCCAGGCCCTGCGAAAGATCACCAGCGCGCTCAACCAGTCGAAGACCACCGCGATCTTCATCAACCAGCTGCGCGAGAAGATCGGTGTGATGTTCGGCTCCCCGGAGACGACGACCGGTGGCCGCGCGCTGAAGTTCTACGCCTCGGTGCGGCTCGACATCCGACGGATCGAGACGCTGAAGGACGGCACCGACGCGGTCGGCAACCGTACGCGCGTCAAGGTCGTCAAGAACAAGGTCGCGCCGCCCTTCAAGCAGGCCGAGTTCGACATCCTCTACGGGCACGGCATCAGCCGCGAGGGCGGCCTGATCGACATGGGCGTGGAGAACGGCTTCGTGCGCAAGGCCGGCGCCTGGTACACGTACGAGGGCGACCAGCTCGGCCAGGGCAAGGAGAACGCGCGCAACTTCCTGAAGGACAACCCCGACCTGGCCAACGAGATCGAGAAGAAGATCAAGGAGAAGCTGGGCGTCGGTGTCCGCCCGAAGGAGCCGGACGCCGAGCCGGCCGCGGACGCGGTGGCAGAGGTTCCGGCCGAGGACGCGGCCAAGACGGTGCCCGCGCCCAAGACCGCGAAGTCCAAGGCCGCGGCGGTCAAGAGCTAGTCCGTGACACGACGAACCGACTGGGCCGAGTACGACGCCGTCCCCGCCGCGCCCGGGGAGCGGGGACACGGGGGCGACGAGGCGTACGACGATGCCGCGTACGGGGAGACCGGGCACGAGGTCGAAGCGGGGGACGGCGCGGCGGGCGGGCCGCGCCGCGGGGGACGGTCGCGGGGGACATCCGGCGCGCGCGGACGCCGGCGCAGGGGCGGGTTCGGGGACCCACCCGGCGCTGGCGCGCAGGACGACGGGCCTCCCGGCTCGACGAGGGCCGGGCGAGGAGAGCCGTCAGGGGACCCGGCGGAGCGGGCGCGGAACATTTGCCTGCGTCTGCTCACCGGGACCCCGCGCACGCGCAAGCAGTTGGCCGACGCGCTGCGCAAGCGGGAGATCCCGGACGAAGTGGCGGAGGAGGTGCTGTCCCGGTTCGAGGAAGTCGGGCTGATCAACGACAGCGCCTTCGCGGATGCCTGGGTGGAGTCGCGGCACCACGGGCGGGGGCTGGCCCGTCGGGCGCTCGCTCGTGAACTGCGCACCAAGGGCGTGGATTCCACGGTGATCGACGAGGCGGTCGGGCAGCTCGACGCCGACCGGGAGGAGGAGACCGCGCGCGAACTCGTCGCCCGCAAGCTCCGCTCCACGCGCGGCCTCGACCGCGACAAGAGGCTGCGCCGCCTCGCGGGAATGCTCGCCCGTAAGGGCTACTCCGAGGGCATGGCGCTCCGTCTGGTGCGTCAGGCACTGGAGGAAGAGGGGGAGGAGACAGAGGACTTGGGGTTCGGGGAGTAGCGGGACGACCGCCGACCGACTGCGTGCCGCGCAGGGTGCATGCGGGGTGCGGGGTGCGGGGTGCGGGGTGCGGGGTGCGCAGGGTGCGGGACCGTGACGCCGGGCCAGGGTGGCCCGGGGGCAGCGGCATCACCCTGGTCGCGCCCGGGTCCTGGCCGTGCCGCGCCGTCCGGGGAGCGAGAAGCAAGCAGCAACCCCAGACAGCGAGCCGCAACGCCCCAAACAGCGAGCCGCAACACCCCCAGGCGCCCGGGCCCCGGGGTAAGCCGTCAGGCTCCGGTGACCGGGAGGCCCGCCGCTCGCCACGCCTGGAAACCGCCGACCAGGTCTGTCGCCCGGTGCAGCCCCAGTTGTCGCAGGGATGCCGCCGCGAGGCTGGAGGCGTAGCCCTCGTTGCAGACGACCACGACGCGCAGATCGTGACTTGTCGCCTCGGGGGCGCGATGGCTGCCCTGCGGGTCGAGGCGCCACTCCAGTTCGTTGCGCTCGACCACCAGCGCGCCGGGGATCAGCCCGTCGCGCTCGCGCAGTGCCGCGTACCTGATGTCGACGAGGAGCGCCTCGCCTTGGGAGGCCGCGTCGAACGCTTCCCGCGCCTCGATCCGGTCGAGCCCGGACCGGACGTGATCGAGCAGTTCGTCGATGCCTGGCGGGCGCGCGTCGGCGGTGCTCACTGCCAGTCTTTCGGGCGCTCCACCGTCTCAAGGCGCAGCACCTGGCCGGTGCGGCTGTAGCGGCGGATCTGCGGAAGCGGCGGGTAGTAGGCGTGCACCGAGACGGCGTGTTCGGCGAGGGACTCGTTCAGCACCTCGTGCACATGGTGGCGCCCGAAGGCGCGGCCCTGACCGGCCGTCAACTGCCGCTTCCTGTCGATCCCTTCGGACAGTTCCAGGGTCTGCCAGCCGTCGGCGGGCAGCCGCGCCGCCAGGGAGTTCTCCTTCAGCTCACCCGACGCGGTGAGGAAGGCACCGACGGATTCGGCGTGGTCGTGCCAGCCCGTGCCGGTGCCGGGCGGCCAGCCGATGAGCCAGGCCTCGCTGCCGCCGGGGCCGTCGAGCTGTACCCAGGTACGCCCCTCCGGATCCAGCGGCAGGGAGGCGATGAGGTCGCGGTCCGCGGCGGTGCGGCGGACGAAGTCGAGCAGTTCGGCTTGGGTGGGCGCCGCTTCGGGCGCGGCCGGCCGGGATGAGGGGAGGGAAGCCGGGGGCGACGTCGATGATGCGGATGAGGTCGCAGACGGGGTTGACGGGGATGACGGGGGCAGAGACACAGGTGATGTGGGCAGAGACACGAGTACCGTCCTGGAGTTCGCGAAGGGCGCGCGCCGCGGGGGCCGAGAGACGGCATCGCAGGCAGGCACGCGGGGAGGTGAAGAAGGCGAATTCAGCAGGACGGGCGACACACGCAGCCCGCGTAGCGGACGAGGTCCATATGGACCCTCCGCCACAGGCGTACATCGGTGTCGATCGTCACGCTCCGGAGTACACCACGGCTGTGGATGCCGGTCAACTCACGTTCAGGACGGCCCGAGGACCGCGCGAGAGAGGTGCGAGCAAGGCCGGAGAAAGACCCGATGCGCGCTTGAGGAGAGCATGGAAAGGCCCCCGGGAAAGCCCGCGAAAACCCCCGGGAAGACCGGCTCCCCCCTCCGAGAGGCCCGCGCGGCCGGGCGGCGGCCGCGACGGGCCCACGGACGTTCAGGCAGGCCCACCCGCCTTCGCCCCACCCGCCTTCGCCCCGGTCGCCCCGGTCGCCACGGGGTCGCCGTCCGGCGCCGGGCCGCCGAGCGCGGTCTGCGCCGCCTCGTACAGCTCGGCGGGGCGCACGCCGCTCAGCGCTGTGACCAGATGTCCGTCGGGCCGGATCAGCAGCACAGTGTGGGCGGCGGCCTCGGGGTAACTCTCCGCGACGAGCAGCTCGGCCTCGTGCGGCAGCGCGGTGACGGCCGCCGCGAGCCGTGGCATCAGGCCCGCCGACATCCAGTGCTTGCGCTCCCATACGCCGGTGCCGGGCGCGACGAGGACGACGAGCAGCCGCCCGAGGCCCAGCCGGTCCCGGAGCCGGACGAACGAGCCGTCGGGCGCCGTCACCCGCACATCGGCGATCGGGGCGCCCGGCGCCGTGCCCACGTCCACCATCGACTCGGTGTGCGGTGGTGCGAGGGGGGAGTCGGCGTACGACCCCGGCGCGCCGAGGGGGCCGTGCCCCAGGTGGCCGTCCGTGAGCAGTGCGTCATGGCCGCGGGCGCTGCCGGGAACGTAGGAGCGCAGTCCGCCGCCTCCGCGCAGTATCGGCAGCGCCTGGTCCGCGGCGCGCAGCCGCCCCGCGACGACGGCGCGGCGCTCGGCCTGGTAGCTGTCGAGCAGGGCGGCCGGGACCGGGCGTGGCCCGTCGTGCCAGGTCAGGGCCAGCTTCCACGCGAGGTTGTCCGCGTCGCGCAACCCCTCGTCGAGGCCCTGGGTGCCGAGCGCGCCGAGCAGATGCGCGGCGTCCCCCGCGAGGAAGACGCGGCCCACACGCCACCGGCGGGCCAGGCGGTGGTGGACGGTGTGGACGCCCGTGTCCAGCAGCTCGTACGGCGGGGTGGAGCCTCCGCACCAGCCCGCGAGGGTCTCCCGGATGCGCGACACCAGTACATCCGGGGTGACCAGGTCGCTGCGGGGCGGCAGCAGCCAGTCCAGGCGCCAGATACCGTCGGCGAGGGGGCGGCCGACGATCTCCGGGCCCGATGGTCCCGAGGTTCGCCACGGAGGGCTCCGGTGAAGCAACGCTTCGCCGGGCCATGGAAGTTCCGTGCGCAGTGCGGCGACCGCGTGTCGTTCGACGGCGGTGCGGCCGGGGAATCGGATGTCGAGGAGCTTGCGGACGGTCGAGCGGGGGCCGTCGCAGCCCACCAGGTAACTGCCGCGCCACCAGGTGCCCTTGGGGCCGCGCGTGTGCGCGGTCAGTCCGGCCTTCTCCTCCTCGATCCCGTCGAGGCGGCTGTCGACGGCGACTTTGACGAGTCGCTCCCGTGCCACGGCCTCGCGGAGCGCGCCGGTCAATTCGTGCTGGGCGATGTGCAGGGGAGCGGGCAATTGCTCACCGAATGTGAGCGTACGCATCTCCTGTGCACGGCGCAGGGAACGCCAGCCGGTCCAACGGGAGCCGGCCCCGTCGAACGACGTACCCGCAAGCCGCTCGGCGAGCGCCGCGGTGTCCTCCCGCAGTACGACCGTGCGTGCGGGACGCTGCTCGTCCTTGCCGGGACCCTCGTCGAGCACTACGGACGGTACGCCGTGGCGGGCGAGGGCGAGGGACAGCGTGAGCCCGACGGGGCCCGCGCCGACGACGATCACCGGATCCACGGCGCGGCTCCTCCTGCCCCGGGAAGTCCGCCGGAAAGCGTCCCGCGGAACGCGGGTGGCGTACTGGACGTACAAGAAAGGGCAGTTGGAGCGGGGTGCACGTTCACAGAGCGTATGCAACCCATTGCCAGTGCTTGCGTCAAGTGACGGAGGCAGTGGCGATCACGCCACTGCCTCTGTCGTACCGGAACGGTCGATGATGTTCCGTCAGACGCCGTTGTTGGTGCCCTTGTCGAGGGCCTGCTCGATTTCGGACATCTCCACGGCGGGCTCGCCCGCGGGAGCCACGGCCACGCCCTTCTTGGTGCGCCGGCCCCGTCGCTCGATCCAGGAGGCGAGTGACGACAGTGCCAGACACATCGCGATGTAGATGGCACCCACCACGATGACCACCGCGGTGATCGGGTTGTCGCCGTTGACGATGATGTTGTTGGCCATGGTGCGGGCCGCGAACAGCAACTCGCCGTAGGTGATGATGTAGCCGAGCGAGGTGTCCTTCAGGGTCACCACGAGCTGGCTGATCATCGTCGGCAGCATGGCGCGGACGGCCTGCGGCAACAGCAGCATGGTCATCACCTGGGACTTGCGCAGTCCCAGCGCGTACGCCGCTTCGACCTGGCCGCGCGGTACGGCGTTGACGCCGGCCCGCAGGACCTCGGCCTGAACACAACCGTTGTAGACGGACAGGCCGATGACGAGAGCCCAGAAGGCGGAGTCCTCGCCGACCGCCCCGAGGTTCTCCTTGTAGGTGAGGAAAAGCACCCACAGGGCGTAGATCGTGATCAGCAGAGGGATGGCGCGGAACAGCTCGATGAAGCCGGTCGCGAACCACCTGACGGCCTTGTGGTCGGACAGGCGTGCCACCGCGAGGAGCAGGCCCAGCAGCAGGGAGAGCACGCCGGCGCAGGCGAAGACCTTCAGGGTGGTCAGCACGCCGTCGCGGATGTTGGCGCGTACCCCCGCGTTGTTGAAGATGTTCCAGACCTCGGGCTCCAACTGACCCGTGACGTTCATCCGGTAGAGGGTGAACGCGATCAGGCCGAGCACCGCGAGGGAGCCGATGACCGTGTAGATCCGGTTGCGCACCTGGGCCTTGGGGCCGGGTGCGTCGTACAGGACGCTCGAACTCATCGTGCGACCCCCATGCGCCGCTCGAGCAGCCGGAAGAGACCGCTGATGGTGAAGGTGATGATGAGGTAGCCGAGGGCCACCCACAGGAAGATCCAGCCGATCGCGTACCCCTTGTCGCTCAGCAACTTCTGGACGCCGAAGAGTTCGGCGACGCTGAAGGCGCCCGCGATGGCGGAGTTCTTGGTCAGCGCGATGAAGATCGAGCTGAGCGGCGGCAGTACGGTCCGCGTGGCCTGCGGAAGGATGATCATGCGCAGTGTCTGCGCGAAGGTCATGCCGATCGACCGGGCGGCCTCGGCCTGGCCCAGCGGCACCGTGCTGATGCCGGACCGGACGGCCTCACAGACGAACGCCGAGGTGTAGCAGCTCAGCGCGAGCAGCGCCTTGGTCCAGGGGTTCATGCCCGGCAGGAAGAGGACCGGGATGACGAACCAGACGACAAGGAAGAGCAGCGTCAGGGGCGTGTTGCGAAAGAGCGTGACCCAGGCGGTGCCGAAAAGTCGAAGGGGCGGGACGGGGGAGACACGGAAACCGGCGATGATCACGCCGAGGACCATCGCCAGGAGTCCGCTGAACAGGGTCAGCAGGACAGTGCCTATGAACCCCTCGCGGAACTCCGGGAGATAGTCGAGCAATACGTTCACGGGGATGTCCTCGTGGGCGGCAGCGGACGGGCAACAGGGGCCGTACCGCGGGCGCACCACCAAGGGTGCGCCCGCGGCGGAGACGGACTCCTCAGGCGTTGATCAGTAGCGCTCGAGGGCCGGCGGCGCGGTGAACGCGGAGCCGGACAGGCCGAGCGTCGCGTCGTACGCCTTCTCGTAGTCGCCGTTCTTCTCGTGCGCCTCGATCGCGTCGCTGACCGCGTCGCGCAGCGCCTTGTCGTCCTTGACCATGCCGACGCCGTACGGCTCCTTGGTGAAGGGCTTGCCGACGACCCGCAGCTTCTCGGAACGCTGGGCGGCGTAGCCCTTGAGGATCGCGTCGTCGGTGGTGACGGCGTCGACCTCGTTGTTCAGAAGCTGCTGCACGCACTCGGAGTACTTGGACAGCTCGATGGTCTTCGCGCCGTACTTGGGCTTCTTGATCTCCTGGAGCGGAGTCGAGCCCTTGATGGAACAGACCGTCTTGCCCTTGAGCGAGTCCGGGCCGGTGATGCCCTTCTCGTCCTTGCGCACCAGGAGGTCGGCGCCGGCCATGAAGTAGGGACCGGCGAAACCGACCTGCTTCTTGCGCTCGTCGTTGATCGTGTAGGTGCCTACGTAGAGGTCGACCTCGCCCTTGGAGATGGTGGTCTCGCGGACGTTCGAGTCGACGGTCTTGAACTCGATCTGGGACGGCTTGAAGCCGAGGTCGGCGGCGACCATCTTGGCGATCTCGATATCGAAGCCGGAGCGTTTGCCGTCCGTGTCCTCGAAGCCGAGGTAGGGCTGGTCGTTCTTGGCGCCGAAGACGATCTTGCCGGCCTTCTGGGCCTTCTTCAGGGTCGCCGAGTCGACCTTGACGTCCTTGGCGACCGTGTACGTCGGCAGCTTCGGCTGGTTCTTGCCCCCGGTGGTACCGGCGGGCTTGTCACCGGCGTTGCCGGAGTCGCCGCCGCAGGCGGT
The DNA here is from genome assembly GCF_044765445.1 of Streptomyces sp. NPDC102467. Lineage (NCBI taxonomy): Bacteria > Bacillati > Actinomycetota > Actinomycetes > Kitasatosporales > Streptomycetaceae > Streptomyces > Streptomyces sp. NPDC102467. Next base: position 381,024 of record NZ_JBIWKA010000009.1, on the reverse strand, counting down.
GGCGGTGAGCGCGAGCACGGCCAAGGTCGCCGCAGCGGCGGACTTGCGGAACTTCATGGGGAACATCCTTCATGTCGGCAGATTCAGCAGTGAAAAACTCAACACGCGCGCGCGGGACGCCCGTTGTCAGGGGCGCACACGCCCGCGCGCGTCTAGTGGTGCAGGATCTTCGACAGGAAGTCCTTGGCCCGATCACTGCGCGGGTTGCTGAAGAACTGGTCGGGGACGGACTCCTCGACAATCCGGCCGTCCGCCATGAAGACGACGCGGTTGGCCGCCGAGCGGGCGAAGCCCATCTCGTGCGTGACCACCACCATCGTCATGCCGTCCCGGGCGAGCTGCTGCATCACCTCGAGGACCTCGTTGATCATCTCCGGGTCGAGCGCCGATGTCGGCTCGTCGAAGAGCATCACCTTGGGGTCCATCGCCAATGCGCGGGCGATGGCGACGCGTTGCTGCTGGCCGCCGGAGAGCTGGGCGGGGTACTTGTCCGCCTGCGCGCCGACGCCGACCCGGTCGAGGAGCGTCCGGGCCTTCTCCTCCGCCTGCTTCTTGTCCGCCTTGCGGACCTTGATCTGGCCCAGCGTCACGTTCTCGAGCACAGTCTTGTGCGCGAAGAGGTTGAAGGACTGGAACACCATGCCCACGTCCGCGCGCAGCCTGGCCAGTTCCTTGCCCTCCTGGGGCAACGGCTTGCCGTCGATCGTGATACTGCCGGAGTCGATCGTCTCCAGGCGGTTGATCGTGCGGCACAGGGTCGACTTGCCGGAGCCGGACGGGCCGATGACGACGACGACCTCACCTCGCGCGACGGTCAGATCGATGTCCTGGAGTACGTGCAGTGCTCCGAAGTGCTTGTTCACTTCGCTCAGCGAGACCAGCGCGTCGCCCGCAGGGGGAGTGGCGTCCTTGGTCACCGAAACTTCGGTCATCGGGGTCTTGCTCCATCCTCCTCGGTTGGGAGGACAGTAGTAACGCCATACGACCAGCGTCAGCACATCTGAGGGGAAATTGAGCATAACGATCCGGCCGCAACCAGCCGCTGCGCGTGAAGGGGGCGCGGGTCCCGCGTACCGGCTGCATAACGGAACACGTACGTAACCTGCAGGCTCTTGACGTCGTCCTTATGTATCAGCGTGGATGCCTTGGTGAACCTGAAGAGGCCGGAACGTGTGAGGAGGGGGCCACATTGAGACTGCTGCTCGTCGAGGACGACGATCATGTGGCCGCGGCCCTGTCCGCCGTGCTGGCCAGGCACGGCTTCTCGGTGCGGCATGCCCGCAACGGGGAGGAGGCGCTGCAGGCGCTCGTCCCCGAGCCCGACGCGTTCGGCGTCGTCCTGCTCGATCTGGGCCTGCCCGACCAGGACGGCTACGAGGTCTGCGGCAAGATCCGCAAGCGGACGTCGACCCCCGTCATCATGGTGACCGCGCGCGCCGACGTGCGGTCACGCATTCATGGGCTCAACCTCGGCGCGGACGACTACGTGGTGAAGCCGTACGACACCGGTGAGCTGCTGGCCCGCATCCATGCCGTCAGCCGGCGCAACGCGGGCGGGGAGGCCGCGCCCGCGGCCGGGAGCGGGCTGCGGCTCGGCGGCGTGCACATCGAACTGCCCACGCGGCAGGTCACCGTGGAGGGATCCGTCGTCCAGCTCACCCGCAAGGAGTTCGACCTGCTGGCCCTGCTCGCGCAGCGGCCGGGCGTCGTCTTCCGGCGGGAGCAGATCATCAGCGAGGTCTGGCAGACCAGTTGGGAGGGGACAGGGCGCACCCTGGAGGTGCATGTCGCCTCCCTGCGGTCCAAGCTGCGCATGCCCGCCCTCATCGAGACCGTGCGGGGCGTCGGCTACCGGCTCGTCGCGCCGGCCGCGTAGCGGAAGCCGTAGAGTCCCCGGGTGCGCGCCCGTCTGCTTCCGCTGCTCATCGTCCTCCTGGCGGGCGTGCTGCTCGCGCTCGGTTTTCCGCTCGCGGTGAGCGTGGCGTCCGCGCAGCAGCAGAAGGTCGTCGTCGACCGTATCGACGACACGGCCCGGTTCGCCTCGCTCGCGCAGTTCGTCACGACCCGGCCGGACGAGGGCGGGGAGATCGGCGCGGACGAGCGGCAGCAGACGCTGCAGAAGGAACTCGGCCGCTATCACGACGTGTACGGCATAAAGGCCGGCGTCTTCTACCGCGGCCGGGCGCCGATGGGGCGCGCGCCCGTCGACTTCCGGGTGCCTCGGGGCGGGTCCGTGCGGGCCGCGTTCGACGAGGCGCTGTACTCGCGCGGCAGCCACGACCCGCCGCAGGTGTGGCCGTGGCAGCGGGGCCGGCTCGTGGTCGCCTCACCGGTCATCCGGGACGGTGATGTCGTCGCGGTCGTCGTCACCGACTCGCCCACCGACGCGATGCGGGCCGCGACGCTGCGCGGCTGGCTGGTCATCGCGGCGGGCGAGTTCGCCGCGATGCTTCTCGCGGTGGGTGCCGCGCTGCGCCTGACCGGCTGGGTGCTGCGTCCGGTCCGGGTCCTTGACGCGACCACCCACGACATCGCCACCGGGCGGCTGAAGTCGCGGGTCGCGGCTGCCGGCGGCCCGCCGGAACTTCGGCGCCTGGCCCGGTCGTTCAACGAGATGGCGGACAACGTCGAGGATGTGCTGGAGCAGCAGCGCGCCTTCGTCGCCGACGCCTCGCATCAACTGCGCAATCCGCTCGCCGCCCTGATGTTGCGCATCGAGGTCCTGTCGTACGAACTACCGGAGGGCAATGAGGAGATCGCGTCCGTACGGGCCGAGGGCAAGCGCCTGGCCCGGGTTCTCGACGACCTGCTCGACCTGGCCCTGGCCGAGCACGCCGCCGCCGACCTGCAGCTGACCGACATCGGCGAGCTGGCCGCCGAGCGCGTCGCGGCCTGGCGTCTGGCCGCCGACGAGAAGGGCGTACGGCTGGTCGCGGAGTGCCCCGCGGTGACCGGCTGGGCCGACCCGATCGCGCTGTCCAGCGCCCTGGACGCGGTGGTCGACAACGCCCTGAAGTTCACGCCCGAGGGCGAGCGGGTCACGGTCAGGGTCGCGGCCAACGGGGAGACCAGCGCCATCGAGGTCACCGACGGCGGCCCCGGTCTGCGCGAGGAGGAGCTCGCCCGGATCGGCGACCGGTTCTGGCGCAGCGGGCAGCACCAGAACATCAAGGGCTCGGGCCTCGGCCTCTCCATCTCCCGGGCGTTGCTGACGGCCGGCGGCGGCTCGATCGCGTACGCGCGTCACGAGCCGCACGGGCTGAAGGTGACGGTGCGTGTGCCCAGGAGCGGGCCGGTGCCGCCGCCTCGCGACCCCGGTCACGGCCACACCCGGGTTCGAGGGCAAGGTCAGGGCTTGACGGAGCGGTAGTAACGGCGCGCGCCCTCGTGCAAGGAGAGGGGGTCCGTGTAGAGGGCGGTCCTGAGGTCGACGAGCTGCGCCGCGTGCACCCTGGTGCCGATGTGGTCGCGGCTGTCGATGACCGTACGCGTCATGGCCTCGGTCAGTGCCGGATCCGTGCGGTCGGTGGTCACCAGGAGGTTCGCCACGGCCAGCGTGCTGATGACCTTGCCCTGCTGGGCGGCCGGATAGGCGTCGGCGGGCAGCACGGCGGCCCGGTAGTAGCGGGACGACTCACCCTGTGCGTGGAGTCTGTCGACGAGGCTGCCGAGCTCGACCAGCCGGACCGGGAAATTCTCCGACAGCTCGCGGACGTGCTCGGTGGGCAGTCCGCCCGACCAGAAGAACGCGTCGATCTTCTGGGACTTGAGGGCCTTGGGCATGGCGTCTATGCCGATGCCCACGGGTGTGACGTCCCGGTTGATGTCCAGGCCCGCCGCACGGAGCACCTTGTCGGCGATCAGCCGCACCCCCGAGCGGCTCCCGCCCACGGCGACCTTCTTGCCGCGCAGGTCGGCCACCGATTTCACGGACGAGGAGCGCGGCACGACGAGCTGCATGTAGTCGTCGTAGAGGCGGGCGCAGCCGCGCAGCCGGGTCGCGCCGGGCCGGTCCTCGTACTGGTACTTGGCGACCGCGTCGGCCGCGGCGATGGTGAAATCGGCCTTGCCGGTGGCCACTCGCTCCACGTTGTCCCACGAGCCCTCGCTGCCGGTGAGCGTCACGTCGAGCCGGGGGATGTCGCGGGCCAGCGCCTTCTTGAGCAGCTTGCCGTACGTCTCGTAGACGCCGGTGCGGGCACCGGTGCTGATCGTGACCCGGCCGCTCCGGGCCTGTTCGCCCAGCGGGAGCAGCCACCACAGCAGCAGGCCGAACACCACGAGCCCGGCCGCGGCGCCGGTGAGCGCGCGGCGACGGGTGACACGGCTGAACGGCATCGGCATGCGCGCGATCCTGCCAGGTCGGACGGGGCGCTGACCAGGCCTTGCGGGGGCCACCTGCGTGCTGCCGGGTCAGTCTTGCCCATCCGGTCGTCGGCCGACAGGTGCTCCACGGTTCTGCCCGTCTCCGTGAACGTACGAGTGACATGACCGGAGCTGTAGACCCACAGGATGCGCAGCGGAGTGGCGCCTACGTTGCGGAACAGGTGCGGGACGGGGGACGGCACGTAGGTCGTGTCGTAGCGCTCCAGCTTCGTGACCTCGCCGTCGACCACGACCTCGGCCTCGCCGTCGAGGATCGTGACGTGCTCGTCGCAGTTGTGCGAGTGCAGCGGGGCGCCGGAGCCGACCGGGTACACGCTGATGCCGCTGGTGATCCGGTTCTCGCCGCCCGCGGAAGGGGTGGTGATCAGCGGCGTCGTCACGACGGCGCCGCCGCGGTCCAGGAGCGGGACGGCTGCGGCCTTGATGATCGTGATCATCCGGAGGTACCTGACTCGTGGCGGGGCAGGGGCATGGCCCAGGGGCGTGGCGCGGCCGGAGGTCTGTTCGCAGGTCTGAGATCAAGAGCCTTCGCACCTCTGCCGATGCCGTCCGGCGTGCAGTTTTACCTTGCGTTCCCGGAGCGGTGGAGGGCGCCGCCTCCGGAGGTACGGTCGGCCACCGTCGCACGGCGAACCCGGACCGTGCCCGGATGTAAAGGCGGCGCATAATCCGTCCCTTCAGCAACTCCCTGAAAGGAGACGGACGTTGAGCGAAGAAACGATCGGCATCGTGGGTGCGGGCATCCTGGGCCTGGCCACCGCCCGGGAGATCGCGCTGCGCCGACCCGGCACCCGCGTGATCGTCCTCGAAAAGGAACCCGAGGTCGCCCGCCACCAGACCGGCCACAACTCCGGGGTCGTGCACGCGGGCATCTACTACGCGCCCGGCAGCCTCAAGGCGGACCTGACCGTACGCGGAGTCGCCCTGCTGCGCGAGTACTGCCAGGACCGGGCGGTGCCGTACCGCGAGATCGGCAAGCTCGTCATGGCGGTGCGCGAGGACGAACTGGGCCGCATGGACGCCCTCTACGAGCGGGCCAAGAGCAATCACGTACCCGATCTGCGCAAGGTCTCCCGGGAGGAGATCAAGGAGCTGGAACCGAACGCCGGCGGGCTCGCGGCGCTGCACTCACCGCGCACCGCGATCACCGACTACCCGGCGATCGCCCGGGAGTTCGCCAAGGACGTCACCGGATCCGGGGGAGAGCTGCGCCTCGGCTTCCCCGTGACCGGCCTGACGACCGTGCCCGACGGCATCCGGGTGGCGTCCGGCCCGGAGCACCTCCGCGTCGACCGGCTGATCCTGTGCGCGGGCCTCCAGTCGGACGCCGTGGCCCGGCTCGCCGATGACGGGCGGGAGCCGCGCATCATCCCGTTCCGGGGCGAGTACATGCTGCTCAAGGCGGAGAAACGGGACCTGGTGCGCGGCCTCCTCTACCCGGTGCCCGACCCCCGCTACCCGTTCCTCGGCGTGCACTTCACCCCGCGCGTCGACGGCTCGGTCGAGGTCGGTCCGAACGCGGTCCTCGCCCTCGCCAGAGAGGGCTACCGGCGCAGCCGGATCTCGCCCCGCGACCTCCTCGGCATCGCCGCCTACCCCGGTACCTGGCGGATGGCCGCACGGCACTGGCGCACCGGCATCAGGGAGTACCGCGGCTCGTTCTCCGCCGCCGCGTTCATGAAGGACGCGAAACTGTACGTCCCCGGTGTCGGCGTCCACGACGTCGTGCGCGGCGGCGCCGGCGTGCGCGCCCAGGCGCTGGACCGCGACGGCACCCTCGTCGACGACTTCCGCATCCACCGGGTCGGCCGGATCACGGCCGTGCGCAACGCCCCCTCGCCCGCCGCGACGGCGTCCATGGCGATCGCCGAGCACATCGCCGACGCCGTCTTCCAGCGGCCCTGAACTCCCCTCCGTACTACGGCGTTTCGCGCAAGAACTGCTTGCGCGCCCAGCTCTCCGCAAGGCCGCCGAGCCCGCCTGACGTCGATCGCACAGCACCTCCCCGCCACCCTCCCCGCAAGGAAGAAGGAGGCCACGCATGTTCGTCGTCGACACCCAGATCCACATCTGGAAGGAAGAGGCCCCGGGCCGCCCCTGGGTCCCCGGCGCCCGCGAGCGCATCCGCCTCAACGGCCACAGAGAGGACCTCTTCTCGTACGAGGAGGCGCTGGACCTGATGGACGAGGCCGGCGTCAACCGGGCGCTGCCGCCGTCCTGGGAGGGCGACCGCATCGACTACGCGCTCGAAGCCTGCGAGGCCCACCCGGACCGCTTCGGCATCATGGCCCGTATCCCGCAGAACAAGCCCGAAGAGGGCCGGGCGATGCTCGCGGACTTCGCCCGGAACCCGCACGTCAAGGGAGTACGTCTCACCTTCCACCGCCCCATCGACCGCAACTGGATGATCGACGGCACCAACGACTGGTACTGGCCGGTCGCCGAGGAACTGAACGTCCCGACGAGCTCGAATGGATCATGGGCCGCGGCATCGCCGAGGTCCTGAACTGGCCGATCGAGGGCTGAGGTACCACCTGCGATGCTCGGAATGGGCCCCGGTCTGGGAGTCCCTCGCCCGCCACCACCGCGACGGACTCCCGGCCCCGCGCTACCTCGACCTCACGCACGAGACGGTCGCCGCGGGCATGGCCACCGGCTACGGCCTTCTCACGCGCCGCCCCCAGGGCGTCCTCCTGCACGCCTCGTGCACACGGGCGCGATCGGCTACTACGTCGCGAAGATCGCCGAGGCGGGCCTGCTCGGCATCGGCGTTGTCGCAGGCATGCCGAACATGGGCTACACCGGCGTCAGGGGCCCGGCCGTCGCCACCAGCCCGCTCGCCATAGCGGCCCCCGCCCCCGCCTCCGCGCAGCAGGGCCGGGCGCCCCTGCTGCTCGACATGGCGACGGCCACCATCGCCCTCGGCAAGATCCGCCAGGCGAAGGCGAGCGGCACCCCGCTGCCCGAGGGCGCCGCGGCCACCCTGGGCACACTCAAGGCGCTGCCGGCGGCGGACGACGCGGCGGGCGTCCACTACCCGGGCGAGCGCAGCGCGGCCGTCGCGCAGGAGCGCGGGGCGAACGGGATCCCGGTCGCGCCCAAGGTGTGGCAGCAGCTGACGGAGGCCGCGGCGGAGAAGGGCGTGGCCCTGCCCACAACCCCGTGACGCTTGCCCGCGACCCCGTGACGTCTGCCCGCGACCCCGTGACGTCTGCCCGCGACCCCGTGACGTCTGCCCGCGACCCCGTGACGCCTGCCCACAACCCCGTGACGCCTGCCCGCGACCCCGTGAGGGGGGACCCCGCGTACCCCATACCCTTGTTGTCATGAGCAGCAGCGCCCCGCGTCCGGCCGTGGACGACCGTTCACCCGATTCCGCCAAGACGTACGAAGTAGTCACCTACGGGTGCCAGATGAACGTCCACGACTCCGAGCGCCTGTCGGGCCTCCTCGAAGGCGCGGGGTACGTCCGCGCCCCCGAGGGCTCCGACGGCGACGCCGACGTCGTGGTCTTCAACACGTGCGCGGTGCGGGAGAACGCGGACAACAAGCTCTACGGCAACCTCGGCCGCCTCGCCCCGCGCAAGACCACGCGCCCGGGGATGCAGATCGCCGTGGGCGGCTGCCTCGCTCAGAAGGACCGCGACACCATCGTGAAGAAGGCGCCCTGGGTGGACGTCGTCTTCGGCACGCACAACATCGGCAAGCTGCCCGTCCTCCTGGAGCGCGCCCGCGTCCAGGAGGAGGCGCAGGTCGAGATCGCCGAGTCCCTGGAGGCCTTCCCGTCCACGCTGCCGACCCGTCGCGAGAGCGCGTACGCGGCCTGGGTGTCGATCTCGGTCGGCTGCAACAACACCTGCACCTTCTGCATCGTCCCCGCGCTGCGCGGCAAGGAGAAGGACCGCAGGACCGGCGACATCCTCGCGGAGATCGAGGCCCTGGTCGCCGAGGGCGTCTCCGAGATCACCCTGCTCGGCCAGAACGTGAACGCGTACGGCAGCGACATCGGCGACCGCGAGGCCTTCAGCAAGCTGCTGCGCGCGTGCGGGCAGATCGAGGGCCTCGAGCGCGTGCGCTTCACGTCCCCGCACCCGCGCGACTTCACCGACGACGTGATCGCCGCCATGGCCGAGACGCCGAACGTGATGCCGCAGCTCCACATGCCGATGCAGTCCGGCTCGGACACGGTCCTCAAGGCGATGCGCCGCTCGTACCGCCAGGAGCGCTTCCTCGGCATCATCGACAAGGTCCGCGCCGCCATGCCGGACGCGGCGGTCTCCACCGACATCATCGTGGGCTTCCCCGGCGAGACCGAGGACGACTTCGAGCAGACGATGCACGCCGTGCGCGAGGCCCGCTTCGCCAACGCCTTCACCTTCCAGTACTCCAAGCGCCCCGGGACCCCGGCCGCGACCATGGAGGGGCAGATTCCCAAGGAGGTCGTCCAGGCGCGCTACGAGCGTCTTGTCGCCCTCCAGGAGGAGATCTCCTGGGACGAGAACAAGAAGCAGGTCGGTCGCACCATGGAGCTCATGGTCGCCGAGGGCGAGGGCCGCAAGGACGGCACGACGCACCGCCTCTCCGGCCGCGCCCCCGACAACCGCCTGGTCCACTTCACCAAGCCGGACGGCGAGGTCCGCCCCGGCGACGTCGTCACGGTCGAGATCACCTACGCCGCCCCGCACCACCTGCTCGCCGAGGGCCCGGTTCTGAACGTGCGCCCCACGCGCGCGGGCGACGCGTGGGAGCGGCGCACCAAGGAGCAGCAGGACACGAAGCAGGGCGTTCTGCTCGGCCTGCCCAAGGTAGGCGTACCGGAGCCGCTGCCGGCGGTCACCGGGGGCTGCGCCGTCGACTGACGGCCGCCCGGGGCACGGGCCGTTCCCCGACCAGTAAGCTGCCGATCATGCTTGTCGCCGCAGCCGTGTGCCCCTGTCCGCCTCTGCTCGTACCGGAGGTCGCGGCCGGTGCCGCTCCCGAGCTGGACGCTGCGCGCGAGGCATGCGACGAGGCGCTCCGCGCGCTCGTCGAGGCCGGCCCCGACCTGATCGTCGTCGTCGGCCAGGGCGCGCGTGACCAGCTGTACGAGGCGGGCGCCCGCGGCTCCTTCCGCCCCTTCGGAGTCGACGTCGGGGTGACCCTCGGCGCCGGTTCCGCGGCCGGGGACGAGATCCTGCCGCCGTCGCTGTGCGTGGGCGCCTGGCTGCTCGCGCGCGCGGGCTGGGAAGGCCCCGTGCGCGGCCACGAGGTGACGGCCGACCGGTCCCGGCCGACCGACGGCGAGGCCGGCATGGGCCTCACGTCCCGGGCGGACCGTGTGGGCCTGCTGGTCATGGGCGACGGCACCGCCTGCCGCACGGTCAAGGCCCCCGGCTACCTCGACGAGCGGGCCGCGGCGGTGGACGCACGGATCGCCGAGTCCCTGCGCACCTACGACCGTGACGGTTACCTGGCCGAGATGGACGCCGGTCTGGCCGAGGAGCTGAAGGTCTCCGGCCGCGCCCCCTGGCAGATCCTCTCCGCGGCCTGGACCGACAACCACGCCGACAGCGCGCCGAGCGCCGACAACGCCAACAACGCCGACAGCGGCACGAGCCGCCTTCTGTACGAAGACGCGCCCTACGGAGTGGGCTACTTCGTGGCCTCCTGGACGTAACCCCCACCGCGCCACACACGGCGACGGCCGCACAGCCGTGGGCTGCGCGGCCGTCGGCCCGGTGCGTCGGGGTCGGTGTCAGGACGCAGGGGGAGGCGGGGGAGGCGTCGGCGGGGTGCCGCCGTCCTTGCCGCCCGGCCCGTCGGAGAGGCGGTCCAGAGCGTCCTTCGCCTTGCTCGTGCCCTGCTGGATCTTGTCGCTGTACTTGCCCTTGGTCTTGTCGTCGACCGCCTTCGCCGCCTTGTCCAGACCTTGGTCGATCTTGTCCCCGTGCTGCTGCGCGAGCTCGGTGACCTTGTCCTTGGCAGGGCTGAGCTTGGCTTTCAAGTTGTCCAGGAAGCCCATGGATCCACCTTCCCTCGCGGTAAGTAACTGACGACTGTCAGAGCAGAAACTGACGACTGTTAAAGCTGACTGTCAAAGCTGACCGTCAGAGCTGCGGGCTACTTACGGGCGCCCTCGTCGGCCGCGTCGTTGTCGGCGGCCTCCTTGGCGGACTGCTGCTTCGGAATCTCCACGTTCTCCGCCGCGGCGGCCTCGCTCGTCTCGTCGGCCTCCGTCTCCTCGGCCTTTTCCGCGGCCTTCTCGTCGGCCGTGGCGGCCTCGGCGCCTTCGGTCGGGGACTCGGACCCCTCGGCGCCCGCTACGCCCTCAGACTCCGGCTCAGCCGCGAGCGTGGCGGCCTGCGCCTCGGCGGTCGATGCCGCGTCGCTGTCCTTGGCCTTACGGCGAAACATGGAAAAAACGCCCATTTCAACTCCATACAGTACTCGTGTGGGCGAAATCCCGCCCTGCCCGGTGCGTCCCATTGCGTCGCCCGGGTCACCGGTCCTCAAAACCAGCGGCTGGAACCTCGCAACAGGCAACGACCCCGGACCGACGGCGTCACGTAGCTCGTTCGAGAAGCGGGCCCCGGGTTTGCGAGACTGGGGCGGTGAGTAGCGCAGCTCCCGCCCCGCGGGTCATCGCCGTCGTCGGTCCGACCGCCGCCGGAAAGTCAGATCTCGGTGTCTTCCTCGCCAAGGAGCTCGGCGGCGAAGTCGTCAACGCCGACTCCATGCAGCTCTACCGGGGGATGGACATCGGCACCGCCAAGCTGACGCCCGAGGAGCGCGCCGGGGTCCCGCACCATCTCCTGGACATCTGGGACGTCACGGTGACCGCGAGCGTCGCCGAGTACCAGAGGCTCGCCCGCGCGGAGATCGACCGCCTCCTGGCCGAAGGGCGCTGGCCCGTCCTCGTCGGTGGATCCGGGCTCTACGTACGCGGCGCCGTCGACAAGATGGAGTTCCCCGGCACCGACCCCGAGGTCCGCGCCCGCCTGGAGGAGGAGCTGGCGCTGCGCGGCTCCGGCGCCCTGCACGCCCGCCTCGCCGCCGCGGACCCGGAGGCCGCCGTCGCGATCCTGCCGAGCAACGGCCGGCGCATCGTGCGCGCCCTCGAAGTCATCGAGATCACCGGAAAGCCGTTCACGGCCAACCTTCCGGGACACGACTCCGTCTACGACACCGTCCAGATCGGCGTCGACGTCGCGCGCCCCGAACTCGACGAACGTATCGCCACGCGCGTGGACCGAATGTGGGAGGCGGGTCTCGTCGAAGAGGTGCGCACTCTGGAGGCCCGAGGCCTGAGCGAGGGACGGACGGCGTCGCGCGCGCTCGGCTACCAGCAGGTCCTCGCGGCCCTGGCCGGGGAGTGCACCGAGGAGGAGGCGCGCGCGGAGACGGTCCGCGCCACCAAGCGCTTCGCGCGCCGTCAGGACTCGTGGTTCCGACGCGATCCGCGGGTGCATTGGCTGAGTGGGGCCGTCGCCGAACGCGGGGAACTCCAGGGCCGGGCAATGACGTTGGTCGAACGACCGGTCACAGCCTGATCACGTGATGGCATCGGGAAGCTCCGGCCGTCATCGCGGCCTCTTCGGCCGTGCCATCATCGACCATCGATCGACCAGTGGAGTCCGAAATGGGAGGGCGCGTGGCGATGGAGGCCGGCCCTCGTGACACCGCACCAGGCGGGGAGCAGTTGAGCCCCGACGGACCAGAGGCGATCCCGGACGGCGTGATCGCCGACGGGCCGACCGCCGACGAGATCACCGCGCAGGACGAGGCGGCAGAGGTCGAGATCGAGCTGCGCCCGCAGCGCAGGCTCCGCATCTGGCAGCTCGCCCCCATCGTGATGCTCGCCGCCATCGGCTCGCTGATGTTCGCGTTCCCGCTGTTCTTCGAGTTCGGCGACGGCGGCGCGGTCGTGGCGATGCTGGGCCTGCTGATCAGCTCGTGCGCGGCCGGCTGGGGCATGATGGCGGCCCGCCGGGTGGGGTACACCCTGCCGGGCTTCCCGCCGCGCGGATCGGGCAGGTGGCCGGACTGGCGCGTCGTGGGCGCGTACGTAATCGTGGTGGCGGCGGTGGCGATCCTGGCCGTATGGCGGGTGGCGCGGCTCCGCTGACCGCGGTGGCTGCCCCCTCGCGCGGCCGCACCGCTCGCGCGGGGCGGGTGCCGGACCCATCTCGTACGTCTGTCGGACCCATCTCGTACGATCGGGAAATGACCACCTTCCTCAAGGGCCACGGGACGCAGAACGACTTCGTGATCATCCCGGACCCGGAGAACGTCATCGTGCTGTCTCCGGCCGCGGTGGCCACGCTGTGCGACCGTCGCGCCGGGATCGGCGGCGACGGTGTCCTGCACGTCGTGCGCTCCGACGCCCACCCCGAGGCGCGGTCCATGGCGTCCGAGGCCGAGTGGTTCATGGACTACCGCAACGGGGACGGCTCGATCGCCGAGATGTGCGGCAACGGAGTGCGGGTCTTCGCCCACTACCTCCAGCGTGCGGGACACGTGGGCGAGGGAGACATCGCCGTGGCCACGCGAGGCGGCGTCAAGCGGGTCCACATCGACAAGGAAGGCCTGATCACGGTCGGCATGGGCAGGGCGGCGCTGCCCGCGGGCGACGTCACCGTCTCCGTCGGCGACCGCACCTGGCCGGCGACGAACGTGAACATGGGCAACCCGCACGCCGTCGCCTTCGTGGACGACCTGGCCCACGCGGGCACCCTGTACGAGCCGCCCCCCTTCGCCCCCGCGAACGCCTACCCGGACGGGGTGAACGTCGAGTTCGTCGTCGACCGCGGCCCCCGCCACGTCGCCATGCGGGTGCACGAGCGCGGCTCGGGCGAGACCCGCTCCTGCGGCACCGGCGCCTGCGCCGTGGCCGTCGCGGCGGCCCGCAGAGACGGTCTCGACCCGGCGCTGACCGGGGCTCCGGTAACGTACGAGATCGACCTGCCCGGTGGCCGGCTGACGATCACCGAACGACCCGACGGCGAGATCGAGATGACCGGGCCCGCCGTGATCGTGGCGGAGGGCGTGATCGACGCGGACTGGTTCGCGGAAATCGAAACCGTAAACTCGTGAATCGTCGCTCGAATGGGTGATCCGTTTCACGCTGGGCGAGAGCTGGACTGCGCCACGTGATGGGCTCGGTAGCATCAAGCACCGGTCCGGACGGGTGCCCCCGCCAGCCCGCCACCGGTCGAGACAGCCGGAGGTGCTCATGAGTGCGGAGGCGACCAACCCCGCCAGCCCAGGGCCGATCATGCCCGGAGTACACCGCAGGCGTGGCCGCCCCCGGATCGACCTGCGACGACTGGGCCGCGCCGCACTCCTGGGCCCCACCACCCGCGGCCGGCTCCCCGACGCCATCGGCCACGTGGTGGAGGCGCACCGGGCGCACTACCAGGATGCCGAGCTCGACCCGCTGCGCCGCGCGTACGTGCTGGCCGAGTCCTCGCACCGCGGCCAGATGCGCAAGAGCGGCGAGCCCTACATCACGCACCCCCTCGCGGTGACGCTGATCCTGGCCGAACTGGGCGCGGAGACCACGACGCTGACCGCCTCCCTGCTCCACGACACCGTCGAGGACACGGACGTGACGCTCGACCAGGTGCGTACGGAGTTCGGCGAGGAGGTCGCCTACCTCGTCGACGGCGTCACCAAGCTGGAGAAGGTCGACTACGGCGCGGCCGCCGAGCCCGAGACCTTCCGCAAAATGCTCGTCGCCACCGGCAACGACGTGCGCGTCATGTCGATCAAACTCGCCGACCGCCTGCACAACATGCGCACCCTCGGCGTCATGCGCCAGGAAAAACAGGAGCGGATCGCGAAGGTCACCCGCGACGTCCTCATCCCGCTCGCCGAGCGCCTGGGCGTCCAGGCCCTGAAGACCGAACTCGAGGACCTCGTCTTCGCGATCCTCCATCCAGAGGAGTACGCACGGACCCACACCCTCATGGCGACCAACGCGGCACGCGAGGACGATCCGCTCGCCGCGATCGCCGAAGAGGTGCGCGGAGTGCTGCGCGAGGCGGGCCTGAGCGCCGAGGTCCTCATCCGGCCCCGGCACTTCGTGTCGGTGCACCGGGTCAGCCGCAAGCGCGGTGAGCTGCGCGGCGCCGACTTCGGGCGCCTCCTCGTCCTCGTCTCCGAGGACGCGGACTGTTACGGCGTCCTGGGCGAGCTGCACACCTGTTTCACCCCGGTGGTCTCGGAGTTCAAGGACTTCATCGCCGTACCGAAGTTCAACCTGTACCAATCGCTGCACACCGCGGTCGCCCGCGGCGACGGCGAAGTCGCCGAAGTCCTCATTCGAACGCACCAGATGCACAAGGTGGCGGAGGCGGGCGTCGTCGCCCTCGGCAATCCCTATACGCCCTCCGGCGAAGAGCATCTGGACACCGACGGCGAGCGCGCCGACCCCACCCGCCCCGGCTGGCTCTCCCGCCTCCTCGACTGGCAGCAGTCCGCACCCGACGCCGACATCTTCTGGTCGACACTGCGCGAGGATCTCGCACAGGACCGCGAGATCACCGTCTTCAGGCCGGACGGAGGCACCATCGGCCTGCCCGCGGGAGCCAGTTGTGTCGACGCCGCGTACGCCCAGTACGGCGAGGACGCCCACGCCTGCATCGGCGCGCGCGTGAACGGCCGCCTGGCGACGCTCGGCACGGTCCTCAGCGACGGCGACACGGTGCAGCTCCTGATGGACCGGATGGAGGGAGCCGCCGCCTCCGAGCCGTCCCGCGACTGGCTCGACCACGCCCGCACGCCCGCCGCGCGCATCGCCATCCGGCGCTGGCTGACCGCCCACCCGGAAGGCCCGCGCGCCACCGAGGCCGCGCCGCGCGCGCCCTACAGCGGGCCCTCCGCACGGCCCGCCGCGGCGAACGCCGTGGTCGAACAGCCGGGCGCGACCGTGCGCCTGGCCGGATGTTGTACGCCCGTACCGCCCGACGAGATCACCGCCTTCGCCGTACGCGGCGGCGCGGTCACCGTGCACCGCGTCGCGTGCTCCGGAGTAGCGCGCATGAAGAGCGCCGGGCGCACGGAGGTCAGCGTGCGCTGGGCCGACGCGGAGACCGCCGAGTACCGGGTGACGCTCGTCGCCGAGTCGTTCAGCCGCCCGCATCTGCTGGCCGACCTCACGGAAGCCATAGCGCTTGAGGGGGTCGCCATCATCTCGGCGACCGTCGAACCACCCGCCCAGGGCGGCGTCCGGCACACGTACACGCTGAACCTCCCGGACGCCGCCCACCTCCCGGGGCTCATGCGGGCGATGCGGAACGTGCCGGGGGTGTACGACGTCGGGCGGGCCCAGCACGCGGCGACCGGAGCCCTCTGACGCGCAAGAGGGCCTCGTTCGGGTGGGAGCGGCGTGTACCGCCCCCGCCGCGGGGCGGCACGCTGATAGCGGTAGTTCATGCTGCTCAGCTCCCGAACACCCCGCACCGCCGCGCTGCTCGCCGCAGGTGTCTCCGTCGCCCTCCTCGCGGCCGCCGCGCCGCAGTCGGCCACTCCGCTCGGTATCGGCGACCGTCTCTTCCCGAACCTCGGCAACCCCGGGTACGACGTGCGCTCGTACGACATCGCCTTCACCTACGGCGGCGACAACAGCAAGCCGCTCGACGCCGTGACGCGGATCGACGCTCAGGCGACCTCCCGGCTCGACCGGATCAACCTCGACTTCTCGCACGGAACGGTGCGCTCGGTGGAGGTCAACGGGAGCCCCGCTCACTTCGCCACCAGCGACGAGGACCTGATCGTCACGCCCGACAGCCCCGTAGTGCCGGGACAGCCGCTGCGCATCACCGTGCGCCACACCAGCAACCCTGTGCCCGGCAAGGAGGAGACCGGCTGGGTCCGCACCAAGGACGGGCTCGCCATGGCCAACCAGGCGGACGCCGCGCACCGGGTGTTCCCGTGCAACGACCACCCCGCCGACAAGGCCTACTTCACGTTCCGCGTCACCGCTCCCAAGGGCCTGCAAGCCGTGGCCAACGGACGCCCCGTGACGGCTGCACGTGCCGGGTCCACCACGAACTGGGTCTACCGCACCGCCCACCCCATGGCCACCGAACTGGCCCAGGTCTCCATCGGCCGCTCGGCCGTCCTGCACCAGAAGGGGCCCCACGGGCTCCCGATGCGCGATGTCGTTCCCGCAAAGGACACCAAGGTCCTACGGCCCTGGCTCGCCAAGACGCCCGGCCAGATCGCCTG
Organism: Streptomyces sp. NPDC102467; assembly: GCF_044765445.1. Taxonomy (NCBI): domain Bacteria; kingdom Bacillati; phylum Actinomycetota; class Actinomycetes; order Kitasatosporales; family Streptomycetaceae; genus Streptomyces; species Streptomyces sp. NPDC102467. The sequence goes on along the minus strand of NZ_JBIWKA010000009.1, from coordinate 364,428 downwards.
GATGGAGAGCAAGGTCGGCCGCTACCCCTTCGAGAACTACGGCCTGCTCATCGCCGAGGCCAACACCGGTTTCGAGCTCGAGACGCAGACGCTCTCCCTCTTCGAGCGGGAGGTCTTCACGCGACCCGAATACCCGAAGTGGTACGTCGAATCGATCATGGTCCACGAACTCGCGCACCAGTGGTTCGGTGACAGCGTCAGCCCTCGCACCTGGTCCGACCTCTGGCTCAACGAGGGCCATGCCACCTGGTACGAGGCCCTCTACACCGAGGAGAAGGCACACGCGCCCATCGCGAAGCGGATGCGCAATGCCTACAGTGCGTCGGACGGCTGGCGCGCGACGGGCGGCCCGCCCGCCGCGCCCAAGGGACCCAAGCACGGCGAGAAGATCAGCATCTTCCGGCCCGTCGTCTACGACGGCAGCGCGCTCGTCCTGTACGCGCTGCGCCAGGAGATCGGCAAGGACGCCTTCGAGCGGCTCGAGCGGACGTGGGTGAGCACGCACCGTGACTCCACCGCGACGACCGCCGACTTCGTCTCGCTCGCCTCGCAGGTCAGCGGGCGCGACCTGAGCGTCTTCTTCCAGGCCTGGCTGTACGGGAAGAAGACGCCGCCGATGCCCGGGCACCCGGACTGGAAGTCACAGGCGGTGCGGAAGGCCAAGCCGGTGCACAAGTCCCCGTCGGCGTCAGTGCAGAAGTCTCAGCGGGTCCAGAAGTCTCAGCCGGTCCAGAAGTAGGGCGCGCGGTGAGGCTTCGGCCCTGTCACCACGGGAAATAACTCGGGTGACGAGACGGCCCGTACCGTGCGATCCTCTTCAGGTCGACGGCGCGGGCCATCCGGTCGAGATGTGATCGCTCCGATTGGCTCGGATCGGCCCTCCCGGGAATCCCCGGGCCGGGTCGCGCGTTGTCAGAGAGGACGGGCGAGGCGTCCGTCACATTTACCGAATCCCAGCGACGTAAGGATCCAATGACCTCCTCCTCTTCCCCTTCCCAGGATGCGCAGAGCCTCGCGCAGAACCCCACCGAAGGTCTTCGGGCCGATGCCCTGATGGAGGAGGACGTCGCCTGGAGCCACGAGATCGACACAGCGCGGGACGGCGAACAGCTCGACCGTTCCGAGCGAGCCGCGCTGCGACGCGTGGCGGGCCTCTCCACCGAGCTCGAAGACGTCACCGAGGTCGAGTACCGACAGCTCCGCCTGGAGCGCGTGGTCCTCGTCGGCGTCTGGACGTCGGGCACGATCGAGGACGCGGACAACTCCCTCACGGAGCTCGCCGCCCTCGCCGAGACCGCGGGCGCCGAAGTGCTCGACGGCGTCATCCAGCGCCGGGACAAGCCCGACGCGGCGACGTACATCGGCTCGGGCAAGGCCCAGGAGCTGCGTGACATCGTCCTCGAGACCGGCGCCGACACCGTCGTGTGTGACGGTGAGCTCAGCCCCGGCCAGCTCATCCACCTCGAAGACGTCGTCAAGGTCAAGGTGGTCGACCGGACCGCCCTGATCCTCGACATCTTCGCCCAGCACGCCAAGTCCCGAGAGGGCAAGGCGCAGGTCGCGCTCGCGCAGATGCAGTACATGCTGCCGCGACTGCGCGGCTGGGGTCAGTCGCTCTCCCGTCAGATGGGTGGCGGCGGCGGTGGCGGCATGGCCACCCGTGGTCCCGGTGAGACCAAGATCGAGACGGACCGGCGGCGGATCCGCGAGAAGATGGCGAAGATGCGCCGTGAGATCGCGGAGATGAAGACGGGCCGCGACATCAAGCGCCAGGAGCGCCGACGCAACAAGGTGCCTTCGGTCGCCATCGCCGGTTACACGAACGCGGGCAAGTCCTCCCTGCTCAACCGCCTCACGGGCGCGGGCGTCCTGGTGGAGAACGCGCTGTTCGCCACCCTCGACCCGACCGTGCGCCGGGCCGAGACCCCGAGCGGCCGGCTGTACACGCTGGCGGACACCGTCGGTTTCGTCCGACACCTGCCGCACCACCTCGTCGAGGCGTTCCGCTCCACGATGGAGGAGGTCGGCGACTCCGACCTGATCCTGCACGTGGTCGACGGTTCGCACCCGGCACCCGAGGAGCAGCTTGCTTCCGTACGCGAGGTCATCCGTGACGTGGGGGCCACGAAGGTCCGCGAGATCGTGGTGATCAACAAGGCGGACGCGGCCGACCCGCTGGTGCTGCAGCGGCTGATGCGCCAGGAGAAGCACTCGATCGCCGTCTCGGCCCGTACGGGCGCGGGCATCGAGGAGCTGCTCGCGCTCATCGACGCCGAACTGCCGCGGCCCGAGGTCGAGATCGAGGCCCTCGTGCCGTACACGCACGGCCAACTGGTCGCGCGGGCGCACACCGACGGCGAGGTGATCTCCGAGGAGCACACCCCGGAGGGCACGCTCCTGAAGGCGCGCGTCCATGAGGAACTCGCGGCGAACCTCGCGCCGTACGTTCCGACGGCGGCCGCGAGCTGACCGACGCCACGTGAACGAGCCCCGCCCAGGTGGTATTGGGCGGGGCTCATTCACGTCTTACTGCCGATCAACCACTATTGCCGATCAACTGCTTACTGGTTGCCGTACTTCTCGCTCATCGTGTCGAAGACCTGCTGGGCCTCCTGGCCCAACTGCGGTCCGGCGAGCCAGGTGTTGGTGGCCGGGCCGATCGATGTGTTCGACACCAGGACGGTCTTGCCGTCCCGGACGCGGAACCAGCCGCCGCCCGACGAACCGCCCGTCATCGTGCAGCCGATGCGGTACATCGTCGGCTGCTCAGGGCTGAGCGAGAGCCGGCCGGGCCGGTCGAGGCACTTGTTCATGAGCAGACCGTCGAACGGCGGGGCTGCCGGGTAGCCCCACGCGCCCATCGAACCGACCGACTGAACGGACGGCGTCGAGAAGTCCACGTCCAGCGCGTTCCCGACCGTCTCCTCCAGGGACTTGCTGCCCTGTTCCGGCTTCATGTGCAGCACCGCGAAGTCGTACGGCGCGCCCGCACCGCCCGATTCGGCGCCCTGGCTCATCCATTCGTTCGAGGTGGAGGCCCAGTCGGCCCAGTAGGTTCCGTACGGAGCGATCTCCGTCTGCGTGGCGTTGCGCAGTGCGTCCGCCGACTTGCCCTGGTCGTTGTACGACGGCACGAACGCGATGTTGCGGTACCAGCCGCCCGCCCCGCCCGCGTGCACACAGTGGCCCGCGGTCCACACCAGGTTCGACCGGCCCGGGTTGCGCGGGTCCTTCACGACGGTGCCGGAGCAGACCATCGAACCCTCGGGGGAGTCGAAGAAGACCTTGCCGACCGGCGCAGCGTTCTCGTGGTACGGCGTCTTCTCGGCCTGCGCCTGAACGGGGTCGGGCTCCGGGTCGGAGACGCCCTGGTCATCCGCGTAGTCCTGCGCGGCGATCGTCTTGTCCGGGTCCTTGGCGGACTTCATCCGCTCGGGCTTCCACAGACCGTCGATGACCGGGTTGACGAAGTCCTTGGCCTCGTGGAGCCAGTCGTCCTTGTCCCAGTTCTTCCAGGCCCCGTTCTTCCACTTGTCGGGGTCGATGCCGTGCTTCTTCAGCCGCTCGGCGACATCGCCCGGCAACTCGGCGCCGTCGGAACCCTCCGAGGAGGCGGCGGCCGGCTTGCCCCCTGCCGTGTCCTCGCTGTTCTTGCCGTCATCGCAGGCAGTGACGGTGAGCGCCAGGGCGGCGGCGAGTCCGGTCGCGGCGAGAGCGGTGCGCCGCCCCCGGCCGCGGACCATGGATGGACGTATGGAACGTATGGAACGCATGGTGCTGTTACCCCCGAGAAATGCGGTGGCGCGGCAGGCCTGCGGCATGGTGACCACGGCATCGGCGCTGCCCGCCATGAGAACTGAGAACTGGGAACTGGGATGTGGGGACTGAGGACTGTCATGAGCGTGTCATTCATGGGTGGGGCGTCCGCACGCACCCGCTTCGACACAGCACCCCACTATGCCTGTGGAGTTGGGGACGAACGGCGGCGGGGCGGTGAAAGTTTCGGCACCCCGCCGCCGCGATCCTGGTCAACAACGGCGTCCGGACGGGACTGGCGTCCCACCAGCTACCACTCCGGCCCGGCGAACCGCTTGTGCCGGGCCTTTGACCGCAGGTAGTGAACTACTGCCCCGCGAACTTCTTGCTCACGGAGTCGTAGATGCCCTTGGCTTCCTTGCCCAGCCGCGGGCCGGCGAGCCAGCCCGCCGTCACCGGGCCGATCGAGGTGTTCGACACCAGCGCCGGCTGACCGTCGGAACCCTGCCCGACCCAGCCACCGCCGGACGAGCCCCCGGTCATCGTGCAGCCGACCCGGTACATCGTCGGGTCCGTCGAGTTCAGCGAGAGACGCCCGGGCTTGTCCGCGCACTCGTACAACTTCTGCCCGTCGAACGGCGGCGCCGCCGGGTACCCCTTCGCCGTCAGCTGGGAGATGTCCGGCACCGCGGGCGCGTTGAAGTTCACCGGAAGCGACGAACCGACGGTCTCTTCGAGGGACTTGCCCGTGCTGCCCTTCTCCGGCGTCACGTGTATGACGGCGAAGTCGAACGGCGCACCCGCACCGCCGGTCGGGCCGCCCTGCTCGATCCACTGGTCGGACGTCTGCGCCCAGTCGCCCCACCACACGCCGAGCGGGGCGACTTCGTCCTTGGGCGCCCCCTGCAGCTCCTCGACGGACTTGCCGTCATTGTTGTACGAGGGCACGAACGCGATGTTGCGGTACCAGCCGCCCTTCTTGCCCGCGTGCACGCAGTGGCCGGCCGTCCAGATCATGTCGGACTTGCCGGGGTGGGCGGGGTCGGAGACCACGGTGGCCGAGCACACCATCGACCCCTCGGGACCGTCGAAGAACAGCTTGCCCGCGTACGGCGCGCTGCCGTGATACGGACTCGCGACGGCTGCCGCCTGCACCGGCTGCGGCGTTGGGTCCGTCACACCCTGGTCGCCGGAGATGTCGTTGTCGTCGACCTCGCCGCCGGGGTTCTTGTCGGCGTCGCGCATCCGGTCCGAGTCCCACAGACCGTCGATGATCGGGTTGACGAAGTCCTTCGCCTCACGCAGCCACTTGTCCCGGTCCCAGTTCTTCCACTCGCCGTTCTTCCACTTGTCCGGATCGATCCCGTGTTCCTTGAGCTTTTCCTTGATGTTGTCCGGGATCTGGATCGTGTCGTCGCCGCCCACGGTCGCGGAGGACGAGGTCTTGTCGCTCGCGTCGTCCTCGCCCGGACCGCACGCGGTGGCGGTGAGAGCAAGCACCGCGCCGAGCGCAACGGCCGCCGCCACGGGGGTCGTTCGCCCGCGCACGCTCCTGGGGCGGCGAGCGCTGAACAGCGGACGTATGGGTCGCATGGTGTGAATCCCCCTGGGCTTCGAGATCTCTGCACTGCCGAACAGGTGCTGTGGACGGGCTGTGCGCCCTCCCCGAACGGCACCCCACACTATGCCGGTGCCGTCAGGGACAACCGACGGGACCGCAACGGTTCCGTCACGGAGGGATCTTGGCGCCCCATCCCGACCACGAACAACGCTTCTCCCGCCCGTCGCCGGTACGTACGCGGGACCCGCATCCGGCGTTCACTCCGCGAACGGCCCGGACGAGCGGATGCCGCGGCCGGCGCGGTTCAAGCGGCCTGTGTGGTCTGAGTGGCCTGTCGGAGTTGATCTGTGGCGCAGGTCTCGTCACGAGTCTGCGAGCCGCCCGTGTTCCTCGCGCCCGCTCGTCGTTAGGGCATACGGGGGATCCGCAGTCGGCGCTCAGTCCTCGAACCGTCCTGGTGTGCTGCCAGGGCGGTGCTTCGGTGCTCTGCGCGCGAACTCGCCCCGCCCACCGGTGAGTCGACCCGACCAGTCGACCGTATCTCCAGCGGGAGGACCAGCAGCCGTGACCGACCCTGAGCCCGTGACGGTGCCCGCCCCGTACGACGGGGTGGCGCGCGGGACAGCCGCACGTGAGGACGCCGTGCACGAAGGGATCCTGCGCCGCCAGTCCGCGCGGGAGTCGGCGGCGCGCACCTACGCCCGCGCCCTGCCGATCGTGCCGGTGCGGGCCCGCGGCCTCACCATCGAGGGGGCCGACGGCCGCCGCTATCTGGACTGCCTCTCCGGCGCCGGCACGCTCGCCCTCGGCCACAATCACCCCGTGGTGCTCGAAGCCATTCGCAAGGTGCTCGACTCCGGAGCGCCGCTGCACGTCCTCGACCTGGCAACGCCCGTCAAGGACGCCTTCACCACAGAGCTGTTCCGCACGCTGCCACGCGCCCTCGCCGACCGGGCCCGCATCCAGTTCTGCGGGCCGGCCGGGACCGACGCGGTCGAGGCCGCACTGAAACTGGTCCGCACCGCCACCGGCCGCCCAGGCATCCTCGCCTTCACCGGCGCGTACCACGGGATGACCGCCGGGGCGCTCGAAGCGTCGAGCGGGGCGCAGGACGTCCGGGTCGCACGCCTGCCCTATCCCCAGGACTACCGCTGCCCGTTCGGCATCGGCGGCCCGCGCGGAGCCGAACTCGGCGCCCGCTGGACCGAGTCGCTCCTCGACGACACCAAGTCGGGAGTGCCCCGCCCGGCGGGCATGATCCTCGAACCGGTACAGGGCGAGGGCGGCGTCATCCCCGCCCCCGACCCCTGGTTGCGCCGCATGCGGGCCATCACCGAGTCCCGTTCCATCCCGCTGATCGCCGACGAGGTACAGACCGGCGTCGGCAGGACCGGCGCCTTCTGGGCCGTGGAACACAGCGGGGTGGTTCCGGACGTGATGGTCCTGTCCAAGGCGATCGGCGGCAGCCTCCCGCTCGCTGTGATCGTCTACCGCGACGACCTCGACGTCTGGGGCCCGGGCGCGCACGCGGGCACCTTCCGTGGCAACCAGCTCGCGATGGCGGCCGGCACCGCGACCCTGGCCTACGTGCGCGAGAACGGCCTCGCCGAGCGCGCCGGGGACCTCGGAGCCCGCATGATCGGCCAGCTCCAGTCGCTGGCCAAGGAATTCCCGTGCATCGGCGACGTGCGGGGCCGTGGCCTGATGATCGGGGTGGAGCTCGTCGAGCCGGGAGGCGCTACCCAGCCGGCCAGTGGCCCGGACACCACCGACGGTGCCAGCGACTTCTCGGCCGACCCCCTCCTCGGCGGACCGGCGACCGCACCGCTGCCCGCCGCCCCCGACCTGGCCGCGGCCGTCCGTGACGCCTGCCTGAACCGAGGGCTGATCGTCGAGCTCGGCGGGCGCCACTCCAGTGTCGTACGCCTCCTGCCTCCCCTCACCATCACCGACGAACAGGCCGCGGCCGTCGTCGACCGGCTCTCCGATGCCCTCACGGCCGTGGCCCGAGCTCAGCACTGCTAGGGGGCGGCGGGTGGATTTGGCCGGATCAGGGCGCTGCGCCAGGCCCCACGAGCCCGGCATGATCCGAACGACGCCTCCCAGCCGTACCAGCACACGGCGGCACGCCCTGCCCCAGCGACAGCCGCGGCAACCGGACCAGCCGGACCACCGCCAGACGGAGCCCACCACCCCACGCAAGGACACACTCTTGAACGCCACTCCCGCATCCGACGGCCGCCCCCGCCCCCCTGCAGGCGGAGCCTGCGACACGCAGTCCCCGCGTGAGCCGGAGCGCGACACGGCCCCCCGGCAGAAGGGCGGCGTCCAAGAGGCCGGGCGTCCGCACACCTCCATGGTCGACCTTCTCGAACATCCTGACCCCGCAACCTCCGCCCAGGGCTCGGCAGTCGAGAACCTGCTGCGCTGCTGGGTACGCGAGAACAACATTGCTCCTCCTTCCGTCGGCGCCCTCCGCGTCGCCCTCCCCGCGAGCGGCACCGCCCTTCTCGTCCCCATCCAGTACTGGTCACCCGCCGGCTGGCACCGCTTCGGCCTGCCCTACCTGGAAGACGGCCCCCAGGGCGCCCCCTGCGTCGACGCGGTCACCCTCGCCACCCTCCTCAGCCGCGAATCGGCGCCGAACGGTGCGGTGCCGAACGCCGCGACCCCGGGCGACGCAGCCGCGGGCGACAGGGCTCCGAACGCCTCGCCCCCGGACGACACGCCCTCAGCGCCTGCCAGCACTGTCGGGGCCGTCGCCCCGTCGGCGCCCGAGCTGGCCCCCGCCCCAAAGGCCGCTGTCCCCAGGGCCGCTGCCTCAAAAGCCGCTCCAGAGGCCGCTCCAGTCACCGCCACCGACAGCCAGCGCCCGTCAGGCTCCGCCACTGTCACCACCACGGCCACCACCAGAACTGCGGCCCCCTCCGGTGACGGCGGCGACCTGGTCGGCCGCGTCGCCGACTCCGTACGCCGCACAGCCGAGTTCATCGCCGACCGACGCCGCCATCGCGCCGACGATCCCGACCGCTTCCTCGCCGGAGAACAGTCCCTGCTCCTCGGCCACCCGCTGCACCCGACGCCGAAGAGCCGTGAGGGACTCTCCGAGGCCGAAGCCCGCCTCTACTCGCCAGAACTGCGCGGCTCCTTCCCGTTGCACTGGATCGCAGTCGCCCCCAAAGTCCTCGCCCACGACTCGGCCTGGACCGAGCGCGGCCGCACGGTCCCCGCCACCCACCTCACCTCACAATTCGCCGGTCATGACCTCCCGTTGCCCGATGGCTTCGCCGCCCTGCCGCTGCATCCCTGGCAGATCCGCGAACTCCGGCGCCGCCCGAGCGCCGCCACCCTGTTCGACGCAGGTCTCCTGCGCGACCTCGGCTCGCACGGCGAGCCCTGGTTCCCCACCTCCTCTGTCCGCACCCTGTACCGCCCCGGCGCGTCGGCGATGCTGAAGCTCTCCCTCGGACTGCGGATCACCAACTCCCGCCGCGAGAACCTCCGCAAAGAACTCCACCGGGGCGTCGAGGTCCACCGGCTGCTGCGCAGCGGCCTCGCCGAGCAGTGGCACGCCGCCCACCCTGGCTTCGACATCGTCCGAGACCCGGCCTGGCTCGCCGTCGACGACCTGGCCGGTGAGCCCGTCCCCGGCCTCGACGTCATGATCCGCAACAACCCCTTCCGCCCTGGCGACGACGCCTCCTGCGTCGCAGGCTTCGTCTCGCCCCGGCCCCCGCACGACCCGGCGGGCCACCTGGACCGCGCCCCGATGAGCTCACGGCTTGCCGACACCGTGACCCGTCTCGCGGCCCGCACCGGTCGCTCCCGCGAAGCCGTGGCCACCGAGTGGTTCCTGCGCTACCTCGAGCACGTGGTGCGCCCCGTGCTCTGGCTCGACAGCGAAGCCGGCATCGCCCTCGAAGCGCACCAGCAGAACACCCTCCTGCTTCTCGACGTCGATGGATGGCCCGTCGGCGGGCGCTACCGCGACAACCAGGGCTACTACTTCCGCGAGTCCCGTCGTGCCGAACTCGACAAGCGGCTGCCAGGTATCGGCACGCTCAGCGACACCTTCGTCTCCGACGAGGTCACCGACGAGCGGTTCGCCTACTACCTCGCCATCAACAACATCCTCGGTCTCATCGGCGCCTTCGGCTCCCAACAGCTCGCTGACGAGCGGCTGTTGCTCGCGGCGTCCCGTCGCTTCCTCGGTGAGGCCGCCGCCGGCCCCAACGGGCTGCGCAGTCCGCTGCCGAACCAGCTGCTGCAATCGCCGACGCTGCGCTGCAAGGCGAACCTGCTCACGCGCCTGCACGGCCTCGACGAACTCGTCGGCCCCGTCGACACCCAATCCGTCTACGTCACCATCACCAACCCCTTCCATGTCTGAGGACCCCGACAACCCCGACAACCCCGACAAGCCGAGGACCGCGCCCCGCACCACTTCCTGAGAGGAGCGTCGCCGTGCCCCCCGCCGATGCGAGCACCGACGCCGACACCAGCCCCGCCGACCCGGGTGAAGCCGCCCCTCCGAATGACCCGGACTGCCAGGACACCCTGGACCTGCGCCTTTCTGAGGAAATGATCGCGCTCATCGTCGAGCAGGACGGGTCGAGGCCCGTCGACGGGACGGACAACGCGCGCCGCGGCGCTCCCGTGTTCACGGGCACGACCCAGCACGATCTGCTCGACAACGTGGGGGAGTGGGGACCGGTCACCACTCCTTCAGGCGTGTTCCAGCTCGTGCCGGCCCGCGTCGGGCGCGACCTCAAGCTCATCAGCCGCTGGATGAACGACCCCGCCGTGGCCGCCTTCTGGGAACTCGCGGGCCCCGAGACCGTCACCGCGGACCACCTGCGCCCCCAACTCGATGGCGACGGGCGCAGCGTGCCCTGCCTCGGCGTACTCGACGGCAGGCCCATGAGCTACTGGGAGATCTACCGCGCCGACCTCGACCCGCTGGCCCGCCACTACCCCGCCCGTCCGCACGACACCGGGATCCACCTCCTCATCGGTGGCGTCGCCAACCGCGGACGAGGGCTCGGGACCGCACTGCTCAAAGCCGTCGCCGACCTCGTACTCGACCATCGCCCGCCGTGCGCGCGCGTCATCGCAGAACCAGACCTTCGCAACACCCCTTCCGTCTCCGCCTTCTTGAGCGCGGGATTCCGCTTCTCTGCCGAGGTGGACCTCCCCGACAAACGGGCCGCGCTCATGGTCCGTGACCGAGCCCTGCGCACCGTGCTGTGAGCTCGTCACTCTTAGTACACCGCTCGACCCGATCCGGTTCCCCCGCGAGGAGTCCCCGTGCCGAACCCGTCCGTCGCCCCGATTTCCGCAGAGCCGCCCGTGCTGTACGACCCGCCCGAGCTCACGCGGGAGAACTGGGACCGGGCAGGAGCGCGGCTGCTGGCCAAGCTGATCGGCGAATTCTCGTACGAGGAGATCCTCCGGCCGCTGCCGGACGGCCGTGACGACGCCCGGCTCCCGGGCCGTCACCCCTATACCCTCACCGTTCCGAGCGACGGGGAGTCCGACGGCGGCGGCTTGGTCCGCTTCCACGCCCGCCGTGGCGCGTACGGCAGTTGGCAGGTGGAACCGGACGGCATCGAGTGGGTGGCCGACCCGAGTGCGGCGGGCGACGAAACCGCCGCTTCACGTGCCCGCGAGCCGTTCACCGACCCGCTCGCCTTCCTGCTCCGCACCAAGCACCTCCTCGACCTCGACGGCACCACCCTCGGCCACCTCATCCGAGAACTCTCCGTGACGCTCGCCGCCGACACGCGCCTCGACCACTCCGCGCTGACCGCACCCCAGCTCGCCGACCTCGGCTATGCCGAGCTCGAAGGCCATCAGACCGGCCACCCTTGGATCGTCCTCAACAAAGGCCGCCTCGGCTTCTCGGCGACCGACACAGCCCGTTGGGCCCCGGAGGCCCGCCGCAACACCAGCCTCCCCTGGCTCGCTGTGCACAGCAGCCTCGCCACGTACCGCGGCGCCGCGGGCCTGGAGACCGCAGACTCCCTCTACTCCCGCGAACTGGACGCCCCGACCCGGCAATTGTTCGCCGAGCATCTCCGCGCACGAGGGCTCGACCCGGCCGCGTATCTCTATCTCCCCGTGCACCCCTGGCAGTGGGACGACATCGTGCTCCCGCTCTTCGCGCAGTCCATCGCCACGAACGCGATCGTCCCGCTCCCCACCGACGGCGACCTGCGACTGCCGCAGCAGTCGATCCGTACGTTCCTGAACACCACCCACCCGGAACGGCACACCGTCAAACTGCCCCTGTCGGTTCTCAACACCCTTGTATGGCGGGGACTCCCTACGGAGCGCACCCTGGCAGCCCCCGCAGTGACCACATGGATGCTGGGGCTGCGCGACTCCGACCCGTTCCTCAAGGACGAGTGCGGAATCATCCTGCTGGGCGAAGTCGCTTCCGTAACGGTCCGGCACCCTCAGTACGACGGCCTCGACGAAGTCCCCTACCAGTACAAGGAATTACTCGGAGCGATCTGGCGAGAGCCCGTGACGCGACAGCTCGCATCCGGAGAGTGCGCCCGCACTCTCGCCTCCTTGTTGCACGTCGACCCGCACGGACGCTCATTCACGGCAGAACTGGTCACGCGCTCGGGACTCGAAGCGAGGACCTGGCTGCGCAGGCTCTTCGCGGCGCTGCTCCCGCCCCTGCTGCGTTTTCTGTACCGCTACGGAACCGTCTTCTCCCCCCACGGAGAGAACGCCATCGTCGTCTTCGACGACCAGGACGTCCCCGTGCGCCTCGCGGTCAAGGACTTCGTGGACGACGTCAACGTCAGCGCCGAACCGCTCCCCGAGCACGACTCCATGCCGCGTGACGTACGCGACGTCCTGCTCACCGAGAGTCCTGCCTTCCTGACCCAGTTCATCCACTCAGGGCTCTTCGTCGGCGTCTTCCGCTACCTGGCGCCTTTGTGCGACGAGCAACTGGGTGTTCCGGAAGCGGAGTTCTGGTCCATGGTGCGCGCCGAGATCCTGCGCCACCACGCCCGGTTCCCCGAGCTGAAGGAGCGGTACGAGATGTTCGACCTGCTCACCCCCCGGATCGAGCGTCTGTGCCTCAACCGCAACCGACTGCACCTCGACGGCTACCGCGATCGTTCCCACCGCCCGCACGCCGCCGTGCACGGCACCGTCGCCAACCCCCTGCACCAGCCTTGATCGCGGGATTGTCAGTGGTGCCGTTTAGGGTGGTCGAGCTATGACGAAGCCCTCACTCCCCGAGCTCCTGCACGCCGCCGTCGCTGCCGTCGGCGGTACGGAGCGCCCTGGCCAGGTGTCCATGGCCGAGACCGTCGCCGCGGCGATCGACGACGGTTCCCATCTGCTCGTCCAGGCGGGCACCGGCACCGGAAAGTCCCTCGGCTACCTGGTGCCGGCCCTGGCTCACGGGGAGCGCGTCGTGGTGGCGACAGCCACCCTCGCCCTTCAGCGCCAGCTCGTCGAGCGGGACCTGCCGCGCACGGTGGACGCCCTCCACCCGCTGCTCCGCCGCCGCCCTTCTTTCGCCATGCTCAAGGGCCGGTCGAACTACTTGTGCCTGCACCGCCTGCACGAAGGCATGCCGCAGGACGAGGAAGAGGGGCTCTTCGACCAGTTCGAGGCGGCCGCGCCGACCAGCAAGCTCGGACAGGACCTGCTGCGCATGCGGGACTGGGCGGACGAGACGGAGACCGGCGACCGGGACGATCTCACCCCCGGTGTCTCGGACCGCGCCTGGTCCCAGGTGTCCGTCTCGTCGCGGGAATGTCTGGGCGCGTCGAAATGCGCGTACGGGCAGGAGTGCTTCGCCGAGATGTCCCGTGAGCGCGCCAAGCTCTCCGATGTCATCGTCACCAACCACGCCCTGCTCGCGATCGACGCCATCGAGGGCGCGCCGGTCCTGCCGCAGCACGAGGTACTGATTGTGGACGAGGCCCATGAGCTGGTCTCCAGGGTGACCGGAGTGGCGACGGGCGAGCTCACTCCGGGCCAGGTCAACCGTGCGGTGCGCCGCTCGGCGAAGCTGGTGAACGAGAAGGCCGCGGATCAGCTCCAGACCGCCGCCGAGGGCTTCGAGCGACTTATGGAGTTGGCTCTGCCCGGCCGCCTCGAGGAGATTCCCGAAGACCTCGGCTATGCGCTGATGGCGCTGCGTGACGCCGCACGGACGGTCATCACCGCACTCGGCTCCACGCGGGACAAGTCCGTCCAGGACGAGGACGCCGTACGCAAGCAGGCTCTCGCCTCCGTGGAGACGATCCACGATGTCGCGGAGCGGGTCACGAACGGGTCGGAGTGGGACGTCGTCTGGTACGAGCGCAATGAGCCCCGCGGTGGCGGTACCTACCGGCCGAGCGGGGCGTCATTGCGTGTGGCGCCCATGTCCGTATCGGGCCTGCTCCGGGAGAAGCTCTTCTCGGACCGCTCGGTGACTCTGACGTCGGCAACATTGAAGCTCGGCGGTGACTTCAATGGTGTCGGGGCGTCCCTCGGCCTCGCTCCGGAGGGCACACAGGACGAGGACCAGCCGGTATGGCAGGGCCTCGACGTCGGCTCGCCGTTCGACTATCCGAAGCAGGGCATCCTCTACGTCGCCAAGCACCTGGCCCGCCCCGCCCGCGAAGGTACGCGGAGCGACATGATGGACGAGCTCACCGAGCTGGTGCAGGCCGCCGGCGGGCGAACACTTGGCCTCTTCTCCTCCATGCGCGCCGCTCAGGCGGCGGCCGAGGAGCTGCGTACGCGGCTCCCCGAGTTCCCGATCCTGCTGCAGGGCGAGGACACCTTGGGCGAGCTGATCAAGGGCTTCGCCGCTGACCCGAAGACCTGTCTGTTCGGCACCTTGTCGCTGTGGCAGGGCGTGGACGTGCCGGGCACCGGCTGCCAACTGGTCGTCATGGACAAGATCCCCTTTCCCCGGCCCGACGACCCGCTGATGAGCGCGCGCCAAAAGGCGGTCGAGGACGCCGGCGGCAACGGTTTCATGGCGGTGGCAGCCACGCACGCGGCGCTGCTGATGGCACAGGGCGCGGGCCGCCTCGTGCGCGCGACGGGAGACCGTGGCGTCGTTGCCGTCCTCGACCCCCGTCTGGCGACGGCCCGCTATGGCAGCTACCTGCGGGCCTCGATGCCGGACTTCTGGTACACGACGGACCGCAATCAGGCGCGGCGCTCGCTCGCGGCGATCGACGCGACAGCGAAGGCCGACGGGAAGTAACCCCTCGGTGCGAAGCGGCCCGCCCCGGGGCCGGGCGCGGACAGCGCTGGGCCCCGGAACCGGCGCAGTTGGTTCCGGGGCCCGGTCAGGGAGGGGTCACACCCGGCGCAGGACGGCCACCACCTTGCCGAGGATCGTCGCCTCGTCACCAGGGATCGGCTGGTACGCAGAGTTGTGGGGGAGGAGCCATACATGGCCGTCCTCCCGCTTGAAGCGCTTGACGGTGGCTTCACCGTCGAGCATCGCCGCGACGATGTCCCCGTTCTCCGCGACGGGCTGACGGCGGACCGTCACCCAGTCGCCGTCGCAGATCGCGGCCTCGATCATTGAGTCACCGACGACCTTCAGAACGAACAGCTCGCCGTCACCGACCAGCTGTCGGGGGAGCGGGAAGACGTCCTCGACCGACTCCTCGGCGAGGATCGGGCCACCCGCGGCGATCCGACCGACCAGCGGTACGTACGAAGCGGCCGGCTTGCCCGCCGTGTCCGTGGGCTGCGCGCTGGGCTGGTCGGAGCCGCGGACCTCGTAGGCGCGCGGACGGTGCGGATCGCGGCGCAGGAAGCCCTTGCGTTCGAGAGCCATCAGCTGGTGTGCGACGGACGACGTACTGGACAGGCCCACCGCCTGGCCGATCTCGCGCATCGACGGCGGGTACCCCCGACGCTGCACCGAGTCCCGGATGACCTCGATCACCCGACGCTGGCGGTCGGTGAGACCCGAGCTGTCCGCACGGATCCCTGGAGGTCGGCCGGGCAAGGAGCGGCCGGGCTTCGGCCCCTCCTGGCTCATGGATGCGTCATTCATGGCATGCACCGGCTCGAGTCGGCCCTGGGCGTGGCCCTGGGCAGCGATGGTGGCACTGTCTGCAGTGGTGGTCACGTCGGTCGGCCCCTCTCGAGAATGTCTCCCTAGCTAGCCAACGGTAGTTCCTTTCGAAAGGTTGCGCCAAACACACGTTCGAGTGAAAAACCGCAGATTACTTGTCGTGATCATGTGCCTAGGTGTATGGCTAGCGCCCGAGCGGAATGGCAATTCGGCTGAATCCGGTACGCTTCACCGCCGAAGCCGAGACCCGCTCTGAGGGCTCGCCCAGTCTGCCATCCGACCCGTCGTCGAGCGGGCGCCGCCCCCTCCGTGCGAGCGTCGTGCCGGTCGGTAACTGCGGCCTGTGGCGCTTCCGTGCGGCACGCGGCCGACTTGGGCCCCTTACGACACGCGCTAGGGCCCAAAAGGCGGCCAGACCCCAGATGTAGTGGTTGGATTGCATCAGCAGCCCAGAAGTTGTGGTCCCCGGTCCTTCGCGTCCGTCGGCATCGCCTATGCTGGGGGCTGCTTCGAGGGGCGGGATGAGCCTCTTGGGGCTATCGCGTCGTGCCGTGAAGGAGGGTTGGGAGTTCATGCACTGTCCCTTCTGTAGGCATTCCGACAGCCGTGTCGTCGACAGCCGTACCACCGACGACGGCACGTCGATCCGCAGGCGCCGTCAGTGCCCGGACTGCTCCCGTCGCTTTACGACGGTGGAGACGTGTTCGCTGATGGTCGTGAAGCGGAGCGGAGTCACCGAACCCTTCAGTCGCACCAAGGTCATCAACGGCGTACGCAAGGCATGCCAGGGGCGTCCGGTGACCGAGGACGCGCTCGCTCTGCTCGGCCAGCGCGTCGAGGAAGCGGTGCGTGCCACCGGTAGTGCCGAGCTGACCACGCATGACGTGGGTCTGGCCATGCTCGGCCCGCTTCAGGAGCTGGATGTCGTGGCCTACCTGCGGTTCGCGTCCGTTTATAGGGCGTTCGATTCGCTGGAGGACTTCGAGTCGGCGATCGCGGAACTGAGGGAACAAACGCCCGACGCGACAGCGGACCGCGCGGGCGCGGAGCGCGTAGAGGGCGACAGCGGGCCCGGAGGGACTGTAGAAGTCCCCGTGCCCGCCCACGCCGCCGACTGACCGGCCACGGGCCACAGGGCGGCGAACCACAGACCTGTTACGGGCGGCAAGAGCGGCGTCCGTAGCACAAGACACACACCGTGCCCCGGGAATTACGAGGCACTTCAGGGCGTTTTAGCCCGATATGGGAGGCGGCATGACAGAGACGGCGAGCGGCCCGGCACGAGGTTCCCGCACCAAGGGTTCCAAGGCCACCAAGGGTCTGCGCATCGAGCGCATCCACACCAGCCCCGGCGTGCATCCGTACGACGAGGTGGAGTGGGCGCGTCGTGACGTCGTCATGACCAATTGGCGCGACGGCTCGATCAACTTCGAGCAGCGTGGCGTCGAGTTCCCCGAGTTCTGGTCGGTGAACGCGGTCAACATCGTCACCAGCAAGTACTTCCGGGGTGCCGTCGGCACCCCGCAGCGAGAGGTGAGCCTGAGGCAGCTCATCGACCGCATTGTGAAGACGTATCGAAAGGCCGGCGAGGACTACAAGTACTTCGCTTCGCCCGCCGACGCCGAGATCTTCGAGCACGAGCTGGCATACGCCCTCCTGCACCAGATCTTCAGTTTCAACTCGCCGGTGTGGTTCAACGTCGGCACCCCGCAGCCCCAGCAGGTCTCCGCCTGCTTCATCTTGGCCGTCGACGACTCCATGGAGTCCATTCTCGACTGGTACAAGGAAGAGGGCATGATCTTCAAGGGCGGCTCCGGCGCCGGCCTGAACCTCTCCCGTATCCGCTCCTCCAAGGAACTGCTCTCCTCGGGTGGCAACGCCTCGGGTCCCGTCTCCTTCATGCGCGGTGCGGACGCCTCCGCAGGAACGATCAAGTCGGGTGGCGCCACGCGCCGCGCGGCCAAGATGGTCATCCTCGACGTCGACCACCCCGACATCGAGGACTTCATCGAGACGAAGGTGAAGGAAGAGGAGAAGATCCGCGCCCTGCGTGACGCGGGCTTCGACATGGACCTGGGCGGCGACGACATCGCGTCCGTCCAGTACCAGAACGCCAACAACTCGGTGCGCGTGAACGACACGTTCATGAAGGCGGTCGAGGAGGGCGGCAAGTTCGGTCTGACGTCCCGTATGACCGGTGACGTCATCGAGGAGGTCGACGCCAAGTCGCTCTTCCGCAAGATGGCCGAGGCCGCCTGGGCCTGTGCCGACCCCGGCATCCAGTACGACGACACCATCAACCAGTGGCACACGTGCCCGGAGTCCGGCCGCATCAACGGCTCGAACCCGTGCAGCGAGTACATGCACCTGGACAACACGTCCTGCAACCTCGCCTCGCTGAACCTGATGAAGTTCCTGAAGGACGACGGCAAGGGCCACCAGTCCTTCGACGTCGAGCGCTTCTCGAAGGTCGTCGAGCTGGTCATCACCGCGATGGACATCTCGATCTGCTTCGCGGACTTCCCGACGCAGAAGATCGGCGAGAACACCCGCGCCTTCCGTCAGCTCGGCATCGGCTACGCGAACCTGGGCGCCCTGCTCATGGCGACCGGCCACGCCTATGACTCCGATGGTGGCCGCGCTCTCGCCGGCTCCATCACGTCGCTGATGACGGGTACGTCCTACAAGCGCTCCGCCGAGCTCGCCGCGGTCGTCGGCGCGTACGACGGTTACGCCAAGAACGCGCAGCCGCACCAGCGCGTCATGAAGCAGCACGCCGACGCCAACACCGTGGCCGTCCGTGTGGACGACCTGGACACCCCGATCTGGGCCGCCGCCACGGAGGCCTGGCAGGACGTGGTCCGCCTCGGCGAGAAGAACGGTTTCCGTAACTCTCAGGCGTCCGTCATCGCCCCGACCGGCACCATCGGTCTGGCGATGTCCTGCGACACCACCGGCCTCGAGCCCGACCTCGCCCTGGTCAAGTTCAAGAAGCTGGTCGGCGGCGGCTCGATGCAGATCGTCAACGGCACCGTCCCGCAGGCCCTGCGCCGCCTGGGCTACCAGGAGGAGCAGATCGAGGCGATCGTCGCCCACATCGCCGACAACGGCAATGTGATCGACGCCCCGAGCCTCAAGACCGAGCACTACGAGGTCTTCGACTGCGCCATGGGCGAGCGCTCCATCTCCGCGATGGGCCACGTCCGCATGATGGCCGCGATCCAGCCGTGGATCTCCGGTGCCCTCTCCAAGACCGTCAACCTGCCGGAGACGGCGACGGTCGAGGACGTCGAGGAGGTCTACTTCGAGGCCTGGAAGATGGGCGTCAAGGCGCTCGCCATCTACCGCGACAACTGCAAGGTCGGTCAGCCCCTCTCCGCGAAGACCAAGGAGAAGGAGAAGACCGAGGTGACGGCGAAGGCCGAGGCGGAGATCCGCAAGACGGTCGAGAAGGTCGTCGAGTACCGCCCGGTCCGCAAGCGTCTCCCCAAGGGCCGTCCCGGCATCACCACCTCCTTCACGGTGGGCGGCGCCGAGGGCTACATGACCGCCAACTCCTACCCGGACGACGGTCTCGGCGAGGTCTTCCTGAAGATGTCCAAGCAGGGCTCCACCCTCGCGGGCATGATGGACGCCTTCTCCATCGCGGTCTCCGTGGGTCTGCAGTACGGCGTGCCGCTCGAGACGTACGTCTCGAAGTTCACGAACATGCGCTTCGAGCCGGCCGGTATGACGGACGACCCGGACGTGCGGATGGCGCAGTCGATCGTCGACTACATCTTCCGTCGCCTGGCGCTCGACTTCCTGCCCTTCGAGACGCGCTCCGCGCTGGGCATCCACTCCGCCGAGGAGCGTCAGCGCCACCTGGAGACGGGCTCCTACGAGCCCTCCGAGGACGAGGTCGACGTGGAGGGCCTGGCGCAGTCGGCGCCGGTCCAGACGCTGCAGGCCGAGTCCCTGAAGGCCGTCGAGACGCCCAAGGCCGAGGCCGCCGCCGTGCAGCCCGCGCCGCAGCAGGCGCACACCAGCGCCGAGCTCGTCGAGATGCAGCTGGGCATCCAGGCCGACGCCCCGCTCTGCTTCTCCTGCGGTACGAAGATGCAGCGCGCCGGCTCCTGCTACATCTGCGAGGGCTGCGGCTCGACCAGCGGTTGCAGCTGATCGCCTGATCCGAAGGGGCGGCGGGACCAGCACGGTCCCGCCGCCCCTTCGGCGTACGCGCCTCGGTGTGTGCGTACTAAAGGGCGCCCATGGCGGCGGAGAACGTGGCGAGGTCGCCGTCGAAGCCGCGTATCGTTTCGCGGAAGGACCACTCGCCGTCGGCACCCCGCGTGAATTCGGCGAACGTGGCCGCCGAACTGCCGTCCACCGCCGAGAGGTCGTGCTGCGACAGGTCGGTGTAGCCCTCCCGTACGCGTACGGCGGTGTTCGCCACATCTGCGAACACCGTGTCCCGCCCTGTCTGTTGCTCACTCTGCTGCACGACCACGCCAACGAGCACGCGCGCGTAGCGTGGCGCGAGCCGATCCAGCTCGAGTGTCATCACCTCGTCGAAGCCGAAGCCCAATCCGGTCCTGCTGTCCCGGTTGAGGGTGATGGTCCCGTCAGGGGAGCGGCTGTCGAAGTGGACAAGGTAGGCGGGGCTGCCGTGCGGGTCGTCGCTCGTGTACGTCGCGGCGACGAGATCCAGGTCATGGGGGTCCGAACCCAATGGGCTCGGATCCCACTTCAGGCCGACCTCGACCTTCTCTATCCCCTTGCGGAGACTGCTCACCGAACTCCCCCTTCTCGGCACGACATTGAGTGCTACCGACACGCTACGTGGTCCCACTGACACCGCGCGGCCGCCCTGGTCAGTGGGGGATGCGTCGGGGGGCCCGTGTGGCGATCTCCTCACGGAACCCCTCGATCGCACGGCTCACCTGTCGGATGAGGTGGGTGTCCTCGATCCGGTCGAGGTAGTGACAGTGCCGCGCCACCCCCTCGAGTTCGAAGGCGAAGTAGAGCGCCATCAGAGGATTGATGAACAGCTCACTGCCCCGTGTGCGCTCCGTGAACCGTACGTCTCCAAAGGCGCCTTGCACCGCGGCCGAGATCGACCCGTTGACGATGCTCGGATGGTCCGGGGTGTGTTTCTGTGCATGGGCGACCGCGTCCACGAACAGCGCACCCTCCCTGGAGGCGCGGGACAGTGAGAACGCCCCCAAGTAGTGGCCCGCCCGCTCCAGAGCGGCGATGTTCTCCAGGACAAGTCCATGACTCACCCCGTGGTACGCGTCGACACCGAACCCGAGGGAGAGGACGAGCCGTTCGGGACCCTCGATGCGGGCCAGCGCCGCGACACTCGTGAGGTCCTCCTCCGGCGTACCCAGACCGGATTCGTCGCCGCGCATCAGGATGTCCGTGCCACCGTCCACCAGGACGATCGCGTCGATGTCATACCGCTCGATCAGCGCCTCGTAGGCGGCTCGCAGCGGATGCACGCCCACGCGCGCGAGGGCGTGCACCGTGTCGGGATAGCCGTGCAGGCGCAGCCATTGGGCGAGGGTGCGCTCGGGGAAGTAGGTCTGGTGCGGCGCGGAGTCCGGAGTCACCCGTGCCACGTCAGGGGCCGTCCAGGTGTCCGCCGGTAGCCCTTCTATGGCGCTGAACGACAGATTGGCCAGATGGACGTCCTTGCCTTCGTGGAGGAGGGAAAGGGCCACGGGCAGGCCTGCGTAGATGTCGAAACCGCCGCCCGCACCCGCGACGAGAACATGCTGCGCGTCGGCCAGTCGAGCGGACACAGGGTTGGTGAAGAGCGCCGTCATACCGATCATTGTGGAATGACCTGGGACGCGGAAGAACTGAATATCGACGCCTACATGGCGCGGATCGGCTTCGACGAAGACCCGAAACAGGACGTGGAGACGCTACGCGGTCTGCACCGTGCCCACGTAGAAGCGATTCCGTTCGAGAACCTGGAAATAATGCTGGGCAGGGAGGTGCTGCTCGACGTGCCTTCCCTGCAGGACAAACTGGTGCACAAGCGCCGCGGCGGTTACTGCTATGAGCACAACCTGCTGTTCGCCGCCGTATTGGAGCAAATCGGCTTTCCCGTACGAGGACTTGGCGCGCGCGTGCGGATGGGAACAGCTTCACTGCGGCCGGTGACACACATGATGACGCGGGTTCGGGTGGACGGCGAGGAGTGGCTCTGTGATGTCGGCTTCGGTGCCTCCGGGCTGCGGGAGCCGATTCCCCTGAGCGAGGGCGCTCAAGTAGTTCAGGACGCTTGGGAGTTCGGCATGGAGAAGGAAGGTAGCGACATCTGGGTGTTGCGCAGTCGACGGCCGGACGGCTGGCGAGACATGTACGCCTTCACTTCGGAGGAACGGCATCCTGTCGACTATGTAGTGCTGAATCACTACACCTCCACTCATCCGAGGTCCGCGTTCGTCCGTCGGCCCATCGTGCAGTACGCCACCCCGGACGCCCGGCGCACCCTTACAGGGCGAGAGCTTGTCGTCGAATATGCGGACGGCAGCCGGGCTGAACGCGAGGTACCGGCATCCGAGTTGCGTACGGTTCTCGACCGTGAGTTCGGGATCGAGTTGAGCGACGTCGAAGTCGCCGCGCTGGTGCGCGTGCACTACACCGGAGACTGACCCCACGTCACGCAACGCGCCGTACGATGGCGCCGTGCTGGTCAAGTGGATTCGCTGCTCTGTGGTGGACCGTCGGGGGTTCGAGCGGGGACAGCGGAAATGGGCGGGGCTCCTCGGGGAGCCGGGGTTCCGGGGGCAAGGCGGGGGCTGGAGCAGGAAACGACCTGACGTGGCCCATGTCTTCGGTTTCTGGGAGAGCCGTGCCTTTTACGACTCCTTCATGGCGCGGTCCCACGATCGGCTCGCGGCGGGTCAATCAGGGACCTACAGGGACATGCAGGTGAAACTGTTCGATCACCTCTTCGATGTGAAGACGGGATTCGAGCCGAGATTCACCGACGCGGACGTCGTCCGGATTGCCCACTGCAAGGCCAATGCCGAGCGGGCCGAGCACTTCACGCTCATGCAGCAGAAGGTCTGGAACCCTGCGATGGCAGGCTCGCCAGGGATGATCCGGGGTCTCTTCGCGGAGGCGCCGGGCGACGAGTTCCTGATCCTTTCGATGTGGCAGTCGGCCGCCGAGCGCGGGAAATACCAGGTCGACCGAGTGGAGCGGTTATCCCTGAGGGCCCAGACCGAGGCCGACATCGAGGCCATCGACGGCGGCATCGTGCAGCTGGAGCCGACCTGGACCGTATGAGCGCCGGACCGTGCGAGCGGGGGAGCACGCGCGCGTGCCGTGCGGCGTACGCCGGATGGAGTCCGTTCGGGTGCTCGAGCCGGGCCGAATCGATCTAGTGTTTCCCCATGGCACGACCGCGGCGCATCGTTCTTGTCCGGCACGGCGAATCCGAAGGCAATGCCGACGACACCGTGTACGAGCGCGAGCCCGACCATGCCCTGGCGCTCACCGAGACAGGGTGGCGTCAGGCCGAGGAGACGGGCACGGGACTGCGGGAGCTCTTCGGGCGGGAGCGGGTGAGCGTCTACGTCTCGCCCTACCGACGCACCCACGAGACCTTTCGCGCGTTCCGTCTCGACCCTGATCTTGTGCGGGTGCGGGAGGAGCCCCGCCTCAGGGAGCAGGACTGGGGCAACTGGCAGGACCGCGACGACGTACGGCTCCAAAAGGCCTATCGGGACGCCTACGGGCACTTCTTCTACCGGTTCGCGCAGGGCGAGTCCGGGGCGGATGTGTACGACCGGGTCGGGGCGTTCCTGGAAAGCCTGTACCGCAGCTTCGAGGAGCCGGACCACCCGCCGAACGTGCTGCTCGTGACGCACGGGCTGACGATGCGGCTGTTCTGCATGCGCTGGTTCCACTGGACTGTCGCGGAATTCGAGTCACTGTCGAATCCTGGGAACGCCGAGACGCGGGCACTCGTTCTCGGGGAGAACGGGAAGTACGAGATGAACCGGCCATTCGAGCGCTGGTGCGACCCCAGGCCCTATGGGGTCACCGGATAGAGTGGCGGGCCGATGATTGCTGATTCCTCTCCCGACGGGCGCTTGGACCGCGCCCTGTCCAGCCTGCGCGGACTCTGTGTGGGCGATGCGCTCGGATCGCAGTTCTTCGTCCCGGTGAACTATCCGCTGCTCAAGGGGCGGGCGGTTCCGGACGGCCCGTGGCAGTGGACCGACGACACCGAAATGGCGTGCTCCGTGGTGGCCGTCCTGGCCGTTCATGGCCGGGTCGACCAGGATGCCCTGGCACATTCGTTCGCTGAGCACCACGATTTCGACCGGGGATACGGCCCTGCGGTGAACCGGCTGCTGCGGCAGATCCGGGAGGGCGGCGACTGGCGTGCGCTTGCGTCCGCGCTGTTCAAGGGGCAAGGCTCGTGGGGCAATGGTGCGGCGATGCGTATCGCGCCGCTCGGGGCCTACTACGCCGATGATCCGGAGCAGGCCACACATCAGGCCGAGATCTCGGCCTATCCGACGCACCAGCACCGCGAGGCCGTCGTCGGTGCGATGGCTGTGGCCGCCGCTGCTGCGCTCGTGGCCGATCCTGCGGGGCCACCGAGCCCGCAGGACCTGCTGGACGGTGTGATCGCGCTTGTGCCGCGCAGTGCGGTCGGCGCGGGGCTGCGCCGGGCCAGGGACATGCTCGACTACGGGGACCCGGCCACCGTGGCCGCCGTGCTCGGGTGCGGCCGCCGGACGACCGCGCACGACACCGTGCCGTTCGCACTGTGGTCGGCGGCGCGTGGGCTCGGAGACTTCGAGCGGGCCTTCTGGACCACTGCCCAGGTGGGAGGCGACATGGACACGACCTGCGCGATCGTGGGCGGCGTCGTGGCCTCCGGCAGGGACGGGGCGCCGTCGACCGACTGGCTGGAGCTCACCGAAGCTCCTCCTGCATGGATGCCGACCGCGTCGGTCTGAAGCGCCGCACTGCTCGGTGACGTGAAGCGCCGCACTGCTCGGTGACGTTCGAGGAGAAGACCTCGCGAAGGCCGGGCTGTGGCTCGCCGTCTCCGGCGTAGGCGCAGCCCGGCCTTGACGTCCTCGCGGTGGCCTCAGCCCGCGGCCGGCCCGGCCGCGCT
Source organism: Streptomyces sp. NPDC102467 (assembly GCF_044765445.1). Lineage (NCBI taxonomy): Bacteria > Bacillati > Actinomycetota > Actinomycetes > Kitasatosporales > Streptomycetaceae > Streptomyces > Streptomyces sp. NPDC102467. Next base: position 339,909 of record NZ_JBIWKA010000009.1, on the reverse strand, counting down.
CGCTGTGCCGGAGAGCGCCTCCAGATCGCTTTTACGGACCTTGACCACCAACAAGGCGACGACCAGGGCGAGTACCGCCATGGCTGCTGCCGGGATGAAGGCCGTGGAGATGCCGTGCGCCAGCACCTCATGACTCCAAGGGGCGGGCAACTCGTGGGACTTGGAGAACTCGGCCTTCTGCTCCGGCGAGGCGTTGGCCATGAAGTCTGCCGCTTGAGACTTCGCCTCGTGACGACTTGCCGTGCCGAAGACAGTTGTCAGGATGGAAAGACCAAGCGAACCGCCCACCTGCTGCGTCGTGTTGAGCAGGCCGGATGCTGCTCCCGCTTCGTGTGGGGCCACGCCGGAGACCGCGGTGAGGGTCACGGTCACGAAGTTCAGGCCCATGCCGAAGCCGAAGATCACCATAGGACCCAGGACCCCGCTCACGTAGGAGCTGTCGGGGCTGATGAACGACTGCCAGACGAGTCCGACCACGACGAAGGCCGATCCGCCGGCCAGGAACGGCTTCGGTCCCAGTATCGGCAGGAACCTCTGCGACAGTCCCGCGCCGAGCGCGATCGCCACCGTCACAGGAAGGAAGGCGAGGCCGGCCTTGATCGGCGAGTAGCCCAGCACGTTCTGTACGAACAGCACGATGAAGAAGAACATGCCGAACATGGCCGCGGCGAGACTCAGCATGATCACGTACGTTCCCGACCGGTTGCGGTCGGCGAACATCTTCAGCGGGGTGATCGGCTCCTTGGCCCGGCTCTCGATGGCCACGAAGGCCAGCAGCAGCACGACCGCCGCGCCGAACGAAGCGAGGGTCAGATTGTCCTGCCAGCCTTCTTCGGAGGCGCGGATGAAGCCGTAGACGAGAGAGGCCATACCGAGCGTGGACGTGAGCGCGCCGGATATGTCGAACCGTCCTGGGTGGCGCTCCGACTCGTTGATGTACCTAGGCGCGAGGACGGCGATCAGAATGCCGATGGGTACGTTCACGAACAGCACCCAGCGCCAGTCCAGCCACTCCGTGAGCATGCCGCCGGCCAGGAGCCCCACGGCGCCGCCGCCTGCCGAGACTGCCGCGAAGACGCCGAAAGCGCGGTTCCGTGCGGGCCCTTCGGGGAACGTGGTCGTGATGAGTGCCAGTGAAGTGGGCGACGCGATGGCGCCGCCGACGCCCTGAAGGGCACGCGCGGCCAACAGTTGCCAGGGCTCCTGGGCGAGTCCGCCCAGGAGGGAGGCGAAGGTGAACAACAGGATGCCGGTCATGAAGACCCGGCGGCGACCGAGGATGTCACCGGCGCGGCCACCGAGAAGCAGGAGGCCGCCGAAGGTGAGGGTGTAGGCGCTGACGACCCACGTGAGGTCGGTCGTGGAGAAGCTGAGAGCGTCCTGAATATGCGGGAGCGCGATGTTCACAATCGTCGCGTCGAGGACCACCATGAGTTGGCAGGCGGCGATGACGGCGAGTGCGATGCCGGGATGCCCCTCCCTGCGGGCTGCTCCCGGCTTCTGATCCGGCGTTAACTGAGAGGTTGTCACAATGGATCCCCCACAAGCGTGTTAGTGAACGGCCCCGTTCACTGTTGCGTCAACGGTAGTGACTCCCCTTCAGTGAACGCAACCGTTCACTGAATTTACTGCCGTGCTTTTACGTGCCGCGCGACGCTGCTCGACTAGCTCAACGGAGAGATGACGATGGTTACTTCGCGCTGGACGGCCACTTCCGCTCCGTCGGCCGCCTCCATGCGCAGGCGTGGTCCCGTGCTCGAACGGGCCATCCTGGACGCGGCGCTGGACCAGCTCAGTACGGTCGGCTGGAACGGCCTCACCATGGAGGGCGTCGCCGCGGGCGCGCAGACGGGGAAGGCCGCGGTGTACCGGCGCTGGCCCTCCAAGGAGGATCTCGTTGTCGACGCCCTGCAGACCGGACTGCCCAAGCTGGACTCCGCGCCGGACCTCGGGAGCGTGCGCGAAGATCTGCTGGAGCTGTGTCGGCAGATGCGGGAGGCCATGTATTCCAGGCCGGGATTCGCGATTCGCTCAGTCCTTCACGAATGCGATTCATTCACGGCGGAGCGTTTCCATGGCGTGATCATCGAAGGCGTCGTCGAGCCCAGTGTTCAGCTGATCGAGGAGGTCGTACGCCGTGGAATCGAGCGCGGGGAGGTGCGTCCCGACGCCGCGGATGCCGCCGTGTACGACGTCATCCCGGCGATGATGATGTACCGCTCGAAGGTGTGCGGAAGTGAATGGGAGGAGGCGGATCTCGTGGCGATGATCGACCAGGTCATGGTTCCCCTGCTGCGGCGGCGTGCGGACTGAGCCCGGCCGGGTGTCGCGACGGGATATCGGCGGCGTACGCTGTTTGCCGCCATGCCGTACGAACCACCCACCCACGCCGTCGAGCGCTCAGTGCGCGCTGTCACCGGTGCCAAGATCGTCGCCGGTGTCGACGAGGTCGGCCGCGGTGCCTGGGCGGGCCCTGTCACCGTCTGCGCCGCCGTCACAGGACTGCGGCGCCCGCCGGAAGGGCTCACCGACTCCAAGCTGATCAGCCCCAAGCGTCGCGAGGTGCTCGCGGAGCAGCTGGAGAGCTGGGTCACCGCCCATGCCCTCGGGCATGCCTCGCACGAGGAGATCGACCAGCTGGGGATGACCGCGGCGCTGCGGCTGGCCGCGGTGCGCGCCCTTGAGGCGCTGCCGGTGCGGCCGGACGCGGTGATCCTCGACGGGAAGCATGATTACCTCGGTGCCCCCTGGCATGTCCGTACGGTGATCAAGGGGGACCGTTCCTGCATCGCCGTCGCCGCGGCGTCGGTGATCGCCAAGGTCCGCCGCGACAAAATGATGGCCGAACTGGGCATCGACCATGCAGACTTCGGGTTTGCGGCCAACGCCGGATACCCGTCGCCGGTGCATCGTGCCGCGTTGGAGGAGCGGGGGCCCACCCCGCACCACCGGCTTTCGTGGGCGTATCTTGATGCGCTGCCCCAGTGGCGGCATCTCAAGAAGGCCCGCATTTGGGCGGATGCCGGCGTTCCGGAGATCGAGGGCCAGCTCGGCTTCGACTTCTGACCGTTGTGTTCGTACTGATGTGCCACCCGCTGACGCGAGCCGCACCTGCGTTTGATAGATATCAGCTCATGCCTCTCATTCCCGAGGAGCCTCAGATTCACGAGAGTGCCCAGGGTCCCCGCACCGCGCCGACCCCCCGTCCCGTACCCGGCCCGCGTCCCGCGGCGCCGCCCCGACCCGGCCGCCCGGGTCCCGCAAGGCCCACACCGCCCGCGCAGCGCACTTCGCGCGAGTCGGCTCCCCTTGCCGAGCCGGGGCCGAACGCCCCTGCTGTCCCATCGACTTCGGCCTCCCAGCCGCAGATCCAGCTCATCCCGGCCTCGGCCGAGGGCGCGCTGGACGCCGCGGAGGAAGCCCTGGACCTGCTGCTCGACTCGGGGCGTACGCCCGGCGACGTCCTCGTGATCACCACGGGGGAACCGCACCCGTGGGCCGCTCACGAGCTGTCGTTCGGTGCGGACGCCTACTGGGCGCAGCACGACGCGGGCGACGACGTCTTCTACGCCGATGCCTCCGCCCTGGGCCGTGCTGCGTCGCGGCCGGTGGTTGTCGTCGCCGTGAACGGCGGCGCCGACGAGGCTGCTACCGCAGCGCTGCCGCTCGCTCTCGGCAGGGCCGACACCCTGCTGATCGTGTGCGGCGACCCGCAGCGCGTCAACGCGCTGCTGGGCGCCGGGGTCTGACGCGCCGCTTGCCGGCTGCCCGCACCGTTCACCGGTGTCCGGGGAGTCCGGCAGGCCGGTGCGTGACCGCGGCAGGGCGGTTCAGCGAGCCGCCGCGCGACGGAGCATCTCCGTCGCGGCGCCGCCGGTCCGCGGCGTCGACTCCTCGTCGCCCCCGAAAACCTCGGCCACGGAACCCACACTCGGGCGCCTGCCACCACGGCCCTCGCCGAGCACCTGCCAACCGTCGCGCGTCATCGTGATGTACGCCCCGCAGCGCAGGCCGTGCAACGTACAGGCGTCCCGCAGCCCCCACATCCAGGCCCCGTCCTCCTCCGTCCACCGGGTCTCGCCCTCGCGGCAGTACAGCAGAACCGCCGTACGGACCGGGGTGCGGCGGCGCAGGTCGTGCGGGATGACGCGGCGCAGCTGGGAGAGCAGGGCGTTGCGGAACGTCCAGCCATCGGTGGCACTGTCGCGCCGGGTGAAGGACGCGCTGGCGTTCAGCCGTTCCTCCGGGTCGAGGACAGCCACCACCGCGGTCCGGGGTATGGGCCGGTGACGCGTGTGCAGTCCACTGACGACCTCGCGCGGATTGCGCAGCAGCGGAATTCCCGCCGCCGCCCACTCTGCGGGTTCGAGCAGCCTGGTCGGTCGGTTGACGGAATCGGCGAGCCTCTCGGAGCGCATCGAGGACGCGGACATCGAGGCTGCCGAGGACGGAGTGAATCCGAAGGCCACGGTCCTCCCTTCGGCTACACGCCCGGACGCGGGCAAGGTCGGACTGGGGGAGCGCACCACGGCACAGCCCTACCGGACCTCGGGGGCCACGCGGGGAACGCTGCCAATTCTTCCCGCCGCGTCGGCGCACGGCAACGAGCAATCGTGGCCCGGATGCGGTATTGGACGATGCGTCGCCTATATACCTGCCCAACGACTGGGTTTCCGACGCACGAATCAGCCCTGTACCGCCAGGACCAGCGGCAACACCGCCTGCGCACCGGCCCTACGGAGCAGCCGGGCCGCCATCGCCAATGTCCAGCCGGTCTCCGTGTAGTCGTCGACGAGCAGCACCGGACCACCCGCCCGCGCAAGGGCCTCGGTCAGCTCCGGCGGCAACGTCAACGTGCCCTCCAGGGCGCGAAGACGCTGAGCGCTGTTGCTGCGTGGAAGGTGCGTGGTGTCGCTGCCCGGCGCGTACTCGATGCGCCCGAGGAGCGGCATGTGCCCGACCTGTGCGATACCCGCCCCCAGTGACTCGATGAGCTGGGGACGCGTGTGGGACGCCAGAGTGACCACACCTACCGGGCGCGGCTGCGTGTCCGGGCCGTCTGCCGCCCATCCGCCCGGGCCCTTGGCCCAGTCGGCCAGGACTTCCACGACGGCCCGCGCGACGTCGTCCGGCACCGGTCCGTCCGGGGCCTGTGGCGCGAGCAGGGGGCGCAACCGGTTGCCCCAGCCGATGTCCGAGAGGCGGCCGAGGGCCCGGCCCACACCTGTCAGTTCACCGACCGGAATGCGTCCCTTGAGGTCGATGCCCACGGCCGCGAGTCCCGTGGGCCACATCTTCCTGGGCTCCACCTCGACTCCGGGGCGTCCGAGTTCGCCTCGCGCCGAATTCAGCGCGTCCGGTGAGACGGTGGCCTCGATCCGTACTTCCGCGCAGTTGTCGCAACGCCCGCACGGGACTGCCGCCTCGTCGTCCAGCTGGCGACGCAGGAACTCCATGCGGCAGCCGGTCGTCGTGACGTAGTCACGCATCGCCTGCTGCTCGGCCTCGCGCTGTTTGGCGACCCACGCGTAGCGCTCGGTGTCGTACATCCAGGGCCGGCCGGTGGAGACCCAGCCGCCCTTCACCCGGTGCACCGCACCGTCCACGTCGAGGACCTTGAGCATGGTTTCCAGGCGCGAACGACGCAGCTCCACAAGCGGTTCGAGAGCCGGGAGCGACAGCGGTCTGTCGGACTGTGCGAGCACATCCAGGGTGCGTCGTACCTGCTCTTCCGGAGGGAAGGCGAGCGAGGCGAAGTAGCGCCAGATCGCCTCGTCCTCCTTTCCCGGGAGCAGCAGCACTTCCGCGTGCTCGACGCCACGTCCCGCGCGCCCCACCTGCTGGTAGTACGCGATCGGGGAGGAGGGGGAGCCGAGGTGCACGACGAAACCGAGGTCCGGTTTGTCGAAGCCCATGCCGAGCGCGGACGTGGCGACCAGGGCCTTCACCCGGTTCGCCAGGAGATCCTCCTCGGCCTGCTGTCGGTCCGCGTTCTCGGTCTTCCCTGTGTACGAGGTCACGGTGTGGCCGCACTGGCGCAGATACGCCGTGACTTCTTCGGCGGCGGCAACCGTGAGCGTGTAGATGATCCCGGATCCCGGCAGAGCGTCCAGATGGTCGGCCAGCCACGCCAACCGGTGCGCGGCGTCAGGTAGTTGCAGTACGCCGAGGCTCAGGCTCTCGCGATCGAGCGGGCCACGCAGCACGAGGGCGTCCGAACCGCCGCCGGTGCCGAGCTGGTCCGCGACGTCCGCTGTCACCCGCGCGTTCGCCGTAGCCGTCGTGGCCAGGACGGGGACACCCTGGGGCAACTCGGCAAGCATGGTGCGCAGGCGTCGATAGTCGGGACGGAAGTCGTGCCCCCAGTCCGAGATGCAGTGCGCCTCGTCGACGACGAGCAGGCCGGTGGCGGCAGCCAGCTGCGGCAGGACGTTGTCCCGGAAGTCCGGGTTGTTCAGCCGCTCGGGGCTCACCAGAAGAACGTCGACGTCCCCGGCCGCGACCTCGGCCCGGACGGCGTCCCACTCCTCCGTGTTCGACGAGTTGATGGTGCGGGCGCGGATGCCGGCGCGCGCGGCCGCCTCCACCTGGTTGCGCATCAGCGCGAGCAGCGGGGAGACGATCACGGTCGGGCCGCTGCCGCGCTCCCGCAGCAGCGCGGTCGCGACGAAGTACACCGCGGACTTGCCCCATCCGGTGCGCTGCACGACGAGGGCGCGTCTGTGCTCGGCGACCAGGGCCTCGATCGCGCGCCATTGGTCCTCGCGCAGCCGGGCCGTCCCGCTCGGGTCGGAAACTAGGCGGGCGAGTACGGCGTCGGCGGCCGTCCGCAGGTCTTCGTTGCTCATGCCCCCATGCAACCCGATGGGACCGACATCGCGCGAACGAGGCCCAAGACCTGTGGACAACTCATGTCGTGTCCCTGATCGAGGTTATCCACAGGCCAAAACGGAGTCCGACGGTCCGCGGCATGGTCGTCGCATGACGAATCACAGCGAACCCGCCGGAACGACCGGCGCGGCAAAGATCACCCTGCGCACGGCCGGTGAACTCGCCGAAGCGCTCCCGTATCTGCTCGGGTTCCGCCCGGACGACAGCGTCGTCCTGGTCGCCCTGCACAAAGGCCGATTCGGCGGCCGGGTGCGGCTCGGTATCCCCGAGCGGGCCGAGGACTGGCCGTCCGTGGCGCAGCAGATGGCCCGCTGCCTGATCGGCGAGTGCGAGCGCAGGGACGGGCGGCCGGACAGCGTCGTCGCGTTCCTCTGCCAGGACGCGGCGACCCCGGGCATGGACCCCGCGCGGCGGGTGATGGAGCGACTGCGTCCGCTCGCTCAGCTCCTGCGCACGGCGTGCGGCAGCCTGGACGTGCCGGTCACGGAGGCGCTCTGTCTCTCGGACGGCAGGTACTGGAGCTATTGCTGCCCGCGCCCCGAGTGCTGCCCGCCGGAGGGCAACGTGATCGTCACCGGCGGCACCTCGGTGATGGCGGCCACGGCGGCGTATGCCGGCATTCACGTGCGTGGGTCGGCGCAGGAGGCGCGTGCGCGTCTGGCGCCGCTGGAGACGGCGCTCGTCGCGGAGCAGACCCGGGCGCTGGACGCGGCGGCGATGGACCTCGTGCCGAGGATCTTCGCCGGCGTCTCGCGCGAGGAGGTGGAGGCGGAGACCCTCGACCTGGCGCGCCGCGTCATGGGCCGTCTCGCGGACGCCCCGGACACGGACGCAGAACTGGACGCCGACCTGAGGGACGACGAGCTGTTGGCGCACGACGAGGCCGCGACCCTGATTCTCGGCCTTCAGGACCGATCGACCAGGGACCGGGCGGCAGAGTGGATGGAGGGCGCGGAAGCCTCCTGTGCGCTCCGACTGTGGAGGGCGCTGGCCCGGCGTTGCGTCGGACCCTACGGAGAGCACGCCGCGGCGCCGCTGAGCCTCGCGGGCTGGATCGCCTGGTCGCTCGGTGACACCGTCGAGGCGGATCAGGCACTGGAGATGGCCCTCACGGTCGATCCGCGCTACGTGTTCGCCCAACTGCTCAACGCTGCACGTGCCGACGGAATCGATCCGGAGCCGGTTCGCCGCTCGCTGCGCGGCAAGCGGGCCGGCCGGGAGACGGAGCCCCCTGACGGGGACACCGAGGCAACCGAGTACTTGGATGGTGAGGAGGCCTCAGCCGGCAGGGAACCCGGCTGCGCCCCTGCTCTCGCGGCCGTCATGCCCCCGGGAGCCGTGGACCCGGGGGTGTCGCGGGCGGCTCGCGGTCTGGAGGCCGCGCTGCGGCGTCGCGGCGCGGGTCGTCACCGGGCGGGGACCCGGCCTGCCCGGGCGGGCGGGCGTGCGCCACGGCGGCCTTCCGGACACCGTAGGGCCGGAAGGCAACGCACCAGGGATGACGGGTGAACACGGCTGTGGCGCCGGTCCGTCGGCGAGCGAGTCGGTGGTTCGTCGCATTGTGGCGTTACTTGGGGCGGGGCGGCTCCGTTCCTTTGAGTGTCGGTAGCGGCGGCCGGGCCGTGCCGTCTGCGCGTCCACCAGCCCGGCGGGATGCCGGCGCCTCGCGCGACCGTGCGCGAAAGGAGGCGCCCCATGCGGGTGTTGAGATGGAGGCCGAGTGTGGACAGAGTCAGCGGCTCCCGGCCGATGGGTGCGCGCGGGCAGGACTCAGGGCCCGGCAGTCGGACGCATCGGGCCTGTGCGGGGTGGCCTTCACACGAAGCCCCAGCTGTACGCGAGCGCGTCATGGCGGCGACGGGTCGTGTGAGCGGCACGCTCACGGCATCCCCGCAGAGGGAGCGGTCGTGACGGCGAATGCTTCACGTCGGCCCGCGGTGGCGCCGCTCGACGGTGTGCTTGCCGCGGTGCGGGACGTCGGCGCGCCGGAACCTTCGCACCAACGGCCCTACGCGCTCTCGGGCCACTCCGTCCTTCAACCGGCCCCGACGGCGTCGACCGTGGCGCCCCGACGCTCCTCCGAACTCCCGCCCACCCACGGAGCCTTGATCTGCGTGGCCCTGCCGGGACTCGCGATCTCCTCCGATGACGGGCAGATGACGGCCCAGGGGCTCGAGGGGTTCTACCGCGGGGGCCGGCGGCTCCTGTCGCGATGCCACATTCGGGTGGCGGGCCGAGAGCCGCTGGCTGTCCAGGCGCGCATGGTCTCGGCCGACCGCGCCCGCTTCGTCGGGACGGTGCGGGCAGCGCCCGACGGGGGGCCGGATCCGGATGTCGTCGTGGAGCGGATCCGGCACGCCGACGGCACCGAACGCATCACGCTGCACAGTTCCGCGGCGCGGCCTCTTCGGCTGCCCCTGGAGGTGGCACTCGGCACGGACCTGGCCGAACTCGGTGCGGTGGCCGCCGGGACCCCGGGCCGCGAGTTGCCCGCGACGGTTCATGACTCGGGCATGCGGTGGTCGTCCCCGATCGGCCACACAGTGGTCACGGCGACACCTCCACCCACCGACGCTCTGGCCTCAGCCGGGCTGCTGCGCTGGGAGCTCGACCTGCCGCCCGGTGGGACGAGAACTATCGAGTTGCGGGTGCGGGCGGACGGCACGGGGATCGGCAGAGCCGCGGGACACAGCGGGGTCCGCCCGCTCGCTGCGGCCCAGGCGCACGGGGACGACCCACGCGTAGCGCCCCTGCTGCGGAGCTGCATCGATGATCTGCATGCGCTGTTGGTGCGTGACCCCACGCAGCCGTCGGACGTCTACTTGGCGGCGGGTGCGCCCTGGCGCTGCGGTCCGGCACCCGCTGAGGCCCTGGCCGCGGCGAGGATGGTGCTGCCCCTGGGGACCCGCCTGGCCGGCAGCACGCTGCGAGCTCTTGCCCGCACTCAGCTGGACGAACCGGGCGGGCAGTACGGCCGCCTGCCGGGGCCGCTTCGGCATGCGGGCGCCCGCATGCCCCCGAGCTGCACAGGCATCGAGGCGACACTCCTGTTCCCGGTGCTACTGGCCGAAGCGAGACGCTGGGGCCTGGCCGAGCAGGAGGTGGCGGAGCTGCTCCCTGCGGCGGAGCGGTGCCTGCAGTGGCTGCGCGCCGCCACGCGCGCGGGTCCGTACCTGCCGGACCCCGGACCGGGCGGGCCGCTGCGCGGCGAGACCCAGGCCCATGCCCACAGGGCAGCGATCCTCGGCGCCGACCTGCTCGACGCGTACGGCAGACCCGGGGGCGCGGAACTGCGGCAGTGGTCGCAGGAGCTTCGGTTGCGGTTCCGGGAGGACTTCTGGATCGAGGACCGGGGCGGCGGCAGACCGGCGGCGGCGCGCACCGCGGACGGGCGCCCGATGCCTCACCTGGGCAGCAGCGCCGCCCATCTCCTGGATACCGGGCTGCTCGGGGCCGGGGCGTGCGCACCGGGCTTGCTGGACAAGGTGCAGACCGAGCAGCTCGCTCGCCTGCTCGGCGGACCGGGCCTGGACTCGGGCTGGGGGCTGCGGACCCTGGAGGTGAAGGAGGCCTCGTACAACCCGTTCGGCCATCGCGCGGGAGCGGTGCGTGTGCAGGAGACCGCGGTCGCCGTCGCGGGCCTGGCCACTGCGGGGTACGAGAAGGAGGCGGTGTCCCTGCTCGGCGGTGTCCTGGCCGCCGCGGAGCACTTCGCGTACCGGCTGCCGGAGATGTACGCGGGGGAGCAGCGTGTCGAGGGCGGCGTCCCGTTGCCGCATCCCGCCGCCTGCAGACCGGCTGCCGTCGCCGCGGCCGCTGGGGTCCACCTCCTGGCGACTCTCGCGGGCATCCGCCCGGACGCGTCCGCCGGGACGGTGACGCTGTCCCCGGTGCGCAGCGCCCCGCTGGGCGAGATCGGGCTGACAGGGTTGCGCGTGGCCGGGCACGCCTTCTCTGTGCGCGTCAGCCGGCTCGGCCTCGCCATGGTCGAGGAGGCCGCGGACGTTCTGCAGTTGGGGGTGTGACCGGCTCGACCGGGGCCGCGCCGGAGCAGCTGCGTACCGCTCCACGAACTGGCGGAGCCAACGAGTGAAGGGACTGTTTATCGTCAGGCAGACGACTATGATCGTTCCATGTCGCCCTACGACCCGTCGGCCTTCCCGCCCTTCGCTGTCACCGTCGACCTGGTCGTGCTCACCGTGCGCCGCCACGCGTTGTGTGCGCTGGCGGTGCGCCGCGGGGAACAGCCGTTCCAGGGGCGTTGGGCGCTGCCCGGTGGGTTCGTACGGGACGACGAGGACCTGACTGCCGCAGCCGCGCGTGAGCTCGTCGAGGAGACGGGGCTGTGTGCCCACGACGGAACCTCGCCCGCCCAGGACAACGGCGCGCACCTGGAGCAGCTGGGCACCTACGGTGATCCGAAGCGGGATCCTCGGATGCGTGTGGTGAGCGTCGCCCACCTCGCGCTGGCGCCCGACCTGCCCGCACCGCGCGCGGGCGGCGATGCGCACAGCGCCCGCTGGGCCCCGGTCGAGGCACTGCTCAACCAGGGTGGGTACGAGCGGGAGGACGAGCTGGTCGCGCCGCTCGCCTTCGACCACGCGCAGATCTTGGCGGACGGTGTCGAGCGGGCCCGATCGAAGATCGAGTACTCGTCGCTCGCGACGGCGTTCTGCCCGCCGGAGTTCACCGTCGGTGAGCTGCGCCGCGTGTACGAGGCGGTCTGGGGCGTCGCCCTGGACCCGCGTAACTTCCACCGCAAGGTGACCGGCACGCCCGGCTTTCTTGTGCCGACAGGGGGTACCACCACGCGCCAGGGCGGTCGGCCTGCTCAGCTCTTCCGTGCGGGTGGCGCGACGCTGCTCAACCCGCCGATGCTGCGACCGGAGGTCTGAACGACTCGCCGAGGGTGCGGGACTGTTCTGCGACAGCCTGTGCAGCGGAGTGTGTCGTCCGCGTCTTCCGACTCCGCGTTCGCGGACACTCACGTCCGCACCCTGCCCGAAAAGCCGTAAATATCGCGTTATCTTGCTGCGGTACCCACGGGGTTCTCCCGCTGCCCGGGCGGCGGGCGGGCCTCGGCCGCCGGGCGGTCGCCCATCCTGCGAGAGAAGCGATGATCCAGGCCATCGGACTGACCAGCAATGCCCGTAAGGAGAGCCCGCCCACGGTCGACGACGTGTCCTTCGACGCACACGTCGGCTGTGTCACGGCACTGCTCGGTGCCCGCGGGTCCGGAAAGACAACGGTGGTGCGGCTCATGCTCGAGCTGCAACAGGGGCGCGGCATCACCTACTTCAGAGGCCGCCCGCTGCACCGCATCGCCCAGCCCGCACGCGAAGTGGGCGTCCTGCTCGGCGATGTGCCCGGCCATCCCGCCCGGACGGTCCGTGGACAACTGCGGATGCTGTGCTCGGCGGCCGGGGTGCCGGTCCAGCGAGCCGACGAAGTACTCGAGGTCGTCGGCCTGGTGAGCCTGCGCGACCAGCGCCTGGGCACCCTGTCCCGCGGCATGGACCGTCGCCTTGGCCTGGCCTGTGCCCTCCTCGCGGACCCGCACACCCTGGTGCTCGACGGTCCCGCGGACGGCCTGTCGGCCCGCGAGAGCAAGTGGCTGCACGGCATTCTGCGAGCACACGCGGGCCTCGGCGGCACGATCCTGTTCACCACGGACGACGCCAAGGAGGCGGCGCGGACCGCGGACCGCGTCGTCACCCTCGAGGAGGGAAGGCTGGTCGCGGACCAAGAGGTCGCCGACTTCGCGCGCACCCGGCTGAGGCCCCGGGTGGCCGTCCGCAGCCCGCATGCCGCGCGCCTGGGCGTCCTGCTGGCCAAAGAGGCACGCACAGCCAGGCGCACGGTCGAAGTGGTCCCTGAGGACGGCAGCCACCTCTCGGTGTACGGCAGCACCTGCGCGGACGTGGGAGAGACCGCGTTCCGGCACAACATCCTCGTCCATCAACTCGCCGACGAGATCGGGGACGCGGGGCTCTCAGTGGCGCGCGCCCTCCCTTCGGGCGCCGGCCCGGATGCCCGGGTTCTTCCGTCCGCCGGATCCGGGACCGGCGCGGAGACGCACCCCTCCTCGGCCGACGAACTCCCCAACACCCCAGTGCCGACCAGCACGTTCGTGCCCCTCGTCGACACGACGCCCCTGTCCGAAACTCCCGAGGACACCGCCGAGAACCCGAGCCGCACGGAGTCCGGCGTGGCCAGATCGGCGTCGGCCACGCTCTCTCCGCTGCCGCCCCCCATCACCGTCCGCCCGGCACGGAGCCCATTGCGCCCCCTGCGCTACGAACTGCGCCGCGCGACAGGCATCGCCACCGGATACGTCACCGTCGCGCTCGTTCTCGCCGTCTCCGCGCTCCTCTCCGTGCTGCTCGCCCGCGTCGGACACACTCCACAGCCCCGCCTGCTCGCCGCGTGGCCCCAGGAACTGCCTCTGCCTCCTGCCGCCCTAGGGGCAGGGCTGCTCGGCGCCTTCGCCTTCGGTGACGAGTTCCGTCACCCCGCGCTCGCCGCCGATCGCGGCACCGTCCCTCGCCGCCTGGGACTTCTCTCCGCCAAACTGCTCGTCGGCGCGGCGACCGCCGTCCTCATGGCCGTCCTCGTGGTCGGCTGCGACGCCGCGCTGCTTCATCTCGTATACGGATCAGAGCTCACACAAGTTCCCGCCGACTGGCCGTCGATGGGCGCGAGTTGGTTCACGCTCGTCGTCGCGTGTGCCTGGGCGGGGGTTCTCGCGTCCGGAGTGTTCCGGTCCACCGCGGCCGGACTAGCGGCGGTGGTCGCCGTACCCGTCGTCATCGTGCCGCTCGTACAGAAAGCCTTGGAGGGGCCGTCTGTGCGAACGGCGGCAGGGTTCCCCGCCAGGCTGCGTGATCTTGCTCTGGTGCACTGGCCGTTCGGCGCGGAGCGGTTCGTCGCCGCCGGGGTGCGGATGATTGCCCAACCCGTCGGCGGGGCATTGATGTTGTCGCTCGGCGCTCTGCTCTGCGCATATCTGCTCATGGTGTTGCGTCCCAGGGTGCGATGACGGCCGTCCGGCGGCTGTCGGCCCCTTACTGTGCGCAACTCCCTCTGGCGCGCCCGCTTCTTTCCGATAAGGCGTCAATTGTGGCGAAGGGGGAGATCACCCTTTCGTGTGCTTTTCACCAAAGACCTCAAGGGAGTTGAGGACGGCGCCGACAACACATTCCGTGAGTACCCTTGCGCACACCATGATGACCGCCGCCCGCTCCGCCGACTCAGGCCTCGCCGGACCGGGTGAACTCGACCGCTACCCCTACGCGGGCCCGGCCGCCAACCGTGTCGGCCCCCCCGTCTGGGACAGCACGGACCAGGATCTCGGCCGCATGAGCCGACGCGCCGCGGGCAGCCGGGGCCGCGGTCTGCACGGTCAACTCGTCCAGCAGCTGGGGCAGATGATCGTCTCCGGCGACCTGGGCGCCGACCGCCCGCTGGTTCCCGAAGAGATCGGCCAGCGATTCGAGGTGTCCCGGACCGTCGTCCGTGAGTCCCTCCGCGTCCTGGAGGCCAAGGGCCTGGTCAGCGCCCGCCCGAACGTGGGCACGCGCGTGCGGCCGGTCAGCGACTGGAACCTGTTGGACCCCGACATCATCGAATGGCGTGCCTTCGGGCCGCAGCGCGACGATCAGCGCCGGGAGCTGAGCGAGCTGCGCTGGACGATCGAACCGCTCGCCGCGCGCCTCGCCGCCGGGCACGGCCGTGAAGACGTACAGCAGCGCCTTGTCGACATGGTCGAGATCATGGGGCACGCGCTCGGCCAGGGGGACTCGATCACGTTCTCCCGCGCCGACGCGGAGTTCCACTCGCTGCTGATCCAGCTCGCCGGCAACCGCATGCTGGAGCACCTTGCCGGCATCGTCTCCGCCGCCCTCCAGGTCTCCGGCGGGCCCGTCACTGGTTGTGACCGGCCGAACGAGACCGCCCTCGCGCACCACGCGCGCATCGCCGACGCGCTCGCCACGGGCGACAGTTCCGGCGCCGAGACGGCCATGCGTCAGCTGCTGATGGTCCACCCCGAGGTGGAGCGTGTGGTGCCGGCGCCCCGCGAGCACTGACCGCGCCGGGGCCGGAGCGGAGCGAGGAGTACGAACCTGGTGTCGCCGGACGGCGCCCCCCATGTGCCCTGCGCACATGTAGAGGGGCGCCATCCGGCGACTCGGCTGTGTAGGTCGGTCGCCCATGCTTCGTCGCCGCACTTTGTCACCCGTACGGGCCTCTGCTCGCACGCGTCGGTGAGGGTGCGGTCCGACTTCTGACATGACCGACTCTGTATGTATCTGTCGGTTTTTGACAGCTTACGGGGTGTGACTCGGGCCACGCAGATTGGGCGTAACGCTCCTCGGGGCAACGCGATGACCTAAGAGGTGATAGCCGAGGAGGGAATACAGCAGCCGTTCGTGGCGCTGTCCATCTCCCCGGCCTCCGCCCGCGCCGTCGGCCCATCCCCAAGTCGGCGGTCGTCGGCTCCGGTCCACAGGACTCCGGTCCACAGGACGGGGCCGGAAGCCGTTTTCCAACGTTCCGAGAGGTTGTTCGTGTCGGCCAGCACATCCCGTACGCTCCCGCCGGAGATCGCCGAATCCGTCTCTGTCATGGCGCTCATTGAGCGGGGAAAGGCTGATGGCCAGATCGCCGGCGATGACGTACGCCGTGCGTTCGAAGCCGACCAGATTCCGGCCACTCAGTGGAAGAACGTTCTGCGCAGCCTCAATCAGATCCTCGAGGAAGAGGGTGTGACGCTGATGGTCAGTGCCGCTGAGCCCAAGCGTCCCCGAAAGAGCGTCGCAGCCAAGAGTCCGGTCAAGCGCACCGCCACCAAGACGGTCGCGGCCAAGACGGTCACCGCCAAGAAGGTCGCTGCCACCGCCGCCCCCGAGGCGACGACGGCCGAGGTCGCTGCCGAGGACGACGCGCCCGCCGGCAAGGCTGCCGCGAAGAAGACGACGGCGAAGAAGGCCACCGCCAAGAAGACGGTCGCCAAGAAGACCGCCGCCAAGAAGGCGTCCAAGAAGGACGACGAGGTTTCCGACGACGAGTCGACGGAGGAGACCCCCGCGACGGGCAAGGAAGGCGAGCCCGCCGAGGAGGGCCAGGGCGGCTTCGTCCTGTCTGACGACGACGAGGACGACGCGCCCGCCCAGCAGGTCGCGGCCGCCGGTGCCACCGCCGACCCCGTCAAGGACTACCTCAAGCAGATCGGCAAGGTCCCGCTGCTCAACGCCGAGCAGGAGGTCGAGCTCGCCAAGCGCATCGAGGCCGGCCTGTTCGCCGAGGACAAGCTGGCCAACGCGGACAAGCTCGCTCCCAAGCTCAAGCGCGAGCTGGAGATCATCGCCGAGGACGGCCGCCGCGCCAAGAACCACCTCCTGGAGGCCAACCTCCGTCTGGTGGTCTCCCTGGCCAAGCGCTACACGGGTCGCGGCATGCTCTTCCTGGACCTCATCCAGGAGGGCAACCTCGGTCTGATCCGTGCGGTCGAGAAGTTCGACTACACCAAGGGCTACAAGTTCTCCACGTACGCCACGTGGTGGATCCGTCAGGCGATCACCCGCGCGATGGCCGACCAGGCCCGCACCATCCGTATCCCGGTGCACATGGTCGAGGTCATCAACAAGCTCGCGCGCGTGCAGCGTCAGATGCTCCAGGACCTGGGTCGTGAGCCCACCCCGGAGGAGCTGGCCAAGGAACTCGACATGACCCCCGAGAAGGTCATCGAGGTCCAGAAGTACGGCCGTGAGCCCATCTCGCTGCACACTCCGCTGGGCGAGGACGGCGACAGCGAGTTCGGTGACCTCATCGAGGACTCCGAGGCCGTGGTCCCGGCCGACGCCGTCAGCTTCACGCTCCTTCAGGAGCAGCTGCACTCCGTGCTCGACACGCTGTCGGAGCGTGAGGCGGGCGTCGTCTCCATGCGTTTCGGTCTCACCGACGGTCAGCCGAAGACCCTCGACGAGATCGGCAAGGTGTACGGCGTGACGCGTGAGCGCATCCGCCAGATCGAGTCCAAGACGATGTCGAAGCTGCGCCACCCGTCGCGCTCGCAGGTTCTGCGCGACTACCTCGACTAGTCACCGCTGTACGGCTCTACGAAGGCCCGGCCCGACCCCGTTCGCAGGGTGGGGCCGGGCCTTCGAAATAGGCGGCCGAAGGTGAGTCTCGCTGTGCGTGGTGCGCACAACTGGATCACTCTGGGTGTGTCATAGCAACCCAGAGTGAGGAGACCGCATGCGTCGTCCCTTCGCGAGAGCGCTGACCGCACCACTGGCCGTACTGGTCGCGGCGGCGGTGCTGCCCTTGGCCTCGTCGGCACCCGCGGTCGCCGACGACGGCGTCGTCGGCGGTCGCCCGGTCAAGGCGTCCGACAATCCGTGGGTGGTGGCACTCTCCAGTCGTGACCGATTCGGGGGTATGCGCGCGGGACAGTTCTGCGGGGGCGTGGTCGTCGCACGGTCGACGGTCATCACCGCGGCGCACTGCCTGAGCGAGCCCGTACTGGGCGTTCCGCGCGACAAAGTGAGCGATCTGAAGGTGATCGCCGGCCGGACGGACCTCCGGGCCTCGGACGGGGTCGAGATCCCGCTCCGCAGTGCGTGGATCAACCCGGACTACGACAGCCGTACCAACGCGGGCGATGTGGCCGTCATCACACTGGCCACGCCGCTGCCCGGGGGATACGTGATCCCGATGGCCGAGGAGGGCGACCCGGCCTATGCGCCGGGAACGGGCGCGACCGTCTTCGGGTGGGGCGACACGACCGGTGCCGGCGACTATGCGCGCACGCTGCACGCCGCACAGGTGCAGGTGCTCGCCGACTCCGCCTGCGAAAAGGCGTACCCCGGCGGCGCGGACGGAAAGTTCCTGCCGGCGACGATGCTGTGCGCCGGGGAGCCGAAGGGCGGCAAGGACGCCTGCCAGGGCGACAGTGGAGGCCCGCTGGTCGCCCAGGGCCGACTCGTCGGCCTCGTGTCGTGGGGAAGCGGCTGTGGCCGCGCAGGGAGCCCTGGCGTCTACACCAGGGTCTCGGACGTCGTCAGGGTGCTGCGAGAGCACGGCTGACGGAGATACGAGGACGGGCGGCCATCCCTTGGTGGAGGGGTGGCCGCCCGATCACCGGCCTGATGCCGGAGCTGGCTCGTCGTGGGTGCGAGGCGTCAGCGTTCCTCGGTTTCGGAGCTTTCCGGAACAGCGGTGAGCCGCTCCGTCTCGTCCTGTATCTCAGCGGCGATCTTCTTGAGTTCCGGCTCGAACTTGCGACCGTGGTGGGCGCAGAAGAGCAGTTCACCACCGCTGGTCAGAACGACGCGCAGATATGCCTGGGCGCCGCAACGGTCACAGCGGTCAGCCGCCGTCAGCGGGCTCGCGGGGGTCAGAACAGTAGTCACGTCGCCTCTTCTCTAGCTCGACGAGCTGTCGTACCAGGGTCAACATCCAACCAGGCCGAAAACGTTCCCGCTCGCGGCATTTCCTCGAAAATTTTCTTCGAGACCGGCTGTCTGCTGCCGGGTGGCGGCGAATGTGCCGTATTGCGTCTCTTACGTCTCTTACGGGTTCGCACGTTCTGTCAGGTCGGTCGTCCACGGCTGGCTTGCCGGTTGTTCATGAGGACGTGCCCGGAGCCTAAATGGTTCATGCCTGGAAGGGAACGTGATGTGGGCTTCACTCCATCGAGGGATCGAACATGCATACGAGGGTGGACTAGTCTGGTCAGAGGTGAGGGTGGCGTTACAACGGCTCTACCAGGCCTCGGTACCCTCTGACGGGCGACCGACGCCGGCCCTTTACCCATAAGGGCCCCATCTGAAATTCAGCGAGGAGCGAACCGCGTGACCGCCGATACGTCCGTGCCGTCCACAGCGTTGCTGACCGGAGCAGACCGGGACGGTTCCAACTACACCGCGCGGCACCTTCTCGTTCTCGAGGGGCTCGAAGCCGTACGCAAGCGTCCCGGCATGTATATCGGCTCGACCGACAGCCGCGGCCTGATGCACTGCCTCTGGGAGATCATCGACAATTCCGTCGACGAGGCTCTTGGCGGCTACTGCGATCACATCGAGGTGATCCTGCACGACGACGCCTCCGTAGAGGTGCGGGACAACGGCCGCGGCATCCCCGTGGACATGGAGCCCAAAACCGGCCTTTCCGGAGTCGAGGTCGTCATGACCAAGCTCCACGCCGGCGGCAAGTTCGGAGGCGGCGCGTACGCGGCCTCCGGCGGTCTGCACGGCGTGGGTGCCTCTGTGGTGAACGCGCTGTCGGCGCGCCTCGACGTCGAGGTGGACCTCCATGGCCACACACATGCCATCAGCTTCCGGCGCGGTGTCCCCGGCGCCTTCGCCAAGCCCGGCCCCGACGCGGCCTTCGACTCCTCCGCGCGACTGAGCAAGGTCAAGAAGGTCCCGAAGAGCCGCGTCGGTACCCGTATCCGCTACTGGGCGGACCGGCAGATCTTCCTGAAGGACGCCAAGCTCTCGCTGGAGCACCTGCACCAGCGTGCCCGCCAGACCGCCTTCCTGGTGCCGGGCCTGACCATCGTCGTGCGCGACGAATACGGCCTCGGTGACGGCGGCAGCAAGGGCGAGGAGTCCTTCCGGTTCGACGGGGGCATCAGCGAGTTCTGCGAGTACCTGGCCCAGGACAAGCCGGTCTGTGACGTCCTTCGTCTCACCGGGAACGGCCACTTCAAGGAGACCGTCCCCGTGCTCGACGAGCACGGCCAGATGACGCCGACCGAGGTCACCCGTGACCTCGGTGTCGACATCGCGATGCGCTGGGGGACGGGGTATGACACGAACATCAAGTCGTTCGTGAACATCATCGCCACCCCCAAGGGCGGCACTCACGTGTCCGGCTTCGAGCGCTCGCTCACAAAGACGCTGAACGAGGTGCTGCGTACCCAGAAGCTGTTGCGCGTCGCCGAGGACGACGTCATCAAGGACGACGCCCTGGAGGGACTCACGGCCGTCGTCACCGTGCGTCTGGCGGAGCCGCAGTTCGAGGGGCAGACCAAGGAAGTCCTCGGCACCTCGGCGGCCAACCGGATCGTCGCCAATGTCCTGGCCAAGGAGCTCAAGGCGTTCCTCACGTCTACTAAGCGCGACGCCAAGGCGCAGGCTCGCGCTGTCATGGAGAAGGCCGTCGCCGCGGCCCGTACGCGCATCGCGGCCCGCCAGCACAAGGACGCGCAGCGCCGCAAGACAGCCCTGGAGTCGTCGTCCCTGCCCGCCAAGCTCGCGGACTGCCGGAGCGACGACGTGGAGCGCAGCGAGCTGTTCATCGTCGAGGGCGACTCCGCGCTCGGCACTGCCAAGCTTGCCCGGAACTCCGAGTTCCAGGCTCTCCTGCCGATCCGCGGCAAGATTCTCAACGTTCAGAAGTCGTCCGTCTCGGACATGCTGAAGAACGTCGAGTGCGGCGCGATCATCCAGGTCATAGGAGCCGGGTCCGGCCGGACCTTCGACATCGACGCGGCGCGCTACGGCAAAATCATTCTGCTCGTCGACGCCGATGTGGACGGCGCGCACATCCGCTGCCTGCTGCTGACGCTGTTCCAGCGCTACATGCGGCCCATGGTCGAGGCCGGCCGCGTCTTCGCCGCTGTGCCGCCGCTGCACCGCATCGAGCTGGTCCAGCCGAAGAAGGGCCAGGACAAGTACGTCTACACGTACTCGGACCGCGAGCTGCGGGAGACGATGCTGGAGCTTCAGCGCAAGGGTGTGCGTTACAAGGATTCGATCCAGCGCTACAAGGGCCTGGGTGAGATGGACGCCGACCAGCTGGCCGAGACGACCATGGACCCGCGTTTCCGCACGTTGCGCAGGATCAACATCGGCGAGCTGGACGCCGCTGAGCAGGTCTTCGATCTGCTGATGGGCAATGACGTGGCGCCGCGCAAGGAGTTCATCAGCGGCTCCGCGGCGACCCTGGACCGCTCGCGCATCGACGCGTAGCCCGACCGGGCATCGTGGGGGGGCGCCCCCCCGGGGGGGGGCCCCCCCCCCCCCCCGGGCCCCCCCCCCCCCCCGGGGCCCCCCCGTGCGGGGGTTTTGGGGGGGGGGGTGGGGGGGGTGCAAAGGGAGACCACCCGCCCAC